>NZ_DBMACH010000001.1:0-521021 GCF_057861365.1 Enterocloster sp.
TTGATTCTGTGCCATAGGTTTTTCTCCTGTTCTCGTATTGATTATGATTATATATCAAAATCCTTGAGAATAGGGTGTCAACTTTATTTATACACCATCACCTTAATTTTACCACAAATGGATGCTCTTTTTCCGTTCACTTAAAAAGTGAAAAGTAATATGCAATTAAAATACAGTAACTATGTGGTTTTCAGCCATATTCACGGTTTTGCCGTGAATATTTTAGGCTGGTTCAAATATTCTCCCTGCCCTTTGGAATGGAAGCGGCAGGGTTTTTGTTTGCGAACCATATTCATCCTATAAATATTTTGAAATACCTCAAAACACATTGACTTATTCCCGCCAATATGCTAAAAATAAACTATAATTTATAGGATGAATATTCACCCAATAAAAGGAGGAGCAGGAACATGAAAGAACTATATGATGTGCTCGTCATCGGCGGAGGCATAGTGGGGAGCGCCGTTGCCAGAGAGCTGTCACGATATCGTTTAAGGATCGGCGTTCTGGAGAAAAATCTGGATGTCTGCAATGAGACCAGCGGGCGCAATTCTGGCGTGGTTCACGGCGGCTTTGCTTATGACAGAGGAAGTTTAAAGGCAAAGCTCTGCGTAGAGGGAAACCGGATGATGGGAGACCTGGCTAAGGAACTGGATTTTCGCTTTATCCGCTGTGGAAAGGTGCTGGTCGGCAATACGGATGAGGACATGGAGACCTTAAAGCGCACGATCCGCCAGGGAGAGGACAATGGGGCCTCAGGATTAGAGCTCATTGACGAAAAACGTCTCCACGAGCTGGTACCTGCGGTAGTGGGAAAATTTGCCATGTATTCAAAGAACAGCGGGATTGTAGATCCCTTTGGCTATACCATTGCCCTGGCAGAAAATGCCCATGCGAACGGGGCTGAGTATCATTTTGGATGTGAAGTAATGGATGTTTCACGGGACGGAGACGGAAATTACTGTATTTCCACTTCCGGGGGAACCTTTTACAGCCGCTGGGTGGTAAACAGTGCAGGCCTTGGATGCGGAAAAATTTCCGATCTCCTAGGAATTACGGGATACCATATCATCGGCTCCAAGGGCGATTACATTATTCTGGATAAGCGTACCGGCCCGCTGCTTCCTATGCCCGTTTATCCGGTTCCAAGCAATACATATATGGGAATTCATGTGACGAATACCACAGACGGAAATGTTATTATCGGGCCAAATGCGGATCTGGTGACGGATTTCACCTACTATGGAGTGCCGCAGGAAAATATGGATTATCTGGCTAACAGCGCTTCGGATCTGTGGCCCTGTATCCGTAAGCAGGATTATATCCGCAATTATTCCGGTATCCTTCCAAAATGGGTGGATAATCAGGGAGTGATCCAGGATTTTAAGATTGAGATACGGGATGATCTTGCGCCCAGGGCCATCAATCTGGTAGGAATAGAGTCTCCGGGACTGACAGCAGCAGTACCCATTGCGCGGTATGCCATTGAAATGATGAAGGAAAGGGAAAAACTGGAAGAGAATCCTGATTTTAATCCGGAAAGAAAGGGAATCCGCCGCTTTGAGGAATGTTCCATGGAGGAACAGGCCCGATTGATTGAAGAAGATCCAGATTATGGAGAGGTGATCTGCCGCTGTGAGAAGGTTACGAAGGCGGAAATTTTAAAGGCTATCCATAATCCTCTGGGAGTGGATACCATGACAGGCATCAAATACAGGACACGTTCCATGATGGGGCGCTGTCAGGGCGGTTACTGCCAGATGCGGATCGAGCAGCTCATCGAACAGGAGCTGGGTAAACAAGAAACCCAGGTGCAGTATGAGCGGGAAGGTTCACAGGTATTGTTCGGAAAGGTTCGGGAGGTGTAGGATATGGGACAGTTAGAGCATGAGATCGTCTGTGAAGCAGTGGATGCAGTCATAGTGGGCGGCGGTCCGGCAGGATTGGCGGCAGCAGTGCGGCTGTATGAAAAAGGGATTACGAATATTCTGATTCTGGAGCGGGAGAAACATCTGGGCGGTATCCTGCGCCAGTGTATCCATGACGGGTTTGGCCTGACCCGCTTTGGCCTGACCCTAAGCGGCCCGGAATATGCACAGAAATTTATCGACCGGGTGCATGAACTTAAGATTCCCTATCTGACGGACGCCACGGTTTTAGAGGTGACAAAGGAACATGTGGTTACTGCAGCTACGCCTCAGGGCTTAAAGCAGTGGAAGGCGAAGGCAGTGATCCTTACTATGGGCTGCAGAGAGCGCACCCGCGGGGCTCTGGGGATTCCGGGAGAAAGGCCCGCAGGCGTATTTACTGCAGGAGTGGCTCAGGCATATATCAATCTGTATAACCGGATGCCTGCAAAGGAAGTGGTGATTCTGGGTTCAGGTGATATCGGTATGATTATGGCACGACGCCTTACGTTAGAGGGAGCCCATGTAAAGGCTGTATTTGAGATCCAGCCATATCCAAGCGGCCTTCCCAGAAATATTGAGCAGTGCTTAAACGACTATGGAATCCCCCTTTATCTGAGCCATACGGTTACAGCCATCCACGGGGATAAACGTCTGACCGGTGTGACGGTTTCTCAGGTAGATGAGCATATGAAACCGATTCCTGGAACGGAAAAAGAGTATGATTGCGATACGCTGATCCTGTCGGTAGGCCTGATTCCTGAAAATGAGCTTTCCCTGGATGCCGGCGTAACCTTGGATGGAAGAACGAAGGGCGCAGAAGTAGATGAGTATTTCCAGACGGATAGGCCCGGTATCTTTGCAGCAGGAAATGTGCTCCACGTCCATGATCTGGTAGACTTTGTGTCCATGGAGGCGGAACGGCTGGCGGATGCTGCAGCGGAATATGTAGATAAGGGATGTCTGCCGGAGTGTCCCGTTGTGATTCGTACCGATTGTTTTATCAATCACACAGTGCCGCAGCGTATTTCCGGAAAAGAGGACTGCAGATTGTCACTGCGTGTAAACAGGCCATTTAAGGACTGCCGTATCGTAGTACGTCAGGATGGAACGGAGGTGGCTTTTAAAAAGATGAAAAAAGCCATTCCGGCAGAAATGATTCAGATCCCATTAAAGGCAGAGAAGCTGTCAGGCTGTAAAGAACTGGAGGTGAGTGTGGAATGGTAAGAGAATTTACCTGTATTATCTGTCCAAATGGCTGTGAGATCACAGCAGAACTTGAGAAAACGGAGGATGGAGCCTGCCGGATCCGTTCCATAGAAGGAGCAGCCTGTCCAAGAGGGAAAGCTTATGTGGAGCAGGAGCTCACCGATCCCAGAAGAAATATCGCAACCTCCATTTCGGTAGAGGGAGGAGAGCTGCCCCTTACAAGTGTCCGCCTCACGACCCCCATACCAAAGGCAAGGATCTTTGACGCCATGGAAGAAATCCGCAGATGCCGCGTCACCGCACCAGTGAAAGCAGGGACTGTAGTGATAGAAGGACTTTTAGGATACGATTCCGATGTGATCGTGACGAAGACGGTGGAGAAACAGAAATAAAATCATGTATACAGACAGCCGGACCAGTGGTGAAAACGGGTTCGGCTGTCTGTATTTAAGAAGGGTTTTTAAATGAATGCCCTTAACATTCTGGATGAAATATGGTATTTTTTAATGAAAGAACGATTACAGAAGGAGGAGAAATGCATGAGCCTTTTCACTGGAAAGACAGAACTGGTATATTCCACCTCAGACAGCTTCCAGAAGGAACGGGTACAGGAAATTCTGAATGAAAATCATATAGAATACAAGATTCGGGCCCGGGATGATTCAAGACGAAATCCGTTTGATCAGGCCGGACTTGGAAGCCTGGGAAATAACAGGCTTCTGGTTACATATTCCTTTTATGTGGATAAAAAGGATGCAGAGTGGGCAGTGAGGCTGATTCATTCACAGGTGTAGAGCCCATCTACAAACCTTCTCCATCCTTGCATTTTCCCCCAATCTATTATATAGTGGAATGCAGAGAGAAAATATACGAAACAGGAGGAAACGTATGTCGGGAAAGCGCGAGGATTATATTACATGGGATGAATATTTTATGGGAGTGGCCTGTCTGTCGGGGAAACGCTCTAAGGATCCCAGCACCCAGGTGGGAGCCTGTATCGTAAGCCAGGACAACAAGATCCTTTCTATGGGCTACAATGGTTTCCCCAAGGGCTGTTCAGATGACGAATTTCCCTGGGAGAAGGAGCATGAGGCGGACGATCCCTACCATGCAAAATACTTTTATTCTACCCACAGCGAATTGAATGCCATTTTAAATTACAGAGGCGGAAGCCTGGAGGGCAGCAAGCTTTATGTGACCCTTTTCCCCTGCAATGAATGTGCCAAGGCCATTATTCAGGCGGGAATTACAACGATTGTCTATGGGGAAGACAAGTATGCCGATACGCCTGCCGTGCGGGCTTCCAAGCGGATGCTCAATGCAGCCGGAGTAAGGTATTATCAGTATCAGCCTACAGGGCGTAAAATTGAAATAGAGGTTTAGGGAAAATGAAGGTTCTTCTGGCAGCGGTAAATGCCAAATATATCCATTCCAATCTGGGGATCTACAGCCTGAAGGCTTACGGTGAGAAGATGCTGGCAGAGCAGGGCTTTAAAAGAGAACAGATACAGATCGAGCTGGCGGAGTATACCATCAACCACCAGTTAGAACAGATTCTTAAAGATCTGTACTGCAGGAAGCCGGATGTGATCGGTTTTTCCTGCTATATATGGAATATTTCTTATATAAAATGTCTTCTGGCAGATATAAAAAAGGTGCTCCCGGAAGTGAAGATATGGCTTGGAGGTCCTGAGGTATCCTACTGCGGTGAGGAGATTTTAAGGGAACAGCCTGTGGTGGATCTGGTGATGAAGGGAGAAGGCGAGGAAACTTTTGCACAGCTTTTACAGGTTCTGGTGGAAAAGGAGGGATCAGGAGCCTCCTTCAGTGGATATCTGGAAGAAATAAAACAAAAGGGGATTCCCGGACTGGTATTTTTGGACAGGCCGGGCAATAAAGACGGCGCAGCCTGGGGCACTTTTGCGGGCGGTGATAGACAGGCAGGATGGCCCGTTTATGACACCGGTATCCGTCCGCCCATGGATATGAACCGGATCCCCTTTCCCTATGGATTTTTGGAGATGGAACAACTGGAACACAGGATTATTTACTATGAGAGCAGCAGAGGCTGCCCTTTTTCCTGTGCTTACTGCCTGTCGTCCATTGATAAGAGCGTCCGTTTCCGCAGTCTGGAACGGGTAAAGGAAGAGCTGTTCTTTTTCTTAAATGCCAGAGTACCGCAGGTAAAGTTTGTGGACCGGACCTTTAACTGTAAAAAATCCCACGCCATGGCAATCTGGCAGTTTATCCGGAAAAATGACAACGGCATTACGAACTTCCATTTTGAAATCGCAGCAGATCTTCTGGATCAGGAGGAGCTGGACCTCCTTTCTTCCATGCGTCCGGGACTGATTCAGCTGGAAATAGGAGTCCAGTCCACCAATCCGGACACGCTTTCGGCAATCCGCAGAAAAACGGATATCGCAGAAATAAGAAAGATTACTCATCAGATCAACAGCCAGCACAACATCCACCAGCATCTGGATCTGATCGCAGGCCTTCCCCATGAGGATTTAAGCAGCTTTAGAAAATCCTTTAATGAGGTATATGATATGGAGCCGGAACAGCTGCAGCTGGGATTTTTGAAGGTGTTAAAAGGCTCCTATATGGAAGAAATGATTCCTGCCTGTGAGCTGTTATATTCATCTTCCCCGCCCTATGAGGTCTTGTCCACCCGATGGCTTTCTTATGGAGATATCCTGGAGTTAAAGGCTGTGGAAGAGATGGTGGAAGTCTACTATAACAGCCGCCAGTTTACCTGTACACTGGAGCAGCTGAGGCAGGAATTTGATACGCCCTATGAAATGTTTCTGGATTTGGCCGGATTTTACCAGAAGAAGGGATATGGCGGCGTAAATCACAGCCGTCTGGCACGGTATGAGATCCTGTGGGAGCAGGCAGAGGAAATGTTTTCTGACGGCAGCAGAACAGATGCAGAGAGAAAGCGTGAGCAGTACAGAGATGCTCTGATGACCGATCTGTACCTCCGGGAAAATATCAAAAGCCGTCCTTCCTTTGCCAGGAATCTTTCACATTTCAAGGAGCAGATCCGGCGTTTTTTCAGGCAGGAGGAGGACTGCCCCTGCCTGCTTCCGGATTATACGGGATATGATTCCCGCCAGCTGGCAAAGATGGCCCATCTGGAGCCGGCGGGGGACGGAAGTTTTCTGCTGTTTGACTATAAAAACCGCGACCCGCTGACCTATAATGCAAGGATGGTTCGGGTTGAGATTTGCTAAAATGTATTTTTGAGAAGGAGAGACAGAGGCTGATATGCCAACGATTAAAGATATAGCAGCCCGTGCCGGAGTATCCCACGGCGCAGTTTCTAATGTATTAAATAAAAGGGGAAATGTGAGTGCTGAAAAGATCCAGTTAGTGGAGCAGGCCGCCAGGGAACTGGGCTACCAGCTCAATGCCCAGGCCCAGCAGCTGCGGGCAGGAGAACCTATATGCTGGTATGTATGGGAGCCGCCATTGTGATGGCTATGGGCCACTATATGCAGGAGGCGTTTCAGACCGGAGATCCGGCCAGGCTGGGAGCTCAGGTAATCAGCGGCATTGGCTTTTACAGCGCAGGAATTCTGGCTACGCTTGCAGTATATCTGATTATGGCACGGTTTAAGAAGCTGGAATATAAATTTATTCTGGAGGATGTGTACTGCGGCGTCTATGTAGAGTTTAACGGTACAGTGACGATTTCTGATATTGCACAGAGGATCTCGGGTTATGGCCTGGAGATTGAAGAGGTTCAAATGGGAAAGCCGGGATATGGTGCTTAAGCAGATGGAGGCCATAGAGGGCGTCCGGTACGCAAAATACATATTTTAAAGATTATGGAAAAGGCGCTGCCTGTCTGGGATTATCTCAGATGGGTGGTGCTTTTTGCAAAGGCTACAATATAAAAGAAGCTTGAAAAACCGGCATCATATGCCGTATACTGAAATGGACTGAAATATAAGGAATGAGGAGCGTTTTATATGCCAAAGATAAAAAGGGAGACAAAAACGGCCCGCAGCCAGCGGGTTGCTCATATACTGGAAGCCTTGGACCGGGAATACGGCACGGAGCTGATCTGTTATCTGAACCATGAAACACCGTGGCAGCTGCTGATCGCCGTGATTTTAAGCGCCCAGTGTATGGATGCCAGGGTAAATATCGTAACAGCCGACCTGTTTCAGAAGTACCCTTCTCTGGAAGCCTTTGCCGCGGCGGATGTAAAGGAGATGGAGCAGGATATCCATTCCATCGGGTTTTACCATAATAAGGCAAAGAATATCATTCTCTGCGCCAGAGATTTGCTGGAACGGTTTTCAGGAGAGGTACCGGAGTCGCTGGAGGATCTGACCTCCCTTGCAGGCGTGGGAAGGAAAACAGCTAATGTGATCCGGGGCAATGTTTATCATGTGCCGAGCATTGTGGTGGATACCCATGTAAAGCGGATTTCCCGAAAGCTGGGCCTGACCTTGGAGGAGGAGCCGGAAAAGGTGGAGTATGATCTGATGAAGGTGCTGCCAAAGGACCACTGGATTCTGTGGAATATTCATATTATTACATTGGGAAGAACTGTCTGTACGGCCAGAAAACCCAAATGCGGGGAATGCTTTTTAAAGGAATACTGCCCGTCCTGCGAAGAACCGGTGGTTTTTGATGGAGGTAAGGCATGATGATGACTTCTTATATTGCCCTTGATCTGGAGACGACCGGTCTGGAATCAAAGACGGAAAAAATTACAGAGGCAGCGGCCTTAAAGGTGATTGACGGAACGGTGCGGGAGCGGTTTGTGACGCTGATCAATCCTGGAAGGCCTATTTCAGAGAAAATTACGCAGCTTACGGGAATTACAGATGAGATGGTACGGACAGCGCCTCTCATGGAAAATGTGATTGGAGAGCTTTTGGCCTTTTGTGAAGGTCTTCCGCTTTTGGGCCACAATATCCTCTTTGATTACCGATTTTTAAAGCAGGCAGCAGTAAACAGCCGGTTGGAATGTGAGTTTGAGGCGGTCGATACCCTGACGCTGTGCCGTCATCTGATGCCGCCGGATGAGAAAAAGAATTTATCCGCTTCCTGTACCTGGTTTCAGATTCCCCAGTCTGCTGCTCATCGGGCAGAAGCGGATGCAGAATCAGCCCACCTGCTTTATGAAAAGCTTAAGGCCCTTTATGGGAAGGAACGGGAGGAGCTTTTTGTTCCATGTCCGCTGATCCACAAGGCAAAACGGGAGCAGCCCGCTACAAAAAGGCAAAAAGAATACTTGCAGGATTTGATAAAATGTCATAGAATAGACATAACTCTGCAGACGGATACTTTAAGCAGAAGCGAGGCGTCCAGACTGATTGATCAGATCATTCTGCAGCGGGGAAGACTTACAGAGCATTCTCTGTCTTCCCCATATAACGGTTTTGTGGGCGGTTCCGGCAGAAGGAAGGGATCGCAGGATTAAAAGAGGTGAAAAAATGCTGAACATGAGAGACCATAAGACAAAGAAGATCATTTCAACCATTATTGTTGTGATCCTGGTACTGGCTATGATCGTACCGATGGCTTTAAGTGCACTGATGTATTAAAGGATCTGTGATACGGGCCAAAATGCCGGAAAAATGGCTTCCGGAATGAAAAGGATATGTGAGAATGAAAAATAAAATGTGGAAAACAGCCCTGACTGTCCTGGCGGCAGCCGGGGCAGTGTGGGCCTTCCCTGGTACAGCCATGGCGGCTCCTGTACTTCCCGACGGGATTCGTGTACAGGGGCAGGATCTGGCAGGAAAAACCTGTGGGGAGGCCCGTGATGTAATAGAGACTTATGAGGAGGAATTGGGAAACTGTCCGGTTATCCTGACCCTGGACGGACAGGAGAAGGAGACCACGGCAAAGGAGCTGGGACTTTACTGGAGCAATGAGAACCAGATTGAGGAAACGCTTAAGGAGTACGCCGGAGGCAGCCTGATCCGCCAGTATATGGTAAAGAAAGATCTTGCCCGGGCTCCGGTAGAGCTTGCGGTTGAAACAGCAGTAGATCCTGAGAAGGTAACAGCTTTTGTGGATACCCACAGCCAGGATATCCTGACGCAGCCTCAGAATGCCTCCATACGCCGGGAAAACGGCGCTTTTGTGATTACAGAGGCAGTTTCCGGCCGCGCGGTTGATACGGAAGCTACGGTTCAGGCGCTGAATGAGGCGCTGGCTAGACAGCAGGAGGGAACAGTCCGGGCGGACGCGGTGATCACGGAGCAGGAGCCGGAGATCACATCGGAGGAACTGGCGTCCATCCAGGATGTGCTGGGCACCTGTACCACAGACTTTTCCAGCAGCGGAGCAGCCCGTTCCACCAATCTTTCCGTGGGAGCGGCCAAGATCAACGGCAGGGTAATGATGCCCGGAGAAGTGCTTTCTGGCTATGAGTGCCTGCAGCCCTTTACAACTTCCAATGGATACAAGACTGCAGCCGCATATGAAAACGGCAAGGTGGTAGACAGTATCGGAGGAGGCGTCTGCCAGATCGCGACCACGCTGTACGGCGCGTCTCTGGAAGCAGAGGTGGAAATTGTTCAGAGGCAGAACCATTCCATGATCGTTACCTATGTGGAGCCTTCCATGGATGCAGCCATTGCGGGAACCTATAAGGATATTAAAATTAAAAATAATTACAGTACTCCCATCTACGTAGAAGCCTATACTTCCGGGAAAAAGCTGACCTTTACCCTCTATGGAAAGGAAACGCGGCCGGAGGGACGAAAGGTGGAGTATATCTCAGAAACCATAGGTACTACCAGTCCCGGTGAACCTCAGCTGATCGTTGACAATACTCTGGCTCCCGGAGCGAAGGTTCGGGTGCAGTCTTCCCATACCGGACTGCGATCCCGGTTGTGGAAGGTGGTTACGGTAGACGGTGTGGAGACGGAGCGCACGCTGTTAAATAAAGATACCTATAATGCTTCAAAGGCAGTCTACCGTGTGGGTCCGGAAGCGCCGGTCAATGCGCCTGTGCAGACCGATCCCGCAGGAGGACAGACTGCCGGAGCAGGGGAAAATACTTCTCCTGAATCACCCGGTGCAGAAAATGTGGCAGGCGGCCCCGGAATGCCGGGAGAAAGCGGAACTGTCCCGGGAGGCGGCCCGGGAGCACCAGCAGGCGGCACAAGCGGCAGCGGGGCGGCCTCAGGCGGTCCGGGAGCACCGGAGGGTGCAGGAGGAAGCAGCGGAGCAGTTTCCGGTGGAGGCCCCGGAGCATCGCCAGAGGCCGGAGGCAGCGCAGCAGCTCCGGGAGGTGGCCCGGGAGTTCCCGCCCCATCAGGGGAGGTGGCTCAATGAGAACAGCAGGGCAGGGGC
This sequence comes from Enterocloster sp., assembly GCF_057861365.1. Lineage (NCBI taxonomy): Bacteria > Bacillati > Bacillota > Clostridia > Lachnospirales > Lachnospiraceae > Enterocloster > Enterocloster sp. The sequence goes on from NZ_DBMACH010000001.1 coordinate 10,449, forward strand.
CGGGCGGCTTTGAAAAGCGGGACGGCCATATAAATCCGGGACAGGAGCTGATTTTTGCAGGTTCTGCCGGTCTGGCAGGAGCCAGACGCATCCTGGAAGCAAAAAAGGAAATACTTTCCAGGCGATTTGCTCCCTCATTTTTAAGAGAACTGAAAGAAGAGGAATATTCGGTAAAAAGCTGGCTGGATCAGGCGACAGCGGAAAAAAAAAGTCCGGTTACAGCCTGGGAGTTTGCAGGGGAAGGCGGCGTACTGGCAGCACTCTGGAATTTTTCAGGCATCTACTGCACAGGACTGGACGTGGATCTGCGCCTTTTCCCTGTCCATCAGGCGGCAATCGAAGTCTGTGAGCTGTTTGAATTAAATCCCTACCGGCTTTACAGTGAAAACTGTGTGCTCCTTGCGGCAGACAGCGGCAGCCGCCTGGTGCGGGAATTAAAGCAGGCGGGGATTCCGGCGGCAGTGATCGGATGGGCGGAAAAAGGCATTGCAAGAAAGCTCCGCCACGGTGAGGAAGCAGCCGGATATCTGGAGCGTCCCCAGCCGGATGAGCTTTTAAAGCTGGGACTGTAATATATGCCCTCAGGGGATTTTTTTAGCAGAATGGAGGATGGTTATGAGAGAAAAAATTCTTGCGGTGATTGAAAAAAACAGTAGGATCGATATAAAGGATCTGGCGGTTTTACTGGGTGAAAGTGAGATTGCAGTGGCAAATGAGATTGCAGATATGGAAAAAGAGCATATTATCTGCGGTTATCATACCCTGATCAACTGGGATAATACCAGTGAGGAAAAGGTAGTTGCGCTGATCGAGGTAAAGGTAACGCCTCAGCGGGGCATGGGCTTTGACAAGATCGCAGAGCGCATTTACCAGTACAGCGAGGTAAACGCTGTGTATCTGATGAGCGGTTCCTTTGATTTTACCGTATTTATCGAAGGAAAGACCATGCGCCAGGTAGCACAGTTCGTTTCCGACAAGCTGGCTCCCATGGAGGCTGTTTTAAGCACAGCTACACATTTTGTACTGAAAAAATATAAGGATCACGGCACTATTATCAGCGAGCCGGTCCAGGATGAAAGGATGCTGATTACCCCATGAGAAATCCCTTATCAGATAAGATCGTAAGTATCCCTCCGTCTGGAATCCGGAAATTCTTTGATATTGTAAACGAGATGGAGGGAGCCATTTCTCTGGGCGTAGGCGAGCCTGATTTTGACACACCCTGGCATATCAGGGAGGAGGGCATCTATTCTCTGGAGAAAGGACGTACTTTTTATACCTCTAATGCAGGCCTTAAGTCCTTAAAGGACGAGATCAGCCGTTATTTAAGCCGCCGTTTTGATGTAAGCTATGATTCAGACAAAGAGATCATGGTTACGGTGGGCGGCAGCGAAGCCATTGATGCAGCCATGCGTGCCATGTTGAATCCCGGGGATGAAGTCCTGATTCCCCAGCCCAGCTATGTTTCCTATGTGCCCTGTGCCGTGCTGGCGGACGGTGTGCCGGTGGTGATTGAACTGGAGGAAAAGGATCATTTTAAACTGACCCCTGAGAAACTTCTGGAAAAGATTACCGATAAAACGAAAATCCTGGTTCTTCCATTTCCAAATAATCCCACTGGAGCGATCATGGAGCGTCATGAGCTGGAAGAGATTGCTAAGATTGTGGTGGAAAAGGATATTTTTGTAATTTCAGACGAAATCTATTCCGAGCTTACATATACAGATAATCACGTTACCATCGCTTCCTTCCCCGGAATGAAGGAAAGAACGGTATTGATCAACGGCTTTTCCAAATCCTATGCCATGACAGGCTGGCGTCTGGGATATGCGGCGGCTCCGGAGATTATTTTAAAGCAGATGTTAAAGATCCATCAGTATGCCATCATGTGTGCTCCCACTACCAGCCAGTATGCGGCGGTCGCTGCCCTTCGGGACGGGGATAATGATGTGGAAATGATGCGTGAATCTTATAACCAGCGCCGCCGGTACCTCTTAAATGCATTTAAGGAAATGGGGATCGACTGTTTTGAGCCGTTGGGCGCCTTTTACACCTTCCCCAATATCAGCCGATTTGGTATGACCTCTGAGGAATTTGCCACAGCGCTGTTAAAAGAGGAAAAGGTAGCTGTGGTGCCGGGAACGGCCTTTGGAGCGTGCGGAGAAGGGTTTGTGCGTATTTCCTATGCGTACTCCCTTAAGAGCTTAAAAGAGGCCTTAGGCCGCATTGAGCGCTTTGTAAAGAACCATGACGGAAAGGCGTGACAGCTATGATGAATATTGTACTTTTAGAACCGGAAATGCCTTCTAATACAGGCAACATCGGCCGCACCTGCGTTGCAACCAATACAAGGCTCCATCTGATCGAGCCTTTGGGCTTTAAGCTCAATGAAAAGGCCTTAAAACGGGCCGGACTGGATTACTGGGATAAGCTGGATGTAAGCGTATACAGCGATTACCAGGATTTTCTTGAAAAAAATCCACAGGCTGCAGGCAATATGTATTTTGCCACAACCAAGGCCCATAAGGTTTATTCTGACGTAAGCTACAGCCCGGACTGTTATCTGATGTTCGGCAAAGAAAGCGCCGGTATTCCTGAGGAAATCCTGGTGGAAAATGAGGAGCATTGCATCCGCATCCCCATGTGGGGCGATATCCGCTCCTTAAACCTCTCCAATTCTGCCGCCATTGTGCTTTATGAGGCCCTGCGCCAGAATGGATTTGAAAAGATGGAGCTGGCGGGAGAGCTGCATCATCTTTCCTGGAATAGCCAGATCTAATATTTATAAATTTACCTTTTATGTTAGGAATTTAATTATTTGTGATAAAATCCCTCCTATTTTATAATCGCTCTTAGATAAAATACACATCTGAGGAGGGATTCCATTATGAGTGGACTTCAAAAGTGGCTTGAAAAATGGCTGATGCCTATAGCACGTGTTCTGGAGAAACAAAAACATCTTCAGGCCGTGAAAGATGGTATAGTAGGTATTGTGCCAATCATTATCATCGGCTCCTTCTGCCTGGTTCCTACAGGTATTGGCAACCTGGTAGGGGGAGGACTGATGGAATGGGTAAATGCCCACAACAACATTCTTACATTTCCCACATATTTTACAACGAACGTAATGTCTTTGTATGCGGCGCTTTACATTGCCAATTCTCTTGCAAAGCGTTATAAGCTGAAGAATTCGCTGATTGGTGCTTCTGCAATTCTGGTTCATCTGCTGTTATCTGTAACTGTTACAGAGGATGGAACATGGATGGTGACATATTTGGCGGCAGAGGGCTTATTTACTGCTATTATTTCTGCGATTTTTGCTGTAGAGATTACTCGATTCTGTGATAAGAATCACCTGACGATCAAAATGCCCGAGAGTGTACCTCCTATGGTAGCAGACAGCTTTTCTATTCTGGTTCCACTGATTATTGAGGTTCTTGTCGCTACAGGTGTGGCAGCTTTGTGCCAGAATATAGCAGGAATGGTATTTCCGCAGGTGATTATGAAAGTGCTGGCTCCTGCCATTGCGTCCATGGACAGCCTTCCAATGGTGATGCTGGTGGTGTTCCTTACACAGCTTTTATGGATGTTTGGACTTCACGGTCCTGCGATCACATCCAACGTGTGGGCGCCTTTTGCAATCGCCAATGCTACAGCCAATGCAGCAGCAGTAGCTGCCGGACAGGATCCGACACATGTATTTACCTTTGGTTTTTATTACGGATTTTTACAGGTAAGTGGCTCTGGAATTACTCTGGGACTGGTACTTCTTATGATGTTTTCTAAGGCGAAGTCCTTAAAAACCATTGGGCGGGTAGGAATTATTCCTTCTCTGTTTGGAATCAACGAACCGATTATTTTTGGAACGCCAATCATCATGAACCCATTTCTGATGATACCGTTTGTACTTGGCCCTGTACTGATTGCGGCAGTGAATTATCTGGCAATGTCTACAGGTTTGGTGGGACTGCCTCTGTGGGAGGCCCCCGGATTTCTTCCTCCTGGTTTTCAGGCTTTTTTACTTACGCTGGACTGGAAAGCGGCCGTTATGTCTGTGCTGAACGTAGTCGTTATGACGGTTATTTATTATCCATTCTTTAAAATGATGGAGGCAGATGAGCTGAAGAAGGAAATGGCAGGAAAGTGACAGAAACAGCTTTTCAGACAGACTCGGATTTAGTAGTGTGTCCTGAAAAGATATGATATAATTGACAGCAAAGGGAGGGATTCACTTGCTGTCAATACGTCAGAAAACAATCGTACGTTATATTTTGGGCCATCCGGGCGGTGTAGCAGGTCATCAGTTGTCAGAACTTCTGCGTGTCAGCGGAAAAACCATACGCAATGACATTTCAGATATAAACCGTTGGATGAAGGAGTATGAAATACGCATCTGTGCTTCGCAGAAGAAAGGGTATTATATACCAGAGGCATATCGGAATCACATGATGAGCGTTTTGGAAAATCAGGCGGATCCTGATATAAAATGGGAGATACACACGCCTCAGGAACGGCGTCTTGCAATTATGGGCAGAGTTCTGGGGCACCCCGGAATCAGGCTGGATCAGATTGCAGATCGCTTTTGCGTTTCGGAGCAGACGCTATACAAGGATTTTATACATCTTAAAAATACCTTGAGTGAAACCTGCGGCTTTAACCAGTTTGTGATGAAGAGTCATTGTCTGTATGTTCAGGCGGAGGAGTATGATATTTTAAGACTGATCTTTCGCCTGATCTCCAGCTGTATTATGAGCAGCGGTCAGATGATGGATTCTCTTCTCATGCATTGGATGCAGGGGATTGTCAATTTGGGTGAGATATATACATTTTATGGATATACAGTTCAATACTGCCGAGAGAAAAAGCTGATAATTCCTGATCCTGTACTGTATATTTCGTCCTGGCTTATATTTTATGTAAATATGAGACGGGAGGAAGCACATTTTTTGGAAAAGGAAGACAGAAGTCTTCCGGAAGATGAACTTTCCGGTTTTTTGCAGTATATGGATAAAAGTCTGTTTTTGGAACTGGATTCATGTGACTTTGCCTTTCTCTATGATTATTTGAAAGCGATAGGCTTTCCGGCAGAGGGAGGGATGGAGGATCAGGAGGCAGAAGAACTGGCAGCCTGCTTTCAGGAGAAACTGTGGAAGCAGAATCAGATTAAGCTTTCAGAACGGGAAGAGACTGCAGATCTGTATCGATCATTTGTGGGAGATCTGAAAGGTTTGATTCTCAGGATTCATCTGGAAGCGCAATTGTTTGAGTTTACTTCAAAGGCAGAGCAGGATACGCTGAGAGAGGCTTTTGGAGCAATGCTCCTTATGGGTGTTTTGATCAGAGAAAAATATGGCGTGGATGTTACACCGGCAGAATTGAGACGTTTATCCGGTTATATAGAAGCTGGATGCCCCAGTGAACATCTCAGGGTAAGCATTCAGATGGTAACAGGATCTGACAGCAGCTTTTATTATAGTGTATCACGTTGGATCAGAAATAATTTTTCAGAGAATGTTCGCATCTGTGGAGTTTGTCCGGGATATCTTTTGGAATCTTCCATAGAGAAAAATGAACCGGATATTTTAATGGCTGTAACGCCGCTTAATATACAGTCATCGATTCCGCAGATTACCCTTACAATTCCATTTTCGGTGGAGGAGGGTAACAGGCTTTGGAGATTTATAGAGGATCTTTCTCTGAAGAAACAGACAGAGTTTGTTCTGGAAAGTTTTTTTAACCATGATCGAGTGGTGTTTTTGGAGGGCGATCCCTCCTGGGAGGAAATGGCTGGCGCCGGATGTAGAAATTTGGAAAATACGGGGTGTGTCCGAGCGTGGAAGGAGCATTTAAGAGAATTTTCGGAAAAAGAAGCATGGAGTAAAAGTCCTGTGGCAAATGGCTTTTGCTTTTTATATCCCCGCGAAAAAAAAGATCTTAAGGATGGAATCAGTCTCGTGATAGCCAGAAACAGACGGTCTGATATCCGGGTTATGATGGCAGCGGCTTTTGCTCCGGGAAACTATGGAAAGCAGGAAGCTTTGTATGGTTTTTTCAGAAGGTTTTGGAAAGAACAGTTTCTGGCAGAAACGCTTCAGAAAGAAAAAACGGCCTCTGATGTACTGGAAAGAATAAGATCATCTGTTCAGGATGAAATGAAATATAAAATAAAAATTTAGCAGGAGGAAAAAGAAAATGAGGGTTTTAGTTGTATGCAATGCAGGAATGTCAAGTTCGATTTTGGTGAAAAAAATGAAGGATTATGCCGCTTCTCAGGGAGAAGAACTGATGATCAAGGCAGTCTGCAGTGCGGCGGCAGAGGATGAAGCCGGCGAATGGGATGTATGTCTGGTAGGCCCTCAGCTGATGCATGCTGTAGACGAAATTGCAGAAGCAGTAGAAGTTCCTACAGAGGCGGTGGATATGCGTACTTACGCAATGGCTGACGGAGAAGGTGCTCTGAAGCAGGCTAAGGCGCTTTTGGAAAAATAACAGGAGGATAAATCTATGGCGACAATTCATAATGAAGCTGAACCGGAACAGATTGCGCCGGTGGTTTTAATGCCGGGTGATCCGCTTAGGGCCAAGCTGATTGCAGAGGAATATCTGGAGAATTGCATACTGTTTAATCAGGTGAGAAATATGCTCGGTTATACAGGTTGGTATAAGGGCCATAGGATATCTGTTATGGGGGGCGGCATGGGCTGCCCCTCAACTGGTATCTATGCCCATGAACTTTTTTGTAAATACAACGTAGATTCGATTATACGAGTAGGATCATGCGGGGCTTTTTCAGAAGAGGTTGCCATGAGGGATCTGCTTTTGATCCGCTCCTCATGGAGTGAATCATCGTTTGCCAGAGCCTACAGTGGTTTTGAAGGAGATACAGCCTTTCCTTCCGAAGATTTAAACGGACTTTTATCCCAGGCAGCAGAAACATTGGGGCAGTCTTTAAAGCAGGTAAAGGTACATACTGCAGACAGCTTTTACAAAAAGGATAAAGAAGCCAATTTTAAAATCAGGGATCAGTGGGGCTGTGTGGCGGAAGAGATGGAGAGTTTTGCTTTATTTCATGTGGCAGAGGTAAGCGGAAAAAAGGCTGCTGCATTGCTTACAGTCAGCGATCATGCTCTCACCAGAAAGAAGATATCTGCAGAGGAACGTCAGAATTCCTTCCGCTCTATGATTGAAACAGCGCTTTTGGGGGCTGTGCTTAGGTTGGAAGAGATGGAAAAGCGTTTGTAAAATAAAATTCCCATACAAAAACCCGACAGTCCGTCTCAATAGCCGGGACTGCCGGGTTTTATGTAGGTGCTTTCTGCTGCTCAGGCTGTTTTATGCCTGAGCAGGATTATATTTGAAAGCGCCAGGAACATTTTTTGACGGATCATATTCCTCCAAAATTTTGCCGTAGCGTTCTCTATAGTCGTTGTCTACAGGGATTTGTGGGAATACCTTGCAGGCTTCTTCAAAGAAATGTTTGGAACCACGACCCATAGCTTTGCCTCTTACCGTATGTTTGTCAAGAGCCAGATCCATAATTTCAGGCTTTTTGCCCATAGCAGCCTCTTTGATGATAATGTTCTTTAAGAAGTCGCTGGAACGGTCTTTATTGCTGGAACACAGGATGCGGATCGCATGAATGAAGTACATAGGCTGATCGCCATCATCATAAGGGAAATTTTTGCGCATTTCATTCATAGTGTTTACATAGACAGCCGCGTTCAGATTTCCAAAGCCAATGTCTTCAACAGAGATTGTAAGAAGTCTGCGCCAGAGCTTTTCAAGGAAAATAGGGCCAGATACATACAGTTCATAAGCATACTGGCAAGCCTGTTCTTCCATGGCTCTGCGTATGGCTTTCTGAAGACTGGATATAATTTCATCTGCGGCAAAGCCGTTTCTCGTTTGTGATCCGGCCCAGATATTATAATCTTGTGGTTGAATTTCCATAATTAATTCTCCTTTTTCTGATATAATTCAATGAGTTCAATAATAACGGTTTTTAAAGTTTCGGCTCCCATGATCTGATCCTCGGCGTGGCACATCAGAAGAGAAATCTGGGGAGTAAGAGATGTCACTTCTTCTTCCAGAACCCCAATATGGGACTGGTGTGCCTGTGCCATATTGTTATCTCCTTCCTTCAGCAGTTCGCGGGCTTTTTCAAAATTCCCCTTTTTAGCTTCGGAAAGTCCATTCATATAGCAGGATTTAGCCGTGCCTGCATAGGTCACGATGTACATGGCAGTTTCAGCCATTTTTTCAATGTTTACCATTTCAGTACCTCCGTTTATTTTAAGTCAGGCCAGTATCCTTTGTTTGCCTCGATGTATTCATCCAGCAGCTTCTTCGCCACATTAGCGCTGGGAACGGTTTTAGAAAGGGTAAGAGCCTGCCAGAGCTTATGGTAGCTTCCCTCGATCCAGGCATCTACCGTCAGCTTTTCCACAGCAACCTGCTCTTCCATCAGCCCCTTCTGGAAAGTAGGGATTTTTCCGACGGATAAAGGCTCATATCCGTCTTTGCCCACGATACAGGGGATTTCTACCATGGCGTCAGGTGAAAAATTCTCAATAGCGCCGTTGTTTTCTACAATCAGAAGCATACGTTCTCCGGTATTATAGGCCAGAGCAGTAGCCAGATCTACGATAAAGCTGGCATGGATGCCAATTTGCAGGCTGGTTCCTTCGGAGGTTCCTGTCTGAGCAATGCGGGCGCATTCTCCAAATACTCTTTTTTCACGTGTATCAATTACCTGACGGGCTCTTGTGTATTCCGGATCTGTATGTGCTACCATATCATCTGGAAAGAGATAGTACTGAAGATAGGAATTGGGAGAATGGGTTGGATCGAGAGTTACAATGTCCTTGACCTTGCGCGCTGTTTCAAGCCAGCTGTTATCCGTAAAATCTGAGGCATTTTCACTTGCCGCCACATTTCCGTACTTTAATTCATGCTCCAGAAGCTTGTCGATATATTCATTTCCATCCTTATCCTTAATGGAAGTGTACCAGCCGAAATGGTTCAGCCCATAATACCGGATTGTCATATCCTTACGGCTTTCAAAGCCAAGAATCTTTGCAATGCTGTTTTCAATGCCGATAGGCATATCGCAGATATTGATGACTCTGGAGTGGGGACGAAGCCGTCTGCATGCTTCCGCTACAATGGCGGCGGGGTTAGAGTAATTGAGCATCCAGCAGTTAGGAGAGTACTTCTCCATATAGTCAATATTCTCAATAACGCCTCCGATGGAACGCATACCATAGGCAATACCGCCAGGGCCACAGGTTTCCTGGCCTACGACGCCGTATTTTAAAGCGATCTGTTCGTCCTTTTCCCTCATTGGAAGCTGTCCTACACGGATATGGGCCAGACAGAAGTCTACATCTGTATAGGCGGCTTCCGGGTCAGAAGTGGCCAGAAATTCAATTTCCGGATCCTTCTCTTTTACAATGATTTCACAGGCTTTTGCCAGACGATTCTGGCGTTCTTCATCATTGTCATAAAGCTTGATTGAGCGAAGGGGAAGCTTGTCCAGATTATCCAAAAGCATAAGGATAATTTCAGGTGTATAGGTGCTTCCTCCTCCGGCGATTACTACTGAAAATTTTTTCATTGCTGAATGCTCCTTTCTCGTAACATCTGAAGTCAGTATAGCGTGTTTGGATTTTTTCGACAAATCCATTTTTTCCTCTTTATTAGGAAGAAGATTTTAAATATGTAATAATCCCATCTGGCATTACATACGTTAGAATGTGTTTGAAGCTTAGAATAGCGTCTGCCAGGGGGCAGACTTCACAGATGGAGGGGTAGGATGATCGACAGATATTTGGAAGCGCTGGAACAATATGAAATGGAAATCATATCTGTGAGAAAGGGAAGGGGGGCCTGGATCTGCGAGACGGATCAGGGGCTTAAGCTTTTACGGGAATACAGGGGGACTGTGAGAAGACTGGAAATAGAAGACCAGATTCTGGGAATGATAGATACCCGTACAAGCCTGCGGACAGACCGGTACGAGAGAAACCGGGAAGGCGGGCTATTGACTATGGCGGGAGACGGAACACGCTACATATTAAAGGAGTGGTTTTCCGACCGGGAATGTAATATAAGAGACAGCTATGAGGTCCGTCAGTCCATTGCCCGCCTTGCCATGCTCCATGCCCAGCTGGCCCGAATTCCCTTTCAGGAGGAATGGCGCATGGGTTCGGTCTGCAGGGAACAGGCAGGTTCGGAGATGAACCGCCATATCAGGGAAATGCAGAAGGCCAGAAGCTTTATCCGCAGAAAACGGGGAAAGACGGAATTTGAGCTTTGCGTCATTGGAAATTATAATGGCTTTTATGAGCAGGCAAAAGAAGCGGCGGATGAGATGATGAGGCTTTGGGGAAGAAACAGAGCTGCTGCCGGACAACATATAGCAGAGGAAGATGGACAGTTGATGGCAGCAGAGCTGTCCGCAGAGTCTGTTTCAGGCCTTTCTCTCTGCCATGGGGACTTAGACCAGCATCATGTGCTCATGGGGCGGGGATATACGGCCATTGTGGAGTATAACCGGATGCATCTGGGAATCCAGGCATCAGATCTTTACCGCTTGATGAGAAAAGCCCTGGAAAAGCATGGCTGGGATACAGAGCTTGGCCTGTCCATGCTGGATTCCTACCAGCGGGTGCGCCCTATGGACCGGAGGGAGCGAAAGAGTCTGGCCTGTATGTTCCTCTTTCCGGAAAAATACTGGAAGCAGCTGAATTTCTATTACAATACAAACAAGGCCTGGATTCCGGCTAAAAGCACGGATAAGCTCAAAAGCCTGGAGGATCAGGAGCCGGCCCGCCGCCGGTTTATCCGCCGACTGATGGCAGAGTGCGGGTAAGTCCTGAAAATGGTGTGGAAAGCCGGGAAAAATGCAAAAACTCAGCCACATTCCCTCTTGCAATATAAAAAATTCTATGCTATACTGATTAAGCTGTCCTGAATATGGAGAGCAGTTTTAGCGCCTGCGTGAGTCAGGAACTTGCGGTAAGGGCGTGTATAACTTAAAAGATGCTGATATCTGTGCGTTCTGGTGACGGCCCCGGCCGGCTGCCTGCAGTGTACAGAGGCAGATTGGCATACAAGGCCGCGGTCGGAAACCGCAAATAATCAGAGAGGTGAATGAAAATGAGAGAAGGAATCCATCCAAATTACTACCAGGCAAAGGTAGTTTGCAACTGTGGCAACGAGTTCGTAACAGGCTCCACAAAGCAGGACATCCACGTTGAGGTTTGCTCCAAGTGCCATTCTTTCTATACTGGCCAGCAGAAGGCTGCTGCTGCCCGTGGACGTATTGACAAGTTCAATCGTAAGTATGGCATTAACGCCCAGTAATAAGCGAGAAAAAATCAAGGGGTTGAGCCTGAGAGATCAGGCTCAGCCCTTTTGTGTTCTTTTGGCAAAACACAGCCGCAGCTTGCTGCGGCAGGGAGAGGAAATGATACAATGAAATATTCTGGAATCGGCGGTCAGGCGGTGATCGAGGGCATCATGATGCAGAACGGTGACGATTACGCCATTGCAGTCCGAAAGCCTGACGGAGAGATTGAGGTAAAAAGAGATCGGTATGTGAGTCTTACGGAGAAATACCCCATCCTGGGCCTTCCTTTTATCCGCGGCGTTTTCAAATTTGCAGACTCTATGGTGGTGGGGATGCGTGCTTTAACCTGGTCCTGCAGCTTTTTTGAGGATGATGAGGATGCTCAGCCGGGAAAGTTTGAGCAGTGGCTGGACCGGGTATTCGGTGAAAAGCTGGAAAGTATTCTTATGACGGTTGTCATGATTTTTTCTTTTATTATGGCAATCGGCATTTTCATGCTGCTTCCCCTTGGGATCGCCCGTATCTGTAAGCCTTTTATCCCTTCGGAAACGGCGATGGCGGTTCTTGAGGGCGTGATCCGCATTGTGATTTTTATTATCTATATTAAACTGGTATCCCGTATGGAGGATATCCGCCGTACCTTTATGTACCACGGTTCGGAGCATAAATGCATCAACTGTCTTGAGCATGGACTGGCTTTAAATGTAGCCAATGTCCGGGGCAGCTCCAAGGAGCACAAGCGCTGCGGAACCAGTTTTATCATGATTGTAATGATCATAAGTATCCTGTTTTTTATGGTGATTCGTACGGATACAGTCTGGCTGCGCTTTTTAAGCCGGATCGTGCTGATACCGGTGATCGCAGGCGTGTCCTATGAGTTTCTCCGATTTGCAGGCCGCCATGACAGTAAGCTTGTAAACCTTTTGAGCCGTCCCGGCATGTGGATGCAGGGTCTGACCACCACAGAGCCGGATGACTCCATGATCGAAGTGGCGATCGCGGCAGTGGAAGAGGTTTTTGACTGGAAAGCGTACCTGGATGAAAACTTCCCAGGCTGGAAGGAAACAGAATGAGTGCGGAGAGAGTATGGGAAGAGACGACCTTAGGACAGCTTTATGAGTCCGGGAGGAAAAAACTGGAAGAGTCCGGAGTGCCGGACGCTGCGCTGGATGCCAGACTTTTGCTGCTGGAGGCGTTTGATCTGAATTTTGCCTCTTTTCTCACCAGAAGAGACCAGCCTCTTTTTAAACAGGCCATTGGTGGAGAAGAGGAAATTTACAGGCTAAAACAGGCGGCAGAACAGTATGAACAGGCGGTTCTTGCAAGAGCAGAGAGGATTCCCCTGCAACATTTGACTGGCTGCCAGTGCTTTATGGGACTGGAATTTAAGGTAAATGAATGGGTGCTTATTCCCAGACAGGATACGGAAACACTGGTGGAGCGTGTTTTGGAGGAAAACAGAGATAAAAACAGCGCCATACTGGATGTGTGCACCGGCTCCGGCTGTATTGCTATAAGCCTTGTAAAACTGGGGGAATACCGCTCAGTGACCGCTCTTGATATCTCTAAGGAAGCGCTCAAGGTGGCAGAGGCTAACAGGGAAAGGATCCTGGGAGAAGAAAAGGAGCGGCTCCGGCTGATAAAAAGCGATATGTTTGAAGGGCTGGAACCCAAAGCGCAGTTTGACGTTATTGTGTCCAATCCGCCCTATATCCCCTCAGAGGTCATAGAAGGACTGGAACCTGAGGTGCGGGATCATGAGCCGCGGCTGGCTCTGGACGGGGAAGCGGACGGGCTGAAATTTTACCGGATTCTGGCAGAACGTTCCATGGCATATTTAAAGCCCGGAGGGAAGATCTATATGGAGATAGGCTTTGACCAGGGGAAGGACGTTTCAGAGCTTTTTGAACAGGCCGGTTTTGAGGGCCTTAAGGTGATAAAGGATATGGCCGGGCTGGACCGGGTGGTGCAGGCTAAAAGGCCGTGATGATAGGAGAGAGAAGATTATGTTTGATAAACTGGATGATATACTGATCCATTACGAAGAACTGATGCTGATGCTGGGGGATCCTGATGTGACTCAGGATACAAAGCGTTTTACCAGACTGATGAAGGAGCAGGCGGATCTGGCTCCCATCGTAGAGGCATATAAGCAGTATAAGCAGGCGAAACAGGATGTGGAAGACAGCCTTGCAATGCTGGAAGAGGAGAGTGATGAAGATCTTCGGGAAATGGCGAAGGAAGAACTGTCTGACGCAAAGAAGCGCATCGAGGAGCTGGAGCATGAATTGAAGATCCTCCTTCTTCCCAAGGATCCAAATGATGAAAAGAACATCATTCTGGAGATCCGTGCAGGTGCAGGCGGAGACGAGGCAGCCTTGTTTGCTGCCGAGTTGTACCGGATGTATTCCAATTATGCGGACAGCCAGCGCTGGAAGGTGGAGATCGTAAGCTTAAATGAAAACGGGATCGGCGGCTTTAAGGAAGTGGTAGCCATGGTTACGGGAAAGGGCGCATACTCCAAGCTGAAATACGAGAGCGGCGTGCACAGGGTACAGCGTGTGCCTGAGACAGAGTCCGGCGGACGAATCCATACTTCCACAGCGACGGTAGCCGTGATGCCTGAGGCTGAGGATGTAGACGTACAGATCGATATGAATGACTGCCGCATCGACGTAATGCGTGCCTCCGGAAACGGCGGGCAGTGTGTAAATACCACAGACTCTGCCGTGCGTCTTACCCATATTCCCACAGGAATCGTAATCTACAGCCAGACGGAGAAATCCCAGCTTCAGAATAAGGAAAAGGCCTTCCGCCTCCTGCGCTCCAAGCTCTATGATATTGAGCTTGAGAAAAAGCAGAATGCAGAGGCAGCAGAGCGCCGCAGCCAGATCGGTACCGGCGACCGTTCGGAGAAAATCCGTACCTACAATTTCCCACAGGGCCGTGTGACGGATCACCGGATCAATCTGACCCTTTATAAGCTGGATAAGATTTTAAACGGAGATATCCAGGAGATCCTGGATGCCTGCATTGCCGCAGATCAGGCAGCAAAGCTGGCTAAGATGAATGAGAACTGAATAGTTACAACTAAATAAAGAATACGGAACGAACGAATACGAAAGGGCTGGCGCAGAGCTGTGTGGAGATCACCACATAGCTGCGCCAGCCGTCTTTTATGTTATGGAAGAAAAAATATCGGTCAGATCAGTCCGGCCATTGCAGGGAGTCCCAGGCTCACCGCAGGGATATAGGTCACCATGAGAAGCCCTACAAGAATTGCCACATAGTACCAGAGCATATAGGGCATGACGCGGGAAAGGGAACTTCGCCCGACCTTGATGGCTACAAACAGGGTATTTCCCACCGGCGGAGTAATATTTCCGATACAGAGGTTGTATACCAGGATCAGGCCGAACTGAACCGGATCCATGCCAAAGGTCTTAACCACCGGAAGAAACAGGGGAGTGAAGATCAGGATAGCCGGAGTTACGTCCATAAAGGTTCCTGCGATTAAAAGGATGACATTCATGATCAGCAGGATGATAATGGGATTGCTTGTAAGGCCTAAGAGGGCGTCGGAGATGGCCTGAGGGATCTGGGTAAATGCCATGACCCAGCCAAGGATATTGGAAACGCCGATCAGGAATACAACCATACCGCTCATCTTGGCGCTGTCTACTGCGATTTTCCAGAAGGATTTTAAAGTAATGTTGCGGTAGAGGATGCCGAGGATCAGGGCGTAGATTACCGCAATGGCAGAGCCTTCTGTGGCTGTAAACACACCGCCGATGATGCCGCCGATTACCACTACGATCAGGGAAAGGGAGGGCAGGGCTCTGAGGGTGCAGACCCACAGGTTTTTCCAGTCGTATTTTCCAGGGATTCCCTTATAGCCTTTTTTCTTTGAAATGATCACAGCAACTGCCATACAGGCCACCGCCCAGATGATGCCCGGAATATAACCGGCCATAAAGAGTGCTGCCACAGAGGTGCCTCCGGCTGCCAGAGAATAGGTGATCAGGGCATTGGAGGGCGGGATTAGGAGGCCTGAGGGAGCAGAAGCTCCATTGGTGGCAGCACAGAGCGCCTTGTCATAGCCCTGTTCCTCTTCGCCCTTTTCCACCATACTTCCTACGGCTGCTGCGGCGGCAGAGGCCGAACCGGAAATAGCGCCGAAAAGGGCGTTTGCCCCTACGTTTGTCACTAAAAGGGCACCGGGCAGCTTGCCAAGGATTGCCATCACAAAATCAACCAGCCGTTTGGCGATGCCGCCCTGGTTCATCAGGTTTCCTGCCAGGATAAAAAAGGGAATGGCCGTCAGGCTGAATTTGCTCATGCCCACAAAGATACGCTGAGCGCCGGTTACCACCGATACTTCCAAAGGCACGGTCCGCAGGATGGCGATCAGGGCGGAAATGCCGATGGAATAGGAAATCGGTACGCCGACGATCAGGAGCACGGCCAGAACAACAATTATGATAAGCAGAGATTCCATTGCCATAAGTCTATGCCTCCTTTTCTTCCTGCGCCGTAATGACGCCGTTTTTTGAGATATCCACGATGTTGAGAACTGTATAGATCATGTTTAAAATACCGCATAAAGGCATTACCACATAAAACACACCTACAGCAACGCCCAGGGCAGAGGTCATCTGTCCCATGGCGAGGCTTGTGATCTTGATGCCGCCGTATACCAGGATGATCAGGGAAAAGGCAAATGCGATAAGCTCTCCAAAGATTGCGAGGAGCTTCTGGATGCCGGGAGTGAAATGGTCTGTGACAATGGGAATATTCATATGTCCCCGTTCTCCTGTGATGATGGAAGCGCCTAAAAGGCTGGCCCATGCAAAGAGGTAAGCCACAAGCTCCTCAGACCACGGGGACGGATTCTGTAAGATGTATCGGGTAAATACCTGCCAGCAGGTGAGCGCAACCATAGCGATCAGGCTGGCGCCTGCCAGTATATTTAAAAGGGATGTAAGTACATTTCTCAGCTTTTTCATGCCGGTCACCTCCTTTTAGGATTCAGCTGACGGATACTTCTGGTTGTAAGCCTGTATCGCATCATAGATGGGAACAAAATCCGGGTGCTGGCCCAGCATGGATTCATGCATGGGAATAACCGCTTCCTTAAATGGGGCTGTATCCGGGTAGAGGAAATTCACCTTCTGGTCTCCGGAAGCCCGTTTTTTAGCCGCATCCACTGCGATGGTCCATTCCTCTCTCTGGATCTGATTCACGAGGTCAAAGCCCTCATCAAAAATGGCTCGTTCTTCCGGGGACAGACTGTCCAGAAAAGCAATATTTCCGATCAGGATATCAGGGATCATTTGGTGCATATCGTAGGAATAGTATTTGCATACATCTCCATGACCGTTGTCTGTCAGAGCCAGTTCATTATTTTCTGCTCCGTCGATGATCTTGGACTGGAGGGCCGTGTACACATCTCCAAAGCCCATGGGAGTGGCAGAGCCTCCTAAAAGGTTCATCATCTGTACGTTGGTAGGGGACTGCTGGACGCGGATCTTAAGTCCCTTTAAATCAGCAGGAGAATGGATGGGCTTATTTACCGTATAGAAATTCCGGGTGCCTGCATCCAGCCAGGTAACAGCCTCAAAACCAGCTTGTCTGGTTGATTCAAAGATGGGTTCCGTGATGGAAGTATCATCCATGGACGCATGGTAGGCTTCGCTGGAAGAAAACAGATAGGGAAGATTAAACAGAGTGTAGTTCTGGCTGAAGGTTTCCAGAAGAGAGTTGGAAGCCACGCAGAAATTGATGGCGCCTGTCTGCGTCAGCTGAACCATTTCGTTCTGAGAACCTAAAAGCTCGCTTGGAAATACTTCCACATCATATTTGTCTCCCAGCCTGCTTTCGATAAATTCTTCAAAAGCAGCCAATGCTATGTGGGTGGGATGGTTCGTGGACTGGTTGTGACCGATCCGGACGATCATTGTTTCGCCGCCGGAGGCACTGCTGCAGCCGGTAAGCAGTCCGGCAGATAGCGCGGCTGTCAGTGCCAGCGCTGCTGCGCAAAATCTCTTCCTCATAAAAATCTTCCTTTCTGTATTGTATTTTGAGAATCTTCATCACTCCTATTATATCAATTATGGACAGGGGCTTCCAGAAAAATACTGGGAAAATGTGGTAAAATATAGTAAAAATACATTAAGTTCCAGAAGTGGTAAGGTATTAATTAATAGTGGCTTTTTCTTTTGGAATGTTTGTGATAAAATTTATATTAAAAATTCTAAAGCAGTTTTTGGAGAGGGATATATGAAAAGCAGTTTTTGGAAGAAATTAGATACTTATATAGATGAATTATGCAGGGAAACTATTTCGGGATGTTCATGTTTGATACTTCAAAATGGCATAGAACAGTATAGAAAATATGCAGGAAAATGCAATTTGCAAACTGGGGAAGCACCGAATGAGAATACACTTTATCGTATATATTCTCTTACGAAACTTTATACAGCTGTAGCTGCTCTACAACTGATAGAGCAGAAAAAATTACGGCTAGATGCAGCAGTTGCTGACTATATTCCAGAATATAAATATCTTAATGTTAACCATGTTGCGGCAAATGGATGGAATAATATTGAAAAAACCAGAAGCCCTTTGCTGATTTCTCACCTTTTAACTATGCGTTCGGGTATATCCTATTCTTATGACAATGACGGTCCGACTATGTGTCAGACGAAAAGAGAAGTGATCAATTTCCGCCAACAGAAAAAGGATTATACCACTCAGGAATATGCACGACTATTTTCCAGAATTCCTTTAGCCTTTGAACCGGGAACTCATTTTTTATATGGAGCAGGGTATGACGTCCTTGCAGCAATTATAGAAATTGTGTCAGAAATGAGCCTGGGTGATTACTTGCAGCGTTATATATGGGAGCCATTGGAGTTGGAAAATACCATGTTTCGTTTCAGAAGCATAAGGGATAAGGAAAATTTGTGTCAGATGTATCAACGTATGGAAAATGGCGATTTAATACCGGTTGCAGATAAAGATTGGTTTTATCAGCCGGGTCGAAAGTTTGAAGAAGGCGGAGGAGGGGTGCTGTCTACACTGGATGATTATATGAGATTTCAACAATGTTTGCTTGATGGAGGAATATGGAGAAAACATAGAATTTTGTCAGAGGGATATGTAGAAATGATGCATACAAATGTGCTTACACAAGAGCAAATGAGGGATTTTACAATACCAGATTATGGATATGGATATGGAGTAAGAGTGAGAGTGAGAGCGGAGGGAAAGACACCGGTAGGTGAGTTTGGATGGTATGGAAGTTCAGGAAATTATGGATTGATTGATCCGACTAACCGTCTCTGCTTCCTTTATATGCAGCAAATGATTCCGGGAGATGATAAAGAGATTCATCCTAAATTAAGAAGGTATTTATATGAAGATTTTTCAAAAGATTAAACATTCTATTACAAAGAAAATATTTTTACTGATTGTTTTATCAATTGGTGCATCTTTTGCAGTGAGTCTGCTGGTGATAAAAAAATTGGAAAATGCCTATGCTAATTATGTTTATGAAGCAAAGAGGGATTTATTGAACAGTTCTATGGCAGGAATTGAAGATAAACTTGCTGCGTATGAAAATGGAACATATCAGTTTATTACGAATGACCGTATACAGGTATATGCTTCGGCACTGAAGGAAGCATATGATATTCTTGCAGAGATGGAAAGGGCGAAGATGCAGGAAAGCGTTGGTGAAAATCTGCCTTTGATTTTAGAAAAACAGTCAAAAGCAAATCAGGTAAAAACATCCAGTTTGGTTGAAATATTAAAAGAACTGGATACAATACTGGTCAGTGGTTATAAAGTTGATGCAGGATATTTTGTAGATCTGTCAGGGAAGGTATACAATGGCTACGGAGCATCCAAATATAGGATATCGGATAAAAATCTTGAGCTTATTCTTAACAATGCAATGAAAAATAATGGAAGCGCTGGATGCGGAATTATTCAGATTACAGAAAAAAATGGTGAATTATGTAATAAAATATACCTTTCAAGAATTCTTCGTGAAAGAAAGAACCTGAGTATGGAATATTGTGGAACTGTAATCTATCTGATTGCACCAGAGGAATTGGCGGCTTCCCTTTTGATGGAGCATGATGATCTTGTAATTTTAGATGAAAAGAAAAATGTAATATTTTCAAGTTTTCCAATACAGATTGTGCAGAACTTTTTTGAAAATCCACTATCAGAAATAAAAAACTATGAGATTACCGAGTTAGATGGAAAAAAGTATTTTACTACATCTATTCTGTCGCCAAAATTGGGATGGCAGTATTATAATTTTTCAGATTATCTGAGGCAGTTTGCATTTATTCAAAAAATGGATATTTTTTATACAGTAGTTCTTTTAGGGATGTTGATGGTGATAGGGATTCTGGCAGCAGGTGTATCTGTAAATATGGTGCGTCCTATTGTAGAGTTATCGGAACAAATAGATAAAATCAGCCGCGACTCTAATCCGGTAAAAGCACTAAATAATCCGGTAAAAACAAAATTTGAAGAGAGAGATGATGAAATAGGGCACCTTGAGAAAAATTTTGCCAGTATGACAAGACGTCTTGGAGAGCTTATACATGAAAATTATGAACAAAAGCTGTATCTTCAGAATGCGCAACTGTCAGCTCTTCGTTCTAAATTGAATCCTCATTTTTTATACAACACATTAGATACGATACGTTGGATGGCTACAGAGGAAAAATATCATCAGATTCCGGGAATTGTTAAAGCACTGGGAGATATTTTGAGAATTTCTATTAATAGCAGAGAGGCATTAATTCCGATAAAACAGGAAATAGAATATACGAGAGGATATCTTGTTATCCAGAGAGCACGTTTTGGCACACGATTAAATGTTCAAATGGATATAGGAGAAGAAATGATGGAGATTAAAATTCCTGCGTTTAGTCTGCAGCCTCTGGTAGAAAATTCTGTAAAATATGCGATGGAGCAGGTTTCTACTCCCTGTAGGATCAGGATATTCATTAAGGAAATGAAAAATGATATTTTATGCATTGTATCAGATAATGGAAATGGGATGGATTTGGATATTATTAAGAAACTACAAAGTGGGGATATTAAAGCTCAGGGAAATGGAGTTGGATTAATTAATTTGGATGAGCGGCTGAAAAGTCTGTATGGTTTGCATTATGGAGTTATGGTCGAAAAGAATCAGGAAGGTGGAGCGACTGTTTCATTTCGGGTAAAAAAGGAGGCATCTTTGCAAAATGGACAGAATCAGGATTTTATTTGTAGATGATGAGGCAATTGTAAGAGAGGGGCTGAAAAAATGTATTGATTGGGAGGTAAATGGATTTGAAGTGGTTGGTGCAGCGGAAAATGGAGAAAAAGCTTTGGCATATTTGGGGCAATTATCTGTTAACATTGTAGTAACCGATATCAAAATGCCTGTTATGGATGGTTTGGAACTCATTCGAAACAGCAGAGAAAGTGGATATGATTCTAAATTTCTGATATTGTCTGGTTATGATGATTTTCAATATGCACAGAGGGCTCTTAGATATGGAGCAGATGATTATATATTGAAACCAATCAAGGAGGAAGAACTTTTAGACGCGTTAATACGCATCAGGGATTTGCATTTTCCCAAACAGCAGACGACACTTCAACTACATCCCCAAAAGTACTCAGGAACTGTTAAAACAATTATATCTTGTGTAGAAATGAATTTAGATCAGCCGGAATTATCTTTAAAGCAAATTGCTGATGAAGTTTTGTTTATGAGCGGAAATTATTTGTCTAAACTGTTTTTAAAAGAAACAGGATATAAATTTTCTACATTTTTGACGATTAAACGAATGGAGAAGGCGGCGCAGCTGCTTCGGGAAAATTGTGATGTTACGGTTTATGAAGTTGCTGAAAGAACGGGGTTTGGGAATAATCCACAGTATTTTAGTACGGTATTTAAAAAATATTTTGGGAAATCTCCCTCGGAATTACGAGAGAAATCTATATAATTACAAATTATAGAAAACACTTTTTTGCACAAAATAGACATTATTTTGGATTAAAGAAGTGTTTTTTTGTTTGTATAATAAAAATATCAATAAAATCTGTATTTTAAAACAGAGAGAAGGGAAGGTTGTTTATGAAGAAAAGTTTATTGTTTTTAGCAGCAGCAGCGGTAGCAGGAGTGGCAGTGACAGGATGTTCGGGAAACTCGGATGAAAAACCAACGGCTATTCAGAATGAAAATACTCAGGCGGATGCATCAGGGAAAAATGCATCTGCAAATGGAAAGACAGGCGAAGGTATTCGGATAGCATGGTGGGGAAATCAGAAACGGGCAGATGCGACGATTGCGGCATTTGATGCGTTTGCTGAGGCCAACGGTGCTGATTTTACATATGAGTATAACAGTTATGATGCATACTGGGAAACGTTGGCGACACAGTCAGTAGGAAATAATCTTCCTGGTATTGTTCAGCAGGTAACGGATCAGTATGCCGGTTATATTAATAATGGACTTTTACTGGATTTAAATCCATATGTGGAAAGCGGAGCGTTGGACTTAAGTAACTGTGACGATATTTATATTTCCGGAGGAAATTATAAAGATGGGTTTTATGGAGTGTCTCTTGGGGCCAATGTAATGACAATTATGTACAATCAGGATCTTTTTGATGCTGCCGGGGTAAAAACTCCGAAGATGGGTTGGACATGGTCTGAATTTGTATCTGCTGCAAGAGAGATTTATGAAAAAACAGGGGTACAGACAGAGAATGTGGCATTAGGAATGCCGAGATATTTATTAGAACCAATGATTCGTTCCAAGGGACAGGCTTTATATTCTGAGGATGGAAAAGGGTTTGGCTTTGACGATACAACGAAAGCCGAGCTTGTTCAGGTTCTGCAGGATTGCTATGATTTAACACAGGAAGGCGTATTTGTTAATCCGGGAGATCAGCTTTTGTGGAAAGATAATTCAGAAAGAGCGCTCTGTACGGGAGAAGCTGCAATGGGAATGAACTGGAGTTCTCAATTTTCTAACTTTGCAGGCTACTTTGACCAGAATCTGGCAATGACTACACAGCCTTTGTTTGATAATGGGACGGAAAAGGGAATGTATGTAAGGCCGGCTCAGTTCTTTTCCATAACAAAAGATTGTCCTGATCCTGAAACTGCCGCTAAAGCAATCAGTTTCTTTATCAATGATAAGACTGCAAATGAAACATTAAATGGAGAACGTGGAATACCGGCTTCAAAAATAATCCGTGAGGAATTAAAAACCAAAGCAGAGGGAAATGAAAAAAAGGTATATGATTTTATGGATGAGGTAGTGGATTATTGCCGCGATGCAGATCCGGCAGAACCATCTACATCAAGACAGTGTGTAGAGGTACTGAACAATAATGTGAATGAATTGATGTATGGACAGATGACTGCACAGGAATGTGTAGATAGTTGGATGGAGCAGTCGTTGGAAATTCTTGCAAAATAACAAAACAGCCAGGAGGTTAAAGACGTGGAACGTGGCAGAAAAAAATGGTCCATCTATAATGAAAATGTAGTGGGATATGTATTTATTTTTCCATGGCTGGCAGGATTTCTCTGTTTTACATTAGTGCCCTTTATTATGTCCTTTATTTTGTCATTCACTAATTTTAATATTTTGTCTCCGGATACAAAATTTGTTGGATTGGACAATTATGTAAAACTTTTTACACAGGATAAGCTGTTTTTAAAATCACTGTTTGTTACATTTAAATTTGCGTTTATTTCGGTTCCATTAAGATTGATATTCGCTTTGTTTGTAGCTATGATTTTGAACCGTAAAAGCAGGGCAGTTCCAGTTTACCGGGTAGTTTATTACCTTCCATCTATAATCGGCGGATCAGTAGCAGTATCTGTGATGTGGAGAAACCTGTTTACAAAATCAGGTGTTCTTAATAGTATTCTCCAGGCGATGGGGATTAATTGTAAGATAAACTGGTTAGGAAATACAGATACTGCAATTTATGTTTTGATATTGCTGTATGTATGGCAGTTTGGATCGTCTATGCTTATCTTTTTGTCGGGTTTAAAACAGATTTCAACTTCGTACTATGAAGCAGCAGAGGTGGATGGAGCAGGAAAAATAAGGATGTTTTTCTCTATTACGCTGCCCCTTTTAAGTCCTATTATCCTGTTTAATCTGATTATGCAGATTATTAATGGTTTTATGGTATTTACACAGGCACAAATCATTACTGGAGGAGGACCTGTTAATGAAACACTGGTCTATATCCTTTATCTATACCAAAATAGCTTTAAATATTATGAGATGGGATATGGGTCTGCTATGGCATGGATTCTTTTGGTAATTGTAGGATTTTTTACAGCAATGGTATTTCGTTCTTCAAAACAATGGGTATTTTATGAAAATAATACAGATATGGCATCTAAAAAGAAGAAGGGGGTGAGCAGGACATGAAGATGGGAATGAAAACAAAACGCAGATGGAATGCAGTTGTTTTCCATGTGATAGTAGGAGGAATTGCCATTTTCATGTTTTATCCTATTGCATGGATGTTTCTCAGTTCATTTAAGCCCACAGATCAGGTTATGACTACGGCTGCTCAGCTGATTCCGAGTCAATGGACGATTTTAAATTACATAACTGGTTGGAAGGGATTCGGTGGGATCACCTTTGCTACATTCTTCAAGAATTCGATTATAATTACAGTACTTGCAACGATTGGTGCGGTTATTTCTTCAACTATGGTAGCTTATGGTTTTGCAAGAGCTAACTTTACGGGAAAAAGGGGATTGTTTTTTTGCATGATGATTACAATGATGCTTCCGAATCAGGTAATTATGATTCCCCAATATATTATTTTTAATTTGTTAGGATGGGTAAATTCCCCGATGCCAATTGTAGTCCCGGCCTGGTGTGCTAAGCCATTGTTTATTTTTATGATAATGCAGTTTATTGAAGGAGTACCAAAGGATTTAGATGAGGCAGCAAAGATGGATGGATGTAGTCCATATACAATATTTACCAGTATTATGCTTCCGCTTGTAAAACCTGCAATGGTAACGTGTGCGATTTTTGAGTTCTACTGGAAATGGGATGATTACATGGGATCGTTGCTTTATCTTAATTCGCCAGAAAAATATACGGTATCCATTGCATTGAAAAATTTCACCGATCCTATGAGTTCCTCTGACTATGGTGCGATGTTTGCAATGTGCGTACTGTCCCTTATGCCGATTATTATCATTTTTATGCTGTTGCAGAAATATATCGTAGAGGGTGTGGCTTCCAGTGGAATTAAGGGATAAGATGGAGAGAAGGTAACTATTATGAGAAATATATGTCTGTTTTCAGATGATTTTAGGAAATTCCCTATAGGGGAATTTCCTTATGATCCAGATCACTCAGCTGCTGGAGAATATCACTATGTGACACCAAAAGGCGTTTGCGGCGAATGGAAGGATCAGGTATGTAATTACCGTTATAATGGACATGGACCGTCATGGATTGTTACGGAAGAAAACGGAAAGCACTATATGGAACAGAGTCGTATTGAAAAAGGTATTCCACATCGTATTTTTCCAACGCTCCAGACAGGAAATACGGGCTGGAAGGATTATGACGTTTCTGTGTCTATGCGCAGGATTTCAACCAGTGGTATGGCAGGAATTGCATTTTGTATGAATAATAGCATTGATACCCTCGTATTTTCTTTAGAAGAAAAGAAAACAGCAAGACTTGCATGGCGTCACAAGGAAGAAGTCCATATATTAACGGAAAAGAAATTTATGTCTGATTCGGATCAGTGGTATAAAATAAAGGTATCCGTGGATGGGAAAAATGTAAAATGTTTTATAAACAGTACGCTGGTTATGGATATGGATACAGAATTGGCAATGCGTGGAGGAAAGATAGGAATAACGGCCGATTGCCCAACACAGTTTACAGATATATATGTCAGTACGGAAGACAGCACTTTTAGAGAAATTCAATATTTGGAAAAACAAGAGAAGAAACGTTTGAAGAAGCTTCAGGCGTCTTATCCTCATATGAAATTAGTGCGTAAGCTGGATCTTCAGAATTTTGGAACCAGCCGTCAGATTCGTTTTGGACATCTTCTGGGAAATGATGAATGGCAGATTGTAATTCCACAGGCTCAGAAAAGAGTAGATAGAGATGCATATGCTCATATAAGCTGTCTCACAGCTATAGATTTGAATGGAAATATATTGTGGCAGATTGGAGAACCCTCAGAAAACTCAAATATTCTTGGAAAGATCAGCGCGGATCTTCCGTGTCAGGTTTATGATATTGACGGTGATGGATATGATGAGGTAATTACAGCAAAAAATTTTCAAATTCAGATTCTTGATGGAAGGACGGGAAAGATAAAAAAATCAGCAGCTACACCTGTATCAGATGAAGATAACGAAACGTTGATAGGTGTGCCCTATAATCAGTACGCTTTTGATAGAATTAACCCAGATGGAATTCGTATTTGCAATTTTAGAGGTCTGGAAAGGCCGAGTGATATTTTAATAAAAGATAGATATTGCCGTATTTATGCATTAGACAGCAATTTAAATTTATTATGGAAATACCAAAGTCCTAAGAATACAGGCCATTATCCGTTGGCCGTAGATGTAAATGGGGATGGACATGATGAGATTTTAGTGGGTTATACACTATTAGATTGTCAGGGGAATGTTTTGTGGACGTATTCTATAGAACTGGATCATACCGATGAAATTGTGGCTGGTAAATTTAAAAATGATATAGATAAGGGGTATTTTGCATGTGTTTCCGGTACTCAGGGATTTTTTATAGGAGATTTCCAGGGAAATATTTTGAGCAGGGACTATATTGGACATGCACAAAGAATCAGCATTGCCAACTATCTGCCGGAACGTAAAGGATTTGAAATTGCAGTAACTAATTTTTGGGGACATCAGGGAGTGATTTATCTGTATGATTCAGATGGAAATGAGTTATGGGAAAAAGAGAACGAAATGAATGGCAATATACTTGCTCCTGTAAATTGGCTTGGGAATGGAACGGATTTTTTTCTTACGAATGCCGATGCTGAAAAAGGAGGACTGATGGATGGTCATGGAGATATTGCAGTTGTATTTCCAGATGATGGTCATCCAGTTATGTGCTGTGAGGCTATAGATTTACTCGGGGATAGCAGGGATGAACTTGTAGTATGGGATTACCATAGCCTGTATATTTATACACAGGAAAATGAAATAGAAGATAGTTCGTATCATCCAGTCAAATATCCGGTGTATAATGCTTCTAATTATAGAGGCGAATACTCATTTCCGGACATGTCATATATCACATTTAATGAAAATCCAAAGGAGACAAAAGAGTGATGAAACAGCATATAAAAGACTTGAAAATTGCTTATATTGGAGGAGGCAGTCATGCCTGGGCCTGGGTATTTATGACAGATTTGTCCAAAGAAACAAGTATAAGTGGAACGGTACGCTTATATGACATTGACAGAGAGGCGGCTCATGATAATGAAATAATAGGAAAAAGACTGTTTTCACGGGAGGATGTGAAGGGACAGTGGGAGTTTGAAACAAGTGAATCATTGGGAACTGCGTTGGAAGGAGCCGATTTTGTGGTAATTTCAATCCTTCCGGGAACATTTGATGAGATGGAATCAGATGTACATTTACCGGAACGATATGGAATTTATCAATCGGTAGGCGATACTACGGGACCGGGAGGACTGGTACGTGCGTTACGTACTATCCCAATGTTTGCAGAAATTGCAGAGGCGATACATACATATTGTCCTGATGCATGGGTGATAAATTATACGAATCCCATGTCATTGTGTGTTAAGACATTATATCATGTTTTTCCCGGAATAAAAGCGTTTGGATGCTGTCATGAGGTGTTTGGAACTCAGAAGGTTCTGCGCGATATTGTTAGAATGGAAACAGGAATTAAGGAGATAGAAAGAGAAGAAATATTGGTAGATGTGATTGGAATTAATCATTTTACATGGTTTACCAAAGCATCTTACAAGGATATGGATTTATTTCCTGTTTATCAGAATTTTATTGAGCGTAATTTTGAAGAAGGATATCATGATCCGGATAGAAATT
This sequence comes from Enterocloster sp., assembly GCF_057861365.1. Taxonomy (NCBI): domain Bacteria; kingdom Bacillati; phylum Bacillota; class Clostridia; order Lachnospirales; family Lachnospiraceae; genus Enterocloster; species Enterocloster sp. Next base: position 37,948 of record NZ_DBMACH010000001.1, read on the forward strand.
GGATGAATGGTACATTTAACTGTGCACATCGGGTGAAGTTTGATTTATTCCGCCGGTATGGCGCAATTGCTGCTGCAGGAGACAGACATCTGGCAGAGTTTATGCCTGGGGAGATGTATTTGAAAGATCCAGAAACCGTAAAGAAATGGAAGTTTGCATTAACTACAGTAGCGTGGAGAAAAGAACGACAGGAACAGAAAAATAGACAGGCGGAGCGACTTGCTGGCGGTTTAGAAAACTTAGAATTAAAGGATACAGGAGAGGAGGGATTGCGTTTAATAAAAGCTTTATGTGGTTTAGAACGTTTTGTAACCAATGTAAATATTCCTAATTTTGCCGGTCAGATTCCAAATTTCCCCAGAGAATCTGTTGTAGAAACGAATGCGGTATTTAGCAGGGATCATATTGCACCAGTTTACGCTGGAGTATGTCCGGAAGAAATCAGAAGACTTACAATGCCTCATATTGAAGGTTATGAAAAAATTTTGCAAGCTGCAATGGAATGTAACTTTGAAAAAGCCTATGAAGCTTTTATGAAAGATCCTTTGGTTCATGGGCGTATCAGTTTTGGAGATGGAGAAAAACTTCTGAAAGAAATGATTGGTAATACCAGAAAATATCTTCCTGAAGAGTGGGAAAAAGTATTTCTTAAAAAATGATATGAAGTAAACAAAAAGGAGTATGATTCAGTTCGTACTCCTTTAATTATTATATTGTGGTATATGTTTTCTTTAAATGCAGCATGAAAAAGGATAAAAGTAATATTCGGATATCCGGATTGCAAGGAATGGTTGTTTTCATGGGGAATTCAGAGTACAATAAAAATATGTGTTTAATAAGCAGGAGATAATATAAAATGATCGAACAGAAACGACTACAGTCCCATCCCCACATCTGCACCGTCCCTGAAGAACAGAAAGAAAAAATCATGGAAATCGCCATGCGTGCCGGGCATATCCTTTTGGAAAATGGGGCGGAGATCTCACGGGTGGAGGAAACTATTGACCGGATCTGCCGTCATTACGGGATTGAATCCGCCAATTCCTTTGTACTGAGCAACGGTATTTTTTCTACCATGGGGAACGAAAGGGAAAGCTTTTTTGCCAGGGTACAGCACATTCCTGTCAGCGGGGCGCACTTAAACCGTGTGGCGGCTGTAAATCAGCTTTCCAGGGAGATTGAAGAGGGAAAGCATACGGTAGAGGAGCTTGGGAGATGCCTGGATGATATTGAACAGATGCCCGGAAAGAGAAAGGGCGTTCAGATCGGGGCTTCGGCGGTGGGAAGCGGGGCGTTCTGCTATCTGCTGGGCGGTGATCTGGCAGACAGCGCAGCTGCTTTTCTGTCCGGCCTTGTGCTGTATGTCTATATTTTATATATAGGGAAAAATCTGTCAAAACTGGTGCAGAATATTCTGGGAGGAGCTCTGGTAACCTTCTGCTGCGTGGTGCTTTACCATCTGGGGCTGGGCCATCACATCAGCTCCATGATCATCGGTTCTGTGATCCCCATGATTCCGGGAGTGGCGTTTACAAACGGGATCCGCGATATTACGGATGGAGACTACATTGCCGGTTCTGTGCGGATGATGGATGCAGGGCTGGTGGTTTTAAGCATTGCCCTGGGAATGGGATTTGTACTTACCATGTACTATAGATTGACAGGAGGAAATCTTTTATGAATGCGTTTCCATGGGGAGAACTGGCAGGGGAAATGGCTGCCGCCGCAGTAGGAACGGCTGCTTTTTCAGTCCTCTTTTCTGTGCCGAAAAAATATTACGTGCTTTGTGCTGCCTGTGGTGCCATCGGCTGGCTGGTGTATTTCTGTTTTCACTGGGACGGACTTTCGCCCGCAGAGTCTACGTTCGTTTCCGCAGCTGCCGTAATCTTTCTGTCCAGGCTCTTTGCGGTCTGGGAGCGCTGTCCGGCTACCCTGTTTATGATTCCAGGTATTTTCCCTATTGTTCCCGGAGCCGGCATCTACTGGACTGCCCACTACATTGTCACCGACCAGCTGGCGCTGGCAAGCCGCACGGGATTTGAGGCCGTGAAGGCAGCGGCAGCCATTGTGCTGGGAATTATATTTGTATTTGAAATCCCCCAGAGGTTTTTTGGGAGGATTGCAAAGAGAAAGGAGTAGTTATGATAGAAATATGCTGCGGAAGCTATGAGGATGCCCTGGCCGCCTGGAAGGGAGGCGCAGAGCGGATCGAATTAAACAGTGCGTTGTATCTGGGAGGCCTGACGCCTTCCATCGGCAGTCTGCGGCTGGTAAAGGAAAATACGGGATTGAAGGTGATTTCCATGGTACGGCCCAGAGGAGCGGGATTTAGCTACACAGAAGCGGAAACAGAGCAGATGTTTGCAGACGCCCGTATTTTGATGGAAAATGGAAGCGACGGGCTTGCTTTTGGCTTTTTGACATCTGAGGGAAAAATTGACAGTGAAAGGACAGGCCGTATGATCCGCCTGATCCATGAATTTCATGGGGAAGCCGTATTCCACAGGGCTTTTGACTGTGTGGAGGATCCATATGAAGCCATTGAGGAGCTGATCCGCCTGGGAACAGACCGTATTCTCACCAGCGGGCTTAAGGAAAAGGCAGCTGCCGGAGCCGGTCTTTTAAAGGAGCTTCAGGAAAACTATGGAAACCAGATCCAGCTTCTGGCAGGAAGCGGCATCAACGCAGATAATGCAAAAGCGCTGTTGGAGGAAACCGGCCTTACCCAGGTTCATTCCTCCTGCAGGGACTGGAAGCGGGATGAAACTACCACAGGCCCTTGGGTGAATTACTGCTTTGCTCCGGTGCCTCATGAAAATGATTACGATGCAGTAAATGAAACGCTGGTAAGAAAGCTGAAAGGGAGTGTATGATGAAAAAGAACAGTAAAACGCTGAGGTATCTGATGACAGCGGCGGCCGTAACTCTTTCCGCTCTTTTGCAGGCCTTTGCTATGAATGTTTTTTTAACGCCTACGGGGATTCTTCCCAGCGGCTTTACGGGAGTGGCCCGTCTGACGGAGCAGATTACAGGCCTGTTGGGGATTCATTTTTCTACTTCCCTGGGAATGATCGCTTTAAATGTGCCGGTTGCCATTTTCTGTTACCGCCACATTGGAAAGAAATTTGTGATTTTCTCTATGATCCAGGTTTTTTTGGCCAGCTTCCTTTTGAAACTCTCCCTGTTTGAGCCTTTGTTTGAGGATGCGCTTTTAAATATCTGCTTTGGAGGCTTTATCTACGGTCTGGCTATTGTGGTTGCATTAAAAGGAAACGCTTCTACCGCAGGGACGGACTTTATCGCCCTTTATGTGTCAAACCGTCTGGGAAAGGCCATCTGGCAGTATGTATTTGCCTTTAACGCAGGAATGCTTTGTGTGTTCGGTTATCTCTTTGGCTGGAAATACGCGGGCTATTCCATTATGTTTCAGTTCATTTCCACAAAGACCATTGACAGCTTTTATCATCGGTATAAGAGGGTAACGCTTCAGGTGACAACGGAGGAGCCGGAAGCGGTGGTAAAGGCGTATGTAGGTCAGTACCGTCACGGAATCTCTGTCCTGGACGGCCACGGAGGCTACAGCGGAAAGAAGATGAGCCTGCTCCACACCGTTGTCTCCGCGTATGAGGTTCAGGATATTGTCCACCTGATGCGCCAGGTGGATCCCCATGTAATTGTAAATGTTCTGCCCACAGAAACATTTTTCGGCGGCTTTTATCAGAAACCCATTGAATAAAAATCCTTAATATTCCCAAAATATTGCTTCCAGTATTTGAAAATCAGGGGATTGTATGGTATAGTGGGGAAAGAAATAATGGTCGGATCCGCTGCGCGGCGGATCTGCAAGGAGGAAATATATGAAGGGAATCATACTTGCCGGAGGAAGCGGAACCAGACTGTATCCGCTGACAAAGGTTACATCCAAGCAGCTTCTGCCTATTTACGATAAACCCATGATCTATTACCCGCTGTCTGTGCTGATGAATGCAGGAATCCGGGATATACTGATCATTTCCACACCGGAGGACACGCCCCGGTTTAAAGCGCTTTTGGGAGACGGACATCCCTTTGGCATCAATTTAAGCTATGCGGTTCAGCCAAGCCCCGACGGACTGGCTCAGGCCTTTATCATCGGGGAGGAATTTATCGGCGGCGATTCCGTTGCCATGGTTTTAGGCGATAATATTTTCCATGGACAGGGTCTTACAAAGCGGTTAAAGGCTGCGGCTGCCAGGGAAAAGGGCGCAACCGTGTTCGGCTACTATGTGGACGATCCGGAGCGTTTCGGCATTGTGGAGTTTGATGAAAAGGGAAAGGCTATTTCCATCGAAGAAAAGCCGGAGAAGCCAAAGTCAAACTACTGTGTCACAGGACTTTATTTTTACGACAATCGTGTGGTAGAGTACGCAAAGAACTTAAAGCCTTCTGCCAGAGGAGAGCTGGAGATCACAGACTTAAACCGCATCTATCTGGAAAACGGCGAGCTGGATGTGATCCTTTTGGGACAGGGCTTTACCTGGCTGGATACGGGAACCCATGAGTCTTTAGTTGAAGCTACCAATTTCGTAAAGACCGTAGAAACCCACCAGCACAGAAAGATTGCCTGCCTGGAGGAAATCGCCTACTTAAACGGCTGGATCACGAAGGAGCAGGTTCTTGAAACCTATGAAGTGCTTAAGAAAAATCAGTACGGAAAGTATTTAAAGGATGTTCTGGACGGCAAATATGTGGATAAGCTGAAGGAACAGCAGAGTTTGGAGGAATAGAATCAATGAAGATCATCGTTACCGGCGGAGCCGGATTTATCGGAAGTAACTTTGTACACCATATGGTAAATAAATACCCGGATTATGAGATCATCAATCTGGATCTTCTGACCTATGCAGGCAATCTGGAGAATTTAAAGCCGGTTGAAAATAAGCCCAACTACAAGTTCGTAAAAGGCGATATTGCAGACAGAGCATTTATCTTCGATCTGTTTGAGAAGGAAAAACCGGATATGGTGGTGAACTTTGCGGCTGAGAGCCATGTAGACCGTTCTATTACTGATCCGGAAGCCTTTGTGCGTACCAATGTAATGGGAACTACTACACTGCTGGATGCCTGCCGTACCTACGGTATCAAGCGCTATCATCAGGTGTCAACGGATGAGGTGTACGGAGATCTGCCATTAGATCGTCCGGATCTCTTCTTTACAGAGACGACCCCTCTTCACACATCCAGCCCTTATTCTTCCTCCAAGGCAAGCGCAGACCTTTTCGTGCTGGCTTACCACAGGACCTACGGGCTGCCTGTGACCGTATCCCGCTGCTCCAACAACTACGGTCCCTATCATTTCCCGGAGAAGCTGATCCCCTTGATCATCAGCCGTGCTCTGGCAAATGAGGAGCTTCCCGTATACGGAACCGGTGAAAATGTCCGTGACTGGCTCCATGTGGCAGACCACTGCGAGGCCATTGATCTGGTGATCCACAAGGGCCGCGAGGGCGAGGTTTACAATATCGGCGGACACAACGAGCGCACCAATCTGGAGGTTGTGAAGACCATCTTAAAGGCCCTGGACAAGCCGGAGAGCCTGATCCGCTTCGTTACAGACCGTCCGGGTCACGATATGCGCTATGCCATTGACCCCACCAAGATCGAGACAGAGCTTGGCTGGAAGCCAAAGTATAACTTTGACACAGGCATTGAACAGACCATCCAGTGGTACCTGGACAATCAGGACTGGTGGAAAAATATTTTAAGCGGCGAGTACAGCAGCTATTTTGATAAAATGTACGGAAACCGCCTGTAAATAAGAGAAACAAACGTATGGCTGACGGCGGCAAAGGCACTTAAAGAGAGTACATTTGCCGCTGCCAGCCTTTGTGCCATAGTAGAGATTCTAAAAGAATGAGGAGTTAAGTATATGAGAGTTCTGGTGACAGGTGTAAAGGGACAGTTAGGCCATGATGTGATGGATGAGCTGGCAGCAAAGGGAATCGAAGGCATTGGCGTGGATGTGGAGGAAATGGATATCACAGACGCAGATGCCTGCCAGAGAGTGATAAAGGAAGCAAAACCTGACGCAGTGATCCACTGTGCAGCATATACTGCAGTAGATGCGGCGGAAGACAATGTGGAGCTGTGCCGGAAGGTCAATGCAGACGGAACCAGAAATATTGCAAAGGTCTGCAAAGAGCTGGATATCAAGATGATGTACATCAGTACAGATTATGTGTTTAACGGACAGGGAGAACGGCCCTGGGAGCCGGATGACCACAGAGAGCCTTTAAATGTCTATGGACTGACAAAATATGAGGGTGAGATTGCAGTAGAGCAGAATGTGGAGAAATTCTTTACTGTCCGCATTGCCTGGGTATTCGGCATTAACGGAAAGAATTTCATCAAAACCATGCTGCGCCTGGGAAAGGAACGGGGAGCGGTGAGTGTAGTGGACGACCAGATCGGTTCTCCTACCTATACCTATGATCTTGCAAAGCTTCTGGTGGAAATGATACAGACTGACCGTTACGGCCGCTACCATGCTACCAATGAGGGACTGTGTTCCTGGTATGAATTTGCCTGCGAGATCTTTAAGCAGGCTGGTATGGATGTAAAGGTAAGTCCGGTGGATTCCTCCAGCTTTCCGGCTAAGGCAAAGAGACCATCAAACAGCCGTATGAGCAAAGAAAAGCTCACAGAGAATGGCTTTGACCGCCTTCCCTCCTGGCAGGATGCTCTGGGACGATATTTAAAGGAGCTTAAGAAGGAAGGACAGGAGATTTAGTATCGGGGAAGGCAGCCTGCATGATGCAGGGAAAATCTGAGACAGAGAGGACATAAAAGAAATGGGAAAATATTTTGGAACAGATGGCTTTCGAGGCGAAGCCAATGTGGATCTTACAGTAGAGCACGCATATAAGGTGGGCCGCTTTTTAGGCTGGTACTACGGACAGAAAAATCCGGGAGAGCGCTGCCGGGTTGTGATCGGAAAAGATACCCGCAGAAGCAGTTATATGTTTGAATACTCTCTGGTATCCGGTCTTACAGCTTCCGGAGCAGACGTATTTCTCCTTCATGTAACAACGACTCCAAGCGTTTCCTATGTGGTGCGCACAGAGGGCTTTCACTGCGGCATCATGATTTCTGCCAGTCACAATCCTTATTATGACAATGGTATTAAGGTCATCAATGAAAAGGGAGAGAAGCTGGAAGAAGCAGTGATTACGGAGATTGAGCGCTATCTGGACGGGAAGATGGAGGAGCTTCCTCTTGCAAAGCGGGATATGATTGGACGTACTGTGGATTTTGCAGCCGGAAGAAACCGCTATATCGGATATCTGATCTCGATTGCAACACGTTCCTTTAAAAACAGGAAGGTGGCATTGGACTGTGCCAACGGAAGCGCTTCTGCCATTGCAAAGAATGTATTTGACGCTCTGGGCGCTCAGACCTTTGTGATAAACAATGAGCCCAATGGCCTGAACATCAACACAGACTGCGGCTCTACCCATATTGAACACCTTCAAAAATTTGTAGCAGAGCAGGGCTGCGATGCCGGTTTTGCCTATGACGGTGATGCGGACCGCTGTATTGCTGTGGACAATGAGGGAAATGTAGTAGACGGCGACCGCATTATGTATATTTGCGGAAAATACATGAAAGAGCAGGGAAGCCTGTTTAACAATACGGTTGTTACGACCGTTATGTCTAATTTCGGACTGTACAAAGCCTTTGACAGAGAAGGGATTTCCTATGAAAAGACAGCAGTAGGCGATAAGTATGTGTATGAAAACATGGCGGCTACGGGAAACTGCCTGGGAGGCGAACAGTCCGGCCATATTATTTTCAGCAAGCATGCGACCACAGGAGACGGTATCCTGACATCCTTAAAGGTAATGGAAGTCATGCTGGAAAAGAAGCAGTCTCTGGCAAAGCTGGCTTCTGAGGTGGAAATCTATCCTCAGGTTCTTAAAAATGTAAGAGTAAAGGACAAAATTGCGGCTCAGGAGGATGAGGCAGTTCAGGCAGAGGTGAAGAAGGTAACAGAAGCTCTGGGAAGCGACGGACGGATCCTCCTGCGTTCCTCCGGCACAGAACCCCTGGTTCGCGTCATGGTGGAGGCGGCTGATATGGAAACCTGTGAGAAATATGTAGATCAGGTGATTTCGGTCATGAAGGCTCAGGGGCACTGCATCTGAGACGGAAATCAGCATCGCTGCAATAAAAAACAGGAATATCAACCATAACTATTATGAATAGTAAAAAGCCTTCCCTTGCTTGTAAGTTATAGCTCACTATGCTATAATAAAGTAACATTCAAAAGCCTTGAGGAAAATGCTGGAAGGGAGGACATGGGAGATGTTAAATTATAAGAGATATAAGAGAGTGCCGGTGGTAGATTTTCCGGAGCGCACCTGGCCCAATAAAGAAATCATGAAAGCGCCGGTATGGTGCAGCGTAGACCTGCGGGACGGGAACCAGGCTCTGGTGGAGCCCATGGTAGTAGAAGAAAAGGTGGAGATGTTCAACCTTCTGGTGAAGCTGGGCTTTAAGGAGATTGAGGTGGGGTTTCCTGCGGCGTCTCAGATCGAATACGATTTTCTGCGTACTCTGGTAGAGCGCAGGCTGATTCCCGATGATGTGGAAGTTCAGGTTCTGGTACAGTGCAGAGAGCACCTGATCCGCCGGACCTTTGAGGCATTGGATGGCGTTAAAAAGGCCATTGTGCACATTTATAATTCCACCTCCACTCTGCAGAGGGATGTGGTGTTCCACAAGGATATGGAGGAGATCAAGGATATTGCCATTGTAGGCACTAAACTGGTACAGCGCTATGCGGCAGACTGTGATACGAAAATCCGTCTGGAGTATTCGCCGGAGAGCTTTACGGGCACGGAACTGGAGTTTGCCCTTGATATCTGTACTGCCGTTCAGGAAACCTGGGGCGCTACAAAGGAAAATCCCATTATCATTAATCTGCCTTCTACGGTGGAGATGACAACTCCCAATGTATATGCGGATCAGATTGAATGGATGAATACTCATTTCAAAAACAGAGAAAGCATTATCTTAAGCGTACATCCTCACAATGACCGAGGCGAAGGCGTGGCTTCTACAGAGCTTGCCATGCTGGCGGGGGCAGACCGTGTAGAGGGAACTCTGTTTGGAAACGGCGAGCGTACCGGAAATGTGGATATTCTGACCGTTGCTTACAATATGTTCTCTCAGGGTATTAACCCGGAGTTAAACATTGAAAATATCCGTGAGATTGCCGAGATCTGTGAGCGGTGCACCAAGATGGACATTCCTCCCAGACATCCTTATGCAGGAAAGCTGGTATTTACCGCTTTTTCAGGCTCCCATCAGGATGCCATCAACAAGGGAATGCAGGCTCTCAGAGAGAGAAACAGCAAGTATTGGGAGGTTCCCTACCTTCCCATTGATCCTTCCGATATCGGGCGGGAATACGAGCCGATCGTCCGCATCAACAGCCAGTCCGGAAAGGGCGGCGTAGCCTTTGTAATGGATACCTTCTATGGCTTCAAGCTGCCAAAGGGCATGCATAAGGAGTTTGCGGATGTGATCCAGAAGATTTCAGAGAAGCAAGGTGAGGTAGCTCCCGAGCAGATCATGGATGAATTTAAGAAGGAATACTTAGAGCGCAAGGAGCCGATCCATTTCCGCAAGTGCCGGATCACGGATACGGAGACGGCAGACGGCGAGTTTGCTACTCTTGCAAAGGTCGTTTATACGGATCATGGCATGGAAAAGCATTTCGACGGCATTGGAAACGGCCCCATCGATGCGGTTCAGCGGGGGCTGGAGGATGCTCTCGGTATCCATATCAAGGTTCTGGATTATACCGAGCATGCCATGGCCTCCGGTTCCGGAGCGCAGGCAGCCTCCTATATCCATCTGGTAGACCAGACCACAGGAAAGGCAACCTACGGCGTAGGAATCAGCTCCAATATTACCCGGGCGTCGATCCGCGGTATTTTCAGTGCGGTGAACCGGCTGTTTTATTAATAACCGGCAATATTCAGGATTGCAGCAGCGGCGGCTTCCACTCAAAGGAAGCCAGCCGCTGTTTTCTATGGAAAAAAATCCTCTTTCCACAGGAGCTGATTCCTGATAGAATAGGAGGGTGACTGAAAATCAGACTTAATAAAAGGGGCTTTTCCGGCCCGGACTTGGAGGAAATATAATGCAGGAAATACATTTAGAGGGACGCCAGAGGATAAAAAGCCAGGAAATGGCATTTACCGGCCTGTTTGCGGCTTTGATCGCAGCAGGAGCCTATATGAGGATCGATATTCCGGTTCAGCCATTTCCCATGCATTTTACGCTGCAGTTCTTTTTTGTGCTTCTGGCAGGCTATGTGCTGGGGGCCAGACGGGGAGCTGCCTGTGTGTGCGTTTACCTGGCAGTGGGATTGGCGGGGATTCCCGTATTTGCAGCAGGCGGAGGGCCGGCGTATCTGATCCGTCCTACCTTTGGTTTTTTGATCGGCTTTGTGGCTGCGGCCTGGATTACAGGAAAGCTGTGCTGGAAGCGTCCGGGGGGAGGGGTGGCCTGGCGGCTTTTTTCTGCCTTTTGGGGCATGATGGCGTACTATCTGTGCGGAATGGTATATTTTTATGTGATCAGTAATTATGTGATCCATATGCCGGTAAGCTGGAAACTGGTGGTAATTAACTGTTTTCTGATTACGGCGGCAGAGGACTTTATCCTGTGTGTGATGGCGGCTGTGGTTGCCAGACGGCTGATGCCTTTTGCACTAGGGCAGTATCGATAGAAAATGGATATTTATGAAAAATAAAATCACGCATGTTACCTGGACGGAACGAGTATGGCCGGAGAGAGGGCTTAACGGAGCGGCCCTTAAATGGATTGCCATGTGCTCCATGTTCATTGACCATATAGGGGCTGTGGTCCTGGAGTATGGACTGTATTATCAGGGCGGAGCAGAACGGATGGATTTCCTTCTGGAACAGTCATGGGGAGTATTTTTATATCCGCTGTCGCTGCTTCTGAGGATTCTCGGCCGCCCGGCCTTTTTGATTTACTGTTTTCTTCTTGTGGAAGGCTTTGTACATACAAGGGACAGGAAGAAATACGGCAGAAACCTTCTTCTGTTTGGTCTGATATCGGAGATCCCGTTTAATCTGGCAGTGGCAAACAGGGTGTTCGATCCCATGTATCAAAATGTGTTTTTTGAGCTTTTTATCGGCTTTTTAATCCTTTGCTGGATAGAACGGGCGGAGAAGAGGACATATGGACCAAAGGAAATGGATCTGGTCTGTCTGTACACCTTTATCGGCTGCGGAGCTGCGGTTCTTGCAGGAGCGGATTATAATGCCGTCGGCATACTGATTATTGTATTTTTATACCGTTTCAGGAACAGCCGGAGGAAGCAGACTGTGGCAGCAGGAGTGCTGGGTTTTATAGAGACGCTGTTCCCTACTCTGGGAGCAGGGGCGCTGGCAGCGGTGCCCATATGGTTTTATAACGGAAAACGGGGAAAGCAGCAGGCAAAGTTTTTGTTTTACTGGTTTTATCCCCTTCACCTTTTTGTACTTTTTTTGATCAGATGGTATTTTCTGGGGATTCCTCTGGCGTAGGAGCGTGACAGCCAGGAAGATAACTGATATAATGCGGGTATAGGATCAATGGTTCGATCACGGATGGGAAAAGGAGCGGCAATCATATGAAAAAATACGATTATATTCTGGTAGGAAGCGGTCTTTATGCAGGCGTATTTGCCTGGTATGCAAAAAAACAGGGGAAAACCTGTCTGGTTCTGGAAAAACGGGATCACATAGGGGGAAATATTTACTGCGAGGATGTGGAGGATATCCATGTACATAAGTATGGAGCCCACATTTTCCATACAAGCAATAAAAAGGTGTGGGAGTTTGTCAATTCCCTGGCAGAGTTTAACCGGTATACCAACAGTCCGGTGGCAAATTATAAGGGCGAGATGTATAATATGCCCTTTAATATGAACACCTTCAGCAAGATGTGGAACATTTCCACTCCTGCCCAGGCGAAGGCGATCATTGAGGAACAGAAAAAAGAAATCCAGGGAGAGCCGAAGAACCTGGAGGAGCAGGCTATCAGTCTGGTAGGCCGGGAAATTTATGAAAAACTGGTAAAGGGCTATACGGAGAAGCAGTGGGGCAGAGACTGCAAGGAGCTTCCTTCCTTTATCATCCGCCGTCTGCCGGTGCGTTATACTTATGACAATAATTATTTCAACGATCTCTATCAGGGAATCCCCATCGGCGGATACAATGTGATGATCCATAAGCTGTTCGAGGGATGCGAGATTGAAACCGGAGTGGACTATCTGGAAAACAGGGAGTATTACAACAGCCTGGGCGGCACGGTGGTCTATACGGGAACCATTGACGGCTTTTATGATTACTGCTTCGGACGGCTGGAATACAGGAGCCTGCGGTTTGAAACAGAGGTGCTGGAGGAAGAAAATCATCAGGGAGTGGCTGTGGTAAATTACACAGACAGGGAAACTCCTTATACCAGGATCATTGAGCACAAGCACTTTGAGTTCGGCACTCAGCCAAAGACTGTGATTACCAGAGAGTACCCCGTATCCTGGCAGGAGGGAATGGAACCCTACTATCCGGTGAATGATGAGAAAAACCAGGCATTATACCAGAAGTATGCAAAGCTGGCAGAGAAAGAGGAGAATGTAATCTTTGGAGGCCGTCTGGGCGAGTATAAGTATTACGATATGGATAAGGTGATCGAATCTGCCATGAAGAAGGCGGAAGAGATATTTTAAAAGAGGGGGCAGACAGGATGGATGAGTTAAGGCAGCTGGTAGAAGCGTATGTTCCGTATAATGAGCAGGAAGAAAGAGATCGGGAGCTGATATTAGAGCAGATTGATTCCGGACGGGATATATTGACGAGAAATAATAAAAATGCCCACATAACCGTTTCCGGCTGGGTGGTAAGCCCGGATCGTAAAAAGGTCCTGATGGCCTACCACAATATTTACCGCTCATGGGCCTGGCTGGGAGGCCATGCGGACGGAGATGAGGATGTAAGACGGGTTATCAAAAAGGAAATACAGGAGGAAAGTGGGCTTACAGAGGTGAAATTCCTTTCGGATGAGCTGTTTTCGCTGGAAATCCTCACCGTGGATGGCCACGAAAAAAGAGGTGAGTATGTATCCTCTCATCTGCATCTGAATGTGACCTTCCTCCTGGAGGGGGATACAGAGGCGCCTCTGGCTGTAAAACCTGATGAAAACAGCCGTGTGGGCTGGATTCCGGCAGATGAGATAGAAAGCCGGTGCAGCGAACCGTGGTTTGCGGAGCGGATTTATTCTAAGTTGGGTGAGAAGGTGAAGAGGATTTGAATGAGCGAACAGAAGGAGAAGATAGGTTTTACCGTTGCCTGTGTAAGTGAATTTGCCCAGCAGCATAATATCAGTTTACAAGAATCATTTCGCTATCTTTTTCAATTTAAGGGCATTGCTTTTATAAAAGAAAATTATGAAGTGGAGCATACGTTAGATTTTGGAACAATCGTGGAAGATCTGGAAATACTGTGCCGTAAAAACGGAGGTATGCTGTGAAAGTGAATCGAAAAACAGGCAGACCATTTTTCGGGCGGATTTTCTATGTATAGAATGGGGGTCGGGAAATAGATAGCCTAAAACAGGGGGGCATTGTGACTGGACAAGTCACAATGCCCCCCTGAAACTTTTCTCTTAAAAAGAGAAAAAGATGGCTAACGATAACTACCTTTCTCTCCGTTCCGTGTTATAATGGAACTATGCTAAAGCAAAATTATTATAACGATTTTTGAAATTGGGAAACAAAAAATTAACTTCTGTTTCTTCAAATTGCATTTACCTGATGACGATTCTGTAAAGAGTTCTTTTTTACACCAAAACCGCTCTCAACGCATCCACCAGAACATCATCCTCTTCCTGGTTTCTCACTGCCAGCCGCAGGAACTGGCGGTTATCAGCAGAGAGTTTGGAGGACAGATCCTTTACCAGACAATGGTACTGATTTAACAGCCGTTCTGTGACCTGGCCGGCGCTGTGGCCGCCTGTAAGCTCGATCATCAGATAATCTGCCTGGGAGGGGATTACACGGATTCCGGGGATTTCGCCCAGGGCTTTCGCGAAGCGTTCCCGTTCTGCCTTTACCTTTACCAGAGCCGCGGCATAATCGTTTCTGTACTTTTCTTCAATCTGCATATAGAACTCCCCTAAGGAGTTGATATTCCAGATCGCTACCTCTTTTTTCAGCAGGCAGATGCGGTCTTTATTGCCGCTGGCAGCAATCCCTAAGCGCAGTCCGGGGATACCGTAGGATTTGGAAATGCTCTTTATAACCGTAAGATGGGGATACTCATCTAAAAGCTCTTCCTGTAAAAGGGTGGCATTTTCCTCATCTGCAAAGTCAACAAAAGACTCATCTGCAATCATATGAATGTTTCGCTCGCCCGTCCATCGGATCAGCCGCAGCATATCCTCTCTGGGAATGTAGTTTCCGGAGGGATTGTCAGGATTGACCACGGTCAGACAGCTGATATCCTTATCCTCAAAAAAGTTTATCAGATCGTCAGCCGTATAGGAAAAGTTATCGTTATCCGGATAATATGGAACAACTTTGTCTGACTCATACCGGTTGGCATATTCTTCAAAGGTCGGACGGATCACGCCAAGTTTTCCAGTTGTATGACCGATGAGAGCCTTGATCAGCTCGGCGGCTCCATTTCCCACCAGAATCTGATCCTGGCGGAGAGAGAAGTTTCTGGCAGCCAGAAGGGAATTTACATACATTCCGGAAGGATACTGGCGGATCAGTACATCAAAATTGGATCGGATTTCATCCAGCATCTTTTTGGGCGGATAGTAGCTGTTTACCAGATAACAGAAATCCAGCATGCCGGGATAGCGCCAGTAGCCTCCGAACCGGCGGCTGATTAAGGCGGTGCGCTCTTTTTCAGGGGCAAACATGGATTCTGCAATATCCAGATCCTGAATATCGTCAATTTCGTACCATTTCTGGTCAGGGCTCAGACGTTTGGCCTTGATGCCGGGATCATCCAGAGCCACCAGCACCTTTAGTACCTGCTCATAGTATTCGTTGTTTCCCAGAGCCTTTGTGTATGCTTCCAGGAAAGGAACGTAGTGGGTACGGGAAAATTCACGGCTGAATTTATAAAGATTTACCGTTTTATAATAATCCTCGATCACTGAGAAACGGAACTGCTTTTTGGAGATCATATCTACGATGTCATCCTGCTCAGACAGGCGCACGCAGGTTCCGTCCATCCAGGATTCGTATTTTGCCACCAGAGCCAGACTGTCTCTGGAATCATTTACAAGACAGTCCAGGACAGAATCCTCAAAGATCACATCCGATTCCAGAAGAAGGGTATCCTCCTCCAGAAGATAGTCCTTTGCCAGAAACAGGGAATAGATATTGTTGGTCTTATTATAAATGGGGTTGTCTACAAAGACCACAGGAGTTTTGATATCAAGAGTGCGGATATGCTCTATGAGTTTCTGGCCTTCATATCCCACCACGATCACGATCCGGGAAAGGGAGCAGCGCTCCAGCTGGCTTAAGGTGCGGTTGATCATGGGAACCCCGTTTACCTTTACCATGCATTTTGTGTTATTTTGTGTCAGCTGCTTCAGGCGTTTTCCCATACCTGCAGCAAGAATTATTGCCTGCATAGTGTTTGTTCTCCTTCGTTATATTCGTTTGCCGCTTCCGGGCAGATAGTCTTTACAGATCCCATTGGGCGTTTGGCGCAGGCCCTTTAATACCGCTTTATAGATTCCGGCCCGGTACCGCCGCATGGCAGGCTGATTTCCCAGAAGGGCCAAAAGGGAGTCCAGCACAATATGAGCCAGATGATTTAAAATAATATAGGCCATATAGAGGAAGGGATGCCGGGAATAGGTTTTCCCGATGTCAATGGCGTTGCGGAAGCCGTAGTAATTTTTCCAGCTGACCGTGGGAGCATCCCCAGGTGGAGCGGTACGGTGGTTTAAAACCGCGGTATTTACATTCAGGATCCGGGATCGGCTGTGAAAGCGCATGCAGTACTCCGTATCGTCAAACCAGATAAAATATTCCGTTTTTGGAAGGCCGATTTCCCGAACCAGAGAAGCCTTTACAAGGAGGCCGCAGAAGGTACTGATATCGTATTCAAAGGAAGGTGTTCCATAGGATGCTTCAGGAACCGGTTTATAGAACATAAACGTGGGGCATTTTAAAAAGCGCCGGTGGCTGGTATCAATGGCTCCCTTTGTGGTGACGGTGCCGGAGTAGGCCAAGTATTCGTGACTCAGGATGGCCTTTTTAAGCTCGGCTATATAGTCAGGTGCGATCATGGCGTCATCGTCAATAATTAAAATCCAGTCGCAGTCCGTGGCAGACAGACGTTTCATTCCATAAGCAAAGCCTCCTGCGCCTCCCAGATTTTCCTTAAGACGGCAGATATCAAAAAAAGGCCCGGTACAGGAGTCGGTTTCAGCCTGAAATGAGGCCGGCAGGTTTTTCAGCCAGTCTGCTGTCCCGTCACTGCTGTGGTTGTCTACAATACATATATTGGAAAATGGTTCGGTCTGGGACAGAACGCAGCTTACGCATTCCTTTAAGAGTGCAAGGCGGTTATAGGTTACAATGATAACTCCGAATTTCAAGGGCTCCTCCTTCCATGATCTGCCGATCCGATTATGGTTCTGATTATAAGTCATTTAAGGGGGTATGTCAAACGGGATTGCAGGCGGCAGCTTCCGCAAGGGGTACAGCACATTGCAAAAGCGGATGAGCTCCAAATCGGATTGCACCCTGCCTGCGAATATGCTACAATTTCAGAAGGCAAATAAATGGAGAGATTGGAGCAGGATCCATATGAATAAAAACAAGTCCGGCAGGACACACAGGATGCCCAGTATCCGTAAAAATTATACCTATAATCTGATTTATCAGGTTATGACGCTTTTGACCCCCTTTATTACCACTCCATACCTTTCAAGGGTTTTAGGGCCGGACGGAACGGGGATCCAGAGCTATACCAATTCCGTGGTTCAGTATTTTGCCATTGCGGCGGCTCTTGGAACAGCCTCCTACGGGCAGAGGGAGATTGCCATGCACCGGGATGATAGGGAAGCGCTGAACCATCTGTTCTGGGAGATTGAGCTTCTCTGCGCAGGGACGACGGCAGTCTGTCTGGTGTTCTGGCTGGGCGTGATCGGATGTTCAAAAGAGTATGCTCCCTATTACGCTGCATTGTCCATGACGCTGATTGCAGTGGCCTTTGATATTTCATGGTTTTTCGGAGGTCTGGAGGAATACGGGCTGATCGTTCTTCGGAATATGGCTGTAAAATGTGTGGGCATTGTCCTTCTGTTCCTTTTTATCCGCACTAAAAATGATCTTCTCTTATATGTGGCTTTAACGGCAGCAACCGGACTTTTGGGAAATATTTCCATGTGGGGCTATTTAAAACCCTTTGTGGGAAAACCGGATATCCGCCAGCTTAAGCCTCTGAGCCATCTAAAGGAAACGCTGGTGTATTTTATCCCCACCATAGCCACCTCTGTCTATACGATCCTGGATAAAACCATGCTGGGATGGTTCACAGATGGGGACAAGTCCCAGAATGGCTACTACGAATACGCCACAGGGTTTGTGAATATGTCAAAGATTTTGATCATGTCCTTTAATGCGGTTATGTCTGCACGGATGTCCTATCTGTTTGGCGCAGGGAAACTGGATGAGGTGAGAGAGCGTCTTCGCGGTTCTCTGGATTTTGTGCTTCTTTTAGCCATTCCGATCACACTGGGACTTTCAGGGATTGCCGCAGGCTTTGTACCCTGGTTTTTAGGTGATGCTTACCTTCCGGTGATCCCTCTGATGTATGTCTGTGCGCCTCTGGTTTTAGTGGTGGGTCTAAGCGACTGTCTGGGAAGCCAGATTTTGACACCGGCAGGGTTAAGGGCTCAGAGCGGCCGTGCGATCGTAGGAGGGGCTGTGGTGAATTTTATCCTGAATTTTATCCTTATTCCTAAATTTCAGTCCTATGGAGCCGCTGCGGCTTCAGTGGCAGCGGAGTGCTTTATCACGCTTTTATATCTCCGGCTTGGCAAAGGCTTTGTAACACTGCCGCTCTTATGGAAATACAGCTGGAGACGCCTGATTGCGGGCGTTTGCATGTTTATAAGCGTAGCTGTGCTGGGCCGTACACTTGTAAAGCTTTGGGGCTATAGTCCGGCAGTGACCTTCTTGCAGATTGGAGTCGGCGCCGTGGTGTATGGCATGATTCTCCTGGTGCTTAGAGATCCCTTTATATGGAAGCAGGTGGAGCGCATTATAAAAAAACAGGAGCATGTTTAAAATGGAAACAGCAGAATTTTATAAAGAAGAAATCCGCTGCGGCTGGAGAGTGGATGAAAAGACAAAGAGGATCTGGGCTGTCCAGCTGGAAATGCTGGACGAGGTGGAGCGGATCTGCAAAAAATACGGTTTGAAATATTTTGCAGACAGCGGTACGCTTATCGGCGCGGTGCGCCATCAGGGATATATTCCCTGGGATGATGATATTGATCTGGCAATGCTCCGGGAGGACTATGAAACATTTCTTAAGGTGGCTCCGGGAGAATTAAAGGAGCATCTGGTGCTACAGACGCCTTACAGGGAGAAAAATTATCTGCGGGCCCATGCCCAGCTGCGAAACAGCCGTACCACAGGCTGCAGCAGGGAGGACAGGAAAGCAGGATATAACTGTGGGATTTTCATTGATATTTTCCCCCTGGACGCCATGCCTGAAGGCCGTGTTCTCTCCAGGATCTGGGCTTTTTCCATCCAGACATTGTGGACGATGCTTTACACCTGGTATCGGTTTGACTATTATGAAAATGCCACGGTATTTGGGAGGATTTTAAACAGGCTTGGAGCCTTCCTTTCGATTCCTATGGAACGGGCTGTTTCCTTTTATGAAGCAGTCTGCAGGAGGTTTAATGGTACGAATGCCACAAGGGTCTGCGATACGGTATTTATCCGCCATCTGGAAAAAAATACCTGGAAGCGCCAGTGGTTTGATGAAATGGTGTATCTTCCCTTTGAAAACCGCCGGATTCCTGCCCCGGCAGGCTATGATGGACGGCTGAAACAGGAATATGGGGATTATATGAAGCCTGCGAAAGCCCCAACCATGCATGGAAGCCTGTTTCTGGATCCGGATGTTTCCTATGAGGAGTATCAAAAAAACAACTGGAGAGGTGCAGAAGAGTGAAGCTGTCGTCTCATTGAAAATGGGCATAAAAATACCGGAGATCTGTCCTGCATCGGCGCGGACAGCCTCCGGTATTTTGTGTTATCTCAGCCCATTTTCCGGAACATTTACATCGGTAGGATCATAGGTCTGTGTTTCAGGGATCATCTTCTGGATGGCCGGACGGTCAAAGGGCCCCGGTACATCTGAATTGTATACATTTACAGTTGTCCCCAGAGCGCAGTGGTCATAAATCCACTTGGCATCCTCTGTGGTATAGCGGATACAGCCATGAGAGGGAGTCGCGCCCAGGTAGTTGTAGGTTACAGGCTTTAAGGTATAGGGATCCGGTCTCTCATAGATAACAGAGTGGAGCAGGATCGGAATTCCCTGATCCAGACGGGTGCAGTACTGGCAGTATTCATCCGTGTTCATCAGTCTCCAGCGGTATTTCTCAGGCGTCTTGTGATCGCCCAGAGGCGTGTCGTCGCCGGTTGAACAAAGGAATGTCTTGTAGGGGATGATAAAGCCGTTTGTACCGTCCTGTATGTAAACCGTGGTACAGTTCATCTGCTTGTTGATCTTAAGCATAAAAGGCCCCTGAGCGTTCAGATAAGGCTCCAGATCCTGTACCAGCTTTCCGTCTGCTTCAAAATAATACTTGTATCCGTCAATGTACTGCCAGCCGGTAACGATCGCGTTGTCTACCACATAGTAGCGGTCTCTGTCATTCCATACCCAGCCGGTGAACAGATCTCCGGTACCGTTGCTGAATACGGGGGTGCCGTTTACAAACTGGATGCCGTCCGGTGCGGCAGATACAAGGGGAGCGTCCATTTTATAGACAGCGCCTTCCGTGCCTTTGCCCCAGAGGGAAAAACGCAGGCCGGTAATGTAGCGTCCGCAGGCCATGGCTCCGTTCGTTCCGCCGTTTTTTGACCAGTCGCAGACCGTTCCATCCGACAGGGTTGCGCAGTAGTATACGTCAAAGCTGTTTCCGAATACGCCGTTTAAACGGATCTGGATCGCTTCAATGGGGCAGTCTGCAGCCCAGGATGTGTGGCCGCCGTTCATGGCCCAGTTACTCCAGCCGCGGGGAGCGCTGTAGGTGCGGTAAAGTACGTCGCCGGGAAGATTATTGGCGTAAATGGACATACTAATAAAGCCGCCTTCACCGGGATAAATGGTGGTATCGTCACGGATGGGATCGGTCCAGGTCATATCCGGACGGAGAAGCTGCACCTGTAAAAAGGCCTGATTGGAAGGAACCTGGGTGCTTTCCTCCGGGGGGACTTCCTGAGCCTGTCCGGCTGTTTCGCCTGAGGCCTGTCCCTCTGTTCCTGCTTCTGGAGCTGGGGTTTCCGTTTCCGGAGAGGCAGTTTCAGACTGGGATGATTCCTGCCCGCCGGTTCCGCTTCCCGGCTCTACGATGATGCCGGGGCCGTTCTGGGTGGTGTCGCCGGAAACGCCGGGAGCCTCCTGCGAAACCTCGGGAGCCTGTGAAACGCCGGGGCCATGGTTGACGTCCTGATCCGCCAGAGCTGTAAGGGCATTTCCTGACAGCAGGGAAGCGGTAAGAACTCCCAAAGCCATATATCGAAGGGATCTTCGCATGATAAAAAACCTCCTGAATGGATGATGTACTGTAACCTAATTTAACATATTTAAAGGAAAAATGCCATAGATGATTTACTTTTTTAAGCTCTTATTGTAAAATCGTAAATAAAATGACCGGAGAATGTAAGAAACAGGTGATCGTATGGCAGAAACAGACTCACGCATCAATATCATATATGCTTCCAATGACGGATACGCAGGCCATCTGGCGGCTTCTCTCTGCTCTCTGTTAGACCATAACCGCAGGGCAGAGCACATCGACATTTATGTTTTGTCTGTAGGGATGTGCACAGAGTATCAGAACCGCCTTAAAAGCCTGGCAGCTTCCTTTGGGCGGAGCCTGAGCGTAGTGGAGCTGGGAAATTTAAAGGAGCGTTTTCCTTATAAAATAGATACAAGAGGCTTTGATATCAGCGCCATGGGTCGTCTGTTTGCACCCAAGGTTCTGCCTGAAAGCGTTGAGCGGGCGTTGTATCTGGACTGTGATACCATTGTGTGCGGTTCGATTGAGCCTCTCTATGAGACAGAGCTGGGGGAATGCCTGACAGGAATGGTGATGGAGCCGACGGTATATCAGGAAATGAAAGAGACCATAGGGATGAAGCCGGAGGATGCATACTTTAATTCCGGGGTGATCCTGATGGATCTGGCCAGATGGAGAGCTGAGGATGTTTTAAAAAAGCTCCTTGATTTTTACGGCGCCCATGCAGGGAGCCTCTTTGCCTGCGATCAGGATACCATAAACGGCGCGTTAAGGGGGAGAATCTGTTCCCTGCCGCCCAAATACAATTTTTTCACCAATTACCGCTATTTTCGCTATCAGACTCTTAAAAAGCTCTGCGCCGCTTATGAAGAGGTGGGAGAGCAGGCGTTTTATGAGGCGAAGCGTGCTCCGGTGGTGATCCATTATCTGGGGGATGAGAGGCCCTGGATCAGGGGAAACCATAATCATTATAAAAAATATTATAAAAAGTATCTTATCAGGACGCCCTGGAAGGATATGCCTCTCACAGAGGGAAAATTCCTCTATATGCAGCTGTGGTGGTGCTTTAACCAGATGACGCGGCTGTGCCCCGCCCTTCGTCTTGCCATAAGCAGACGGCTTGGAATGCG
This sequence comes from Enterocloster sp., assembly GCF_057861365.1. Lineage (NCBI taxonomy): Bacteria > Bacillati > Bacillota > Clostridia > Lachnospirales > Lachnospiraceae > Enterocloster > Enterocloster sp. The sequence continues at coordinate 59,940 of NZ_DBMACH010000001.1, forward strand.
GGTGATCGATGCAAGAAAGACAGGAAAGGAAAGAAAGTAAGTTTACAATGGATAGTGACACGGACAGGGATAAGATCTGCTGTATTATTTTAAACTATAATGATGCAGAAACTGCAGCAGGACTGGCAGAGGAGTTAAAGGAGAGCCGTCTGATTGACGATATCCTTCTGGTGGATAACTGCTCCACCGATGATTCATGGGAGAAGTTTAAGAAGCTGGAGCTTGGATGGAAAAAAGAGGAAAAGGAAGATAAAGAGGATATTCTTCCCAGCCTGTGGCTGATACGGACGGATGAAAACGGCGGCTATGGCAGCGGAAACCAGGCAGGGATTGATTATGCCATGGAGTATCTGGAACCGGATTATATTATAATTGCCAATCCGGACGTTCATTTTTCCGATGACTGTGTAAAACGGCTGAAAGAGGTTCTTGAGGCCAGAGAGGATGGAGCCATAGCATCAGCCATGGTGACAGATCCTGAGGGCCGGGAATTGTTTTCCTACTGGGACCTGCAGCCTATGTGGAAGGATCTTCTGGATACGGCCCCGTTAGCCAGACGGATGTTTGCGCCTGTATTAAAAACGCCTCTTTTGGAACTGCCTGAAGGCGGGGACGGCAATACGCGGATCGTGGGCGCACTGCCCGGGTCTTTTTTTATGATAAAGACAGGCTGCTTTACACCGAGTGATTTAGAGGAGCTGTTTGACAGAAATGTGTTCCTTTACTATGAGGAAAAGATTTTAGGGCAGAAGCTGAAAAACCTGGGTTTAAAGGCACTTCTGGCAGTGGATGCCAGATATGTCCATGCCCATTCAGTAACCATTGATAAATGCTATAAAAAGGCGGCTGACCGTCAAAGGCTGCTCCATGAGAGCAAGCTGTATTATTATAAACATTATCTTCATAAAGGCCCGACTTCCCTGACAGCCGCCGGGATGTTTCTGGGACTTGTACTGGCAGAGGTAAGTGTTTTGACCGGCCTTCTAAGGATTAAGGCCGGAAGATAGGGATTTGAGAAAAAGAGGATGACACAGATGGATAAGGTGCTGCTTGTAATACCGGCATATAATGAGGAAAAGAATATAGAGCGGGTGGTAGATCAGCTTACAGAAAGTTTTCCGGAGCTTGACTATATCGTAGTCAATGACGGCTCTAAGGACCGGACTGCAGAGATCTGCAGAAAACGGGGCTACCGTCTTTTGGATCTTCCGGTCAATCTGGGACTGGCCGGCTGTTTTCAGGCCGGGATGAAATACGCCTGGGAAAAGGGCTACCGCTATGCGATCCAGTTTGACGGAGACGGGCAGCACCGTCCGGAATTTATTAAAACCATGAGAGAGAAGATGGACGAGGGCTACGATATTGTGATCGGTTCCCGGTTTGTGACAGAGAAAAAAGACTGGTCTTTTCGCATGCTGGGCAGCCGTATCATCGGCGCGGCAGTCCGGCTGACTACGGGGGCACACATAAAGGATCCGACCTCCGGCATGCGTTTGTTTAACCGGAAAATGATCGGGGAATTTGCCCTCAATCTGAACTACGGGCCTGAGCCGGATACCATCTCCTTCCTGATCCACCAGGGGGCCAGAGTGGCTGAGGTTCAGGTGACGATTGATGACCGGACTGCCGGGGAAAGCTATCTTAAGCCGGTTACGGCTGTAAAATATATGGTTCGTATGCTCTTATCCATTCTGGTGATCCAGAATTTCAGGAAACGGCAGCAGGATGCAAAAACGAAAGGATAAATGAGAATGAAACGGATGACGCAGGCTCTGTTATATAAGGGGGATCATATAAACCGGGCAAATGTGGTATGGAATATTGCAGGAAGCTTTGTCTATGCATTTGCAAGCATGGTTTTATCCTTTCTTGTAATCCGGCTGGCAGGAGAAGAACAGGGAGGAATTTTTTCCTTCGGCTTTTCGACTCTGGGCCAGCAGCTGTTTTTAGTAGCCTATTTTGGCATCCGCCCCTTCCACATTACAGACGGAGCCGGCGAATATACCTTTGGAGATTACAGGGAGCACAGAAATATAACCTGCCTGATCGCTCTGGCTGCCGGAGCTGTGTTTATGATGATCCGTCACGGGGCGTATCTTCGGGGAGTCGGTGATTATAATGGAGAAAAATGCACCATTCTGCTCCTTTTGGTGGTCTATAAGGTGATTGACGGATACGCGGACGTGTATGAATCGGAGTTTCAGCGCCAGGGAAGCCTGTATCTGACGGGAAAATCCAATTTTTTCCGAACCATTCTTTCCGTATCTGTCTTTACGGTCATACTGGCTGCCTTTGAAAACCTGCTTTTGGCTTGTCTGGCAGCAGTAGCGGCCCAGATCGGAGGAGTCATCCTTTTTAATCTGGATGTGATCCATGCTCTTTCCGCTGTGAAATGGGAGGCAAAAAAGGGACAGTACAGAAAACTGTTTTTAAGCACAGGCTTTCTCTTTGTGTCTGTATTTCTTGATTTTTATATCTTTTCCTCTGCCAAGTACGCCATTGACGCCAGGATGAACAATGCGGCTTCCGGGTATTTTAACTTGATTTTTATGCCTACCTCTGTTATCTATATGGTAGCGAATTTTGTGATCCGCCCCTATCTGACCGTCCTGACAGAATTTTGGGGGAAGGATGACAGGAGGGCTTTTTTTAATACCCTTAAAAGGATCAGCGCGGTGATTGCCGGTCTTACGGTGCTGGCAGTGGGAGGAACCTTATGTCTGGGAAAATGGGTTCTTTCTGTGATGGAGCAGATCATGGGAGGGGATCCGGGCGTGCTGACGGCACATTTCTGGGCATTTACAGGAATCGTGCTGGGAGGCGGTTTTTATGCCTTTGCCAATCTGATGTACTATGCTCTGGTGATTATGCGCAGGCAGAAAACCGTATTTTTCGTATACGGCGCAGGCGCTCTGGCAGCAGCGGTCTTATCAGGCGCTCTGGTAGGAGCCTTTGGGATCGGCGGAGGCGCACTGTGCTATCTGCTTCTTATGGCGGGCCTTTGCGCAGGCTTTGGCATCTGTACGGCAATCGGGCTGAAAAAGTGAGTGTTTAATAAGGAGGGCCTATGGAAGATAGAAAAAAGGTGGATGTGGTGATCCCCACTTATAAACCGGGAAAGAAATTTTCAAGACTTTTGAAAATGCTGCAGCGCCAGACCTGGCCTGTGGGGAAGATCATCGTGATGAATACGGAGAAATCATTTTGGAATGAACACGGGTTTGAGGGAATTAAAAACCTGGAGGTTCACCATCTGACAAAAGAGGAATTTGACCACGGAGAGACCAGAAACAGAGGAATGCGCTTCAGCCGGGCAGACATTGTGGTATTTATGACAGATGATGCGGTCCCTGCAGATGAACACCTGATCGAGGCGCTGGTGAAGGCCTTTGAACAGAGAGGACCTGAGGGAGAGGCTGTGATCATGGCTTATGCGAGACAGCTCCCGGATAAGGACTGCCCTTTGGCAGAGCGGTATACAAGGAGCTTTAATTACCCGGAGGAAAGCTGTGTAAAGACAAGGGCAGATCTGGAGCAAATGGGAATCAAGACCTTTTTTGCCTCTAATGTGTGCTGCGCTTATGACCGGGAGAAATTCTGGTTTCAGGGCGGCTTTATCCGCAGGACGATTTTTAATGAGGATATGATTTTTGCGGGAAAGGCCCTTTTGCAGGATGACTACGCAGTGGCTTATGCTGCCGGCGCCCGTGTGATCCATTCCCACAACTATAACTGCAGGCAGCAGTTTAAACGCAATTTCGATCTGGCGGTGTCTCAGGCAGACCATCCGGAGCTCTTTGGCTGCGTGCGGTCGGAAAGCGAGGGAATCCGTCTGGTGAAATCCACAGCCCATTTTCTGATCCGCCGGGGAAAGCCCTGGCTGGTGCCGGGACTGGTGGTAAAGAGTGGTTTTAAATTTCTGGGTTACCGGGCAGGAAAATGTTACCGGCTGCTGCCAAAGTGGCTGATCTTAAAGCTTACCATGAACCGGGAATACTGGAAAAAGGCCTGTGACAGAGCGTAAAAGGGCGTGAGGACAGGCCTGGAAAGCGGGGTTTTTGATGATGACAGTTATGCTTCGTGTTGCATTGATTTTTGTATCAGTATTTACCATGACATTTATGATGAGGAAGATACGGCAGGCAAAAATGGAGATTGAAGCTGCCCTTTTCTGGGTGATCATGGCTCTTATGCTGGTGGTTTTCGCCGTTTTTCCCTCTGTGGCAGATTTCTGCGCCAGACTTTTGGGAATCTATGCCACAACGAATTTTCTGTTTCTGTTTATGATCTTTCTGCTGATCGTAAAGCTTTTCAGTATGACGGTCCATATTTCCCAGCTGGAAAGCCGCCAGAGGGAGTTGATACAGAAGATGGCTCTTGAAAAGCGGTTCAAAGAGGAGGAAGAGGAAATGAAGGACGGAGATGAAAGGCGGACGGCCGGGACTGTTTCGGAGCAGGTGCAGTAATATGGAAAAAAAAGGGAATATTTTGGGGAATAAGTGGGCGGCCGGGCCTTTGGCGCTGCTGTTTTTCCTGCTGTGGCACAGCCTGGATCTGAAAGCCTCTGTGACAGAAACAGGAAATACCTGGCTGTTTGGCTGGTATGCAGGGCTTGGGGCTTTGGTGCTTGCAGCGGCGGTTTTTCTGGGGTATGAGCTGTTTATCCGCAGGAAAATGACGCTGGAAGCCCTGTTTGCGGTTTCGGTGCTGTGTCTGGGCGGGATTTATTCCCTAGTGCTCCCGCCTCTTTCTGCGCCCGATGAGGTAAGCCACTATATCAGCGCCTATGAGTGTTCCAATCGTCTGATGGGGCTTCCTTCGGTCAATGAAAAGGGGCTGATCCAGATCCGGCCGGAGGACGCCTGGCTTGAAGATGTGGCGGATGTGCTGGCAGATGACGGAAGTGCTGAGGGCGGGGATGAAAAGCCCGTGATTTTAGGACAGAGCTTGACAGAAGAAACCTACAGGCGGATCCATGAAGAACGTTCCGGTGAAAACGAAGCTGTTCATCGGGAGAACGTTCAAAGTTCTTCTTCTCAGGGCGCGGGTCAGATGGCAAGCTCCTATCAGTTTTCTGTGCGGACCACTCCGCTGGCCTATTGGCCTCAGGCTCTTGGTTTTGTCCTTGCAAGGCTTCTGGGACTTGGAAGCCTGATCCTTTTGTATCTGGGACGTCTGTTTAATCTGCTCTTTTTTGCAGCCACAGGCTTTTTGACCTTAAGGCGGCTTCCCTTTGGAAAGACAGCCGTATTTGCCGTATATCTGCTGCCCATGAACCTCCATCTGGTGTCTTCTTTATCGTATGATGTGCTGATTACGGCCTTCTGCGGGTATTTTACGGCAGTCTGCATGGATTTAGCCTATAAGGCGGATAGGGTAAAATGGAAAGATGTGGTTCTTCTGGCATTTTTACTGGCAGTCATGGGACCCTGCAAGATGGTATACGGAGTGATCGCGGGGCTGTGCCTTCTGATCCCGGTGAAAAAGTTTGGGGGCTGGGGCCGGTGGACGGCTTCTGCGGCAGGGGTGCTGGGAGCCTTTGCGGCAGCCATGGCTGCAGTTAATCTGGGAACCGTTTCCATGTATACTCAGGCAGAGGACAGCTATATTGCCTGGGCCGGAGAGACGGGATATACCTTTGCGGAGCTGCTCCACCGTCCTCTTCATGTGCTGAAAATGTGTTATGACACGCTGGCGTGGAAGGGAACGCAGCTGTTTGAAGGAATGATCGGCGGCTCTCTGGGAAATCAGGATCCTGTTTTAAATACACCGACCGTGATCATATTGGCTCTGTGTACCATTTTAGTGGTGCTGGCGTTAAAAAAGCCGGGAGAAGAAGTGATGTTTTCCACAGGAAACAGGCTGTGGATCTGGTTTCTGGCGCTGCTGCTTTTAGGGGCGCTGATGTTTTCCATGCTGTTAGCCTGGACTCCCAGAAGCGCGTCCATGATTGAAGGCGTTCAGGGAAGATATCTGCTGCCCTTCCTTCCGGCGGTTCTGCTTACATTCCGCAGCAGCCGGGTGGTACGGACGGGAAGCGACGACAGAGGGCTGCTTTATGCGGTGATGATGATGGATCTGTATGTGGCGGTGCGGATTTTTGCGGTGGTGTGCCTGCGGCTTTAGAGAGAAGCAGCATAAACAGTTGCACCCTTGTGGATAACGTGGTAAAATTTCCTGATAGATGTGGAAAAGCGGCTTTCGGGCTGCTGAATGACTCAGGATGGATGAAAGAAGGAGAAAGAATCATGGGAAAGATCAAAGTGACAACATGTGAAATTGAAGGACTTTATGTAATTGAGCCTACGGTTTTTAAGGATGAGAGAGGCTATTTTATGGAAACCTATAACCAGAATGACTTTAAGGAAGCAGGCCTTAATATGACCTTTGTACAGGACAATCAGTCCATGTCCGTAAAAGGCGTTTTAAGGGGCCTTCATTTCCAGAAGCAGTATCCTCAGGGCAAGCTGGTACGTGCGGTAAGGGGAACGGTCTTTGACGTTGCCGTAGACCTGCGTTCCGATTCCAAAACCTATGGAAAGTGGTTCGGCGTGACCTTATCTGCTGAAAACAAGAAGCAGTTTTACATTCCGGAGGGCTTTGCACACGGTTTTCTGGTTCTCTCCGATGAGGCGGAGTTTGCCTACAAGTGCACAGACTTCTATCATCCGGGCGATGAGGGCGGCCTTCTCTGGAGCGACCCTGAGATCGGCGTAGAGTGGCCTATCGAGCCGGGAATGGAGCTGATCATTTCCGAGAAGGATAAGAAATGGAGCGGTCTTAAGGATACCTTTAAATTCTGACAGTGAAGGATACGGATTATGAATTATGCAGTTTCTCTGTTAAAGGAGATTATTACAAAGCGAAAGCTCATATGGGATCTTGGAAAGGCTGATTTCAGAAAACGGTTCGTGGGTTCTTACTTCGGTATTGTATGGATGTTTATTCAGCCCATTGTGACCGTAGTCATTTATGCGGTGATTTTCGGAATCGGTTTTAAGTCTCCGCCGCCTGTTCCTGGAGTCAGCTATGTGGCATGGCTGGTTCCGGGCATTGTACCTTGGTTCTTTTTCAGCGAGGCGTTAAACACAGGAACGGGCTGTCTTCAGGAATACAGCTATCTGGTCAAAAAGGTGGTTTTCAAAGTAGAGATCCTGCCGATCATCAAGCTGATTTCCTGTCTGCTGGTCCATGCCTTTTTCGTGCTGATCATGGCGGGAATGTACCTGATCGCCGGGATGCCGGTGCGCGTTACCTGGATCCAGGTTCTCTATTATACCTTTGCAGCCTCTGTGCTGGCGCTGGGACTGGGATATTTTACAGCTTCTGTCAATGTATTTTTCAAGGATATGGCTCAGATCGTGGGAATCTGCCTGCAGTTTGGCATCTGGCTCAGCCCCATTATGTATCATGAATCTATGTTTACAGACCGTATGCCCTGGATGGAACCGATTTTTAAACTGAATCCTTTTTACTATATCGTCACCGGATACAAGGACAGCATGATTACAGGCAACTGGTTCTGGGAGCGGCCGAAGCTGACGCTGTATTACTGGGCCTTCACCCTGATCGTACTTCTTTGCGGACTTAAGATGTTTAAAAAGCTCAGGCCTCATTTTTCCGATGTTCTGTAAGCGGATATGATAGGAAAGATAGGGATTGGCTGGAGACAGGGAGAGCGGGAAGGAACGATCGAGGCACAGGTGGTCTATTCCCGACGCCACAGTCTGGCACTGGAGATAAAGACGGATGGTCAGGTGATCATCCGTGCGCCGGAGGGCATTTCGGAAGGAGCGCTGATGGAGTTTGTACGAACCCGGCAGGAATGGATTCTGAAGAAATGGTTCGATTCGGAAACAAAGAGACGAAATCTGGCTCAGGTATTTCCACATGACTATGAGGAAGATCCAAAGCTTGAGGCGGCTTACCGCAGGAAGGCACGGGAGCGGATTGGGCAGAGGATTGCGTATTTTGCGGCTTTGATGGGAGTAACCTATGGGCGGATTTCCATCCGCAGCGCCAAAACACGCTGGGGAAGCTGCAGCAGTGAGGGGAATTTAAATTTCCACTGGAAGCTGGTGCTGATGCCACCGGAGGTTCTGGATTATGTGGTGGTTCATGAGCTGGCTCACCGAAAGGAGATGAACCATTCCCGGAAGTTTTGGGCAGAAGTAAAGAATGTGCTTCCCGATTATGAGAAGAGAAGAAAGTGGCTGAAAGAATTTGGAGGATACGTGTAGGTACCCTGATTTCCGGCTGCAGGACAATAAAAGAGGATTGAATGCTTCGTTTGACAGATATCGCAGCGAAGGGTTCAATCCTCTTATGTGTTTATGGTTTATTTGGATTTGGCAATGGCATTTTCCAGATCAGCAGGAGAAATGAGTCCTACGGTTTTATTTACGATCTCTCCTCTCTTGAAGTAGAGAAGGGTGGGAACGCTCATGACTCCGAAACGGGATGCCAGATCCATTTCTTCATCAATGTCTACCTTGTAGAAATGTACCTCCGGATGAACCTCTGCCATGCGTTCTACTGCGGGAGCCAGCATTTTGCAGGGACCGCACCAGGTTGCAAAGAAATCAACGACTACTACGTCGTCACCGGCATTTACTGCCTGGTCGAAATCAGCGGATGTGAGATGTGAAAGTGCCATATATATTACCTCCTGTAAATGTGAATTCGTTTTCTGTTGTATATAGGATACCACAGCCGCCCCTCTTTTTATGTGATAAAAGTCACGAAACAGAAAAAATATTTACAGAAGCTTCATAATGAGCTGCATGACAACTTCCGCCCCTCCGGAAAGAAGCATCACATGGATGGGATCCATTTTGAATCTTGCAAGAAGAATCAGGGAAAGCAGAAAGATTCCCACAGCTCTTATATTTGTACTGGAGAGAATGGCATCCAGATGGAGGGAGGAAATGTCATTTCCCCAGAATGCGGTAACCAGAATGCTGACTCCGGCAGCTGCGATCATGGCGATTACGGCAGGACGGAGGGATTTTAAAATGCCTTGAAGAAGGCTTAAACTTCGGTATTTTAAGTAAATTTTTGCCAGAATCGTTACAAGAATGCAGGAAGGGAGCACACAGCCGATGGTAGCTGCCAGCGCTCCGGGAACTCCGGCAATGCGGGTGCCTACAAAGGTTGCGGAATTGACTGCGATCGGGCCGGGGGTCATCTGGGAAATGGTGATCAGATCCGTAAATTCGGACTGGGAAAGCCAGGGATGAAGCTGTACTACCTGATTCTGGATCAGAGGCATTGCCGCATAGCCGCCGCCGAAGCTGAAGGCGCCAATCTGCAGAAAGCTTAAAAAGAGCTGTAAATAGATCATAAGGAACCGCCTTTCTTCTGTTTTTCACGGCTTAAGGTAGTGACGATACCAAGGCCGATGCACAGCAGGATAATGATAATGGCGCTGACGCCGAAGAAGTAGTTGGCAATAAAGGCCGCGGCCATGACAAGAAGGGGAACTGTCTGCTTTTCTTTTATAATGCCAGAGGACATTTCCCAGACTACCTCCATGATTACGGCTCCTACTCCGGCCTGCATTCCGTTTAACATCCAGCCCACATACTGATTGGAGCGGAAGGCGGCATAGCAGAGTGAAATCAGAGAAAGGATGGCAAAGGGAGGGATGACCGTTGCAAGAACGGAGGTCATGACTCCGGGAAGGCCTGCCAGCTTGTAGCCTACCACGATAGCCCCGTTGACTGCGATGGCGCCGGGGCAGGACTGGGCAATGGCTACCAGATCCAGCATCTCTTCCTCATCGATCCAGTGGTACTGATCCACAAAGGTTTTTTTCATCAGTGTTACAATTACATAGCCGCCGCCAAAGGTAAAGGCGCTGAGATAAAAGGTAGAAATAAAAAGCTTTTTTAAGATGACAGACCGCTTTTCATGATGGGATACAGCTTCCATGGGTGAACTCCTTTTAAAACGGGAAGTATTCCCGGTTATTTTGCCGGAAAATCCATCCGGCATTCCTACTATACGCCTTGCAGATACATATGTAAAATACTATAATATTATAATATATATAATGAAAATATTATGAATATACGAATCAGTGAAAGAAAGGAGAAGGATCATGACGCTGCGTCATTTAAGGATTTTTGTCACGGTCTGCGAGACAGGAAGCATGACTGCGGCAGCCCAGATACTCTATATTGCCCAGCCCGCTATCAGTCTGGCTGTTTCAGAGATGGAGGAGCATTACAAAGTTCGGCTCTTTGACCGTATTTCACGCCGTTTGTATCTCACAGACAGCGGGCGGCAGGCCCTGGAATATGCCAGACATATTATCGCGCTTTTTGACGAGATGGAGCAGGGGGTGGGAGGTGGCCAGGCGGCGAAAGAATTGCGGATCGGTACCAGCATTACCATCGGCTCCTGCCTGCTTCCCGGATATATCAGGGAGCTGAAGGAACGTTTTCCGTCGCTGACCGTACAGGCGGCGGTGGGAAATTCAGAGGCCATTGAGCAGAAGCTGCTTGAAAATCAGATCGATATCGGTATCATTGAGGGAATGGTTCACAGTCCCTATATCCACTGTAGGACCTTTCCCGGCGATCGGCTGGTATTTATCTGCCCTCCGGCCCATCCGTTTGCAGGGCATACCTTAAAATCGGCCGAAGAGCTGGCAGGACAGGATCTGATCCTGCGGGAGCGGGGCAGCGCGGGGCGAGAGGTTCTGGACGGGATTCTGGCAGCAGGGGAAATTTCTGTGAAGCCCTTATGGGAGAGCGTCAGCAATGAGGCGGTGCTGGAAGGGGTAAAAGCCGGTCTGGGCTTGTCGCTTCTTCCTTATTATCTGGTTCGGGACAGCCTTGAGAGCGGGCAGATTCAGGAGTTTTTTATAAGAGGGCTTGCACTGTCACGGAAGTTTTCCATTATTTACCATAAGAATAAATTCCTGACAAAGGAGGCCCGGGCTTTGATTGGGCTGGCGGTGGGGGAGGAAGAAGGAAAAGATAATACATCAGGCTATTGACAAAGCTGGTGCTGAAGTTAATCTCCGGCATCAGTTTTTTTGATAAAGATACACAAATAAATGAATGAATTCAGATGGTGTTTTGATGATTTGGCAAAAATTACCGTAACTATTTGCCGCAATATGTTTACTATTTGGAGGAAATAGATGTTATTGTAAATACATCAAAAGAGAGGAGGCTTTTATATGAAAATTTTAGCTATCACAGCATGTACTGCGGGGATTGCCCACACCTACATTGCAAAAGAAAAGCTGGAAAATGCAGCAAAGGAGCTGGGAGACAGTATAAAAGTAGAAACACAGGGATCTATTGGGGTAGAGAATGAACTGACTCCAGATGAAATCAGGGATGCAGATGTGATTCTTATATCTGCAGATATCCGGGTGAATAAGGAGCGATTTAAGGGAAAGGCTGTTGTGGAAATCCCGATCAGCACAGTTATGAAATCGCCTAAGGGAGTTATAAGCAAAATTCACGAAAAGTTGGGAAAATAGAATTGCATACAATAGGGGGAAAACGATAATGGCAAAACAAAGAAATGCGATGAAACATGTTATGACCGGTATTTCCTACATGATCCCGATCGTTGTAGCAGGAGGTATCTTAGGTGCACTTGCAAAAGCGTTTGGAGGCTGGAACATTGGCAGTGCGGTAGAAGCAGGAGCTACTCCATTTTCTAATTTAAATCCGTTCACATGGGTTGGATTCTGGTGGGGTGTAAATAAGCTGAGTTCTTATGCAATGGATTTTGCAGTGGCTGTTATGACAGCCGGTGTGTCATATTCAATTGCAGGACGTCCAGGCATTGTACCAGGTCTTGTGATTGGCTATTGTTCAGCGCAGTCGAAAGCCGGATTTTTGGGCGGACTGCTGATGGCATTTATCATCGGCTGGTTTGTTAACTGGATGAAGACCTGGAAGCTGCCGAAGTGGTGCGAGGGTCTCATGCCTGTTATGTTCATTCCGGTGTTGTCAACGCTTGTATGCGGCATGATATTCCTGTGCGTATTTTCTATTCCTTTGGCCTGGATCATGGATGTGTTCCAGAAGTGGATCATCTCCTTAAACGGCGGAGCAAAATCTGTTATTGGAGGGGTAATCGGCGCGTGTATGGGATTTGATATGGGCGGTCCTGTTAATAAGACGGCATCTATGGCGGCAAATGCATTGGGTGCAGATGGAATAAACGGACCGATGTGTGCAAAGATCATTGGCGGCATGACTCCGCCTATCGGACTTTTTATTGCAACTTTGATCAAAAAGAATAAATTTACGAAGACAGAACTTGAAACTGCCAAAACGGCTCTTCCGATGGGACTGTGCTTTATCACAGAGGGTGTACTTCCTTTTGCAGCGGCAGACCCCGCAAGATTTATTCCGTGCAGTATGTTAGGCTCTGCAGTAGCAGGTGCGATTGCAGTAGGAGCTGGATGTGAATCAGTAGCAGGTCATGGCGGGATTTTTGTAGTACCGATGATGACAAATCCCGGAATGTTTATGGCAGCTCTGTTTGCAGGTTCTATGGCAACAGGCATTGCTTATGCGTTCCTGAAAAAGGATAAGACTCCTGAGACTGTTGAGGAAGAAAATGTGGATATTGATCTGGACATTAACATTATATAAGAAAGAATGAGGATAAGATTATGCTGGTATCTATGAAAACAATTCTTGATGATGCAAATAAGAATTATTACGGCGTTATGGCCATGAACAGCATCAACATTGAAATGGCAAGAGGCGGCATTATGGCGGCGGAAGAGGAGCATTCTCCGATTATCATCCAGTTTGGCCCTGGTCAGATGAAAAATCACGCTCATATGGAGGAAATGATTCCGATTGTCAGAGAACTGGCTGCTAGAGTTCATGTACCGGTGGCGCTGAATCTGGATCATGGTTCAGATTTTTATGTGATCACAGACTGTATCAATGCAGGCTTTACGAATGTAATGTTCGACGGTTCCTCTCTGCCTTATGAGGAGAACGTCAAAAGAAGTGCGATCATCAGCGCTCTGGCTCACGGAGCAGGCTGCTCTGTAGAGGGGGAACTGGGACATGTGGGTCAGGCAGCTGCCTCTGATGATACGGATGTAGATCTGTATACTAACCCAGATCAGGCACTGGATTTTGTGACAAGAACCGGTGTGGATGCTCTGGCCGTGGCGATTGGAACGGCACATGGTGCATATCCAAAGGGAAAAATTCCCAAATTGGATTTTGAACGTCTGCATCTTCTGAAGGAGACATTAAAGATGCCTCTGGTATTGCATGGCGGCTCCGGTTCTGGAGAAGAAAATTTAAAGAAGGCAGTTGCAGGAGGCATTAACAAGATCAATGTTGCAACAGATGCATTTGAGGCAGCAAAGCAGGGGATGGTGAATGCTTTGCAGGAGGATCCAAAACTTGATTATTTGCACTTATGTATGGCGGCAGAGGAAAGTGTAAAGCAGTTTGTAAAGGCATATATGAAGGTAATTGGTTCCAGCGGACGTTATATATACGGAGAGGCTGTGTCAAAAAGCCGCGAATAAATGGGTAAGCCCGGGATTTCGGGCTTACAGTCTTACAGGCGAAGATGGGTTATGGTGGATAGATGAAGCAGGATAAAAATTTACTTTACAATAATCGGATACTTAACTGTCTTTTGAATGAGAAAATCTATACCACGTTAGAAATTGCCAGTAAGGTGGGATTATCTGAAAAAACAGTTCGGACCAGACTGAATGAGATCAATGGCTGGATGGAACAGAATGGTTTTGGGAAAATTCAAAAAAGGCAGGGAGCAGGGATCTGGCTGGAGTGCAGTGAAGAGGAAAGACAAAATCTGGAGAAATATCTGGACGGAAATGGCAGCCTGCCTTGCGAGTTTTCCATGAATGACAGTAAAAAACAGCTGATAGGGACTCTTTTAAAACTGAAGCCCGGAGAGATAACGACACTTCAGTACATAGCAGACAGTTTGTATTTAAGCTCGCCTACTGTAGGAAAGCTTTTAAGAGAGGTTTCCTGCTGGTTTGAGGAACGCGGTCTTAAGATTGTTTCCATGCGCAGAAAAGGCTTTTGCCTTGAGGGAAGTGAATACAGCTTTCGGATTGCGATACGGGATTATATGATGGATATGATGCCTGGAGCATGGGATGCGCTGCTTGAAACATTTGCGCCGCGGATTGATACATCGCGCATCTGGCGGATCATTGTGGAGGCGGAAAACGCATGGCGAATCGAACTGGCGGACAATTCATTTAAAATGGTCTGGCTCATGACCTGTCTTTCACTGGCCAGGAACGGTTCGGTAAATATGGGGTTGTCTCCGGCTGATATGGAGGATATTCAGAATCATAATGAATATTCGTTTGCAGAGTCGATCTACCAGAGAATTGAAAAAGTATACCAGATCGGCATTTCGGAAGAAGATGTAATGATTTTGGCAATTCTCCTTCTGACTGCAAAAAAAATAAAGAGCTTTACAGGGCTTCAGAATCGTGAGTATACAAAAAAGTATGACAGGGATTTAGAGAAATTTGTGAAAATGGTTATCGATATGATCGGTACTGTTTTAGCAGTCGATCTGTCGGATGATGAAATTTTGCAGGAAAGTCTTCTTTTGCATATGAGATCAGCGATTTTTAGAATGAAGTATTCTACAGCAGCAGGAAACAATATAAGCAAATATGTGAAAGAGGAGTATAAGCAGACATTTCTTGCTACCTGGTCGACCAGCAATCTGTTTGAAGAATATTATGATATTCAGGTGACGGAAGATGAACTGGCGGGGATTGCACTTTATATTCAGGCAGCGATTATAAGGCAGAAGAAAGGATTCCCGCTTACAGCCCTTTTATTGAGCGATAAGGGATTGGCGTCCAGTCAGCTGGCTGTGGAGATGGTAAAATACAATATTCCAGAAATCTCAGATATTCAGGTAGCGGGTTCTCATGATTTTTCTTTAGCTATGTACAGGGATAGAGATATTATTATCAATATGTCTGATATGGAAGTGGATGACGAGCGGGTTGTTTGTGTTGGAGGCCGTTTGAATGAGCAGGCTGTTAAGCTGGTTCGTCAAAAGGCGAAGCATATCTTCAGTTATAGAGAAAAACCGGAATTTCATTTCAGCAGTTTATGCCATCAGTTGTTTGAAGTGGATTTATTTTTTATTCATCCGAAGATAACAGATAAAGATGAGCTCATTACTATGATGGTAAAAAAGATGGAAGAAAAAGGGGATGTTACGCCTAATTACCTTTCCAGTGTGTTTGACCGGGAACGGGCTACAACAACCTGTATCGGACGGGGTGTTGCAATTCCCCATGGAAATATGGCAGAGATTAATGAGCCACGGATCGCGGTAGCTATATTGGATACGCCGATTCCATGGTATGAGGATATGGTCGATGTAGTGTTTTTACTGGCAGTAAAAATGACGTCAAATTTTGAGGTAAAGCGGACGAAACAGTTTTATAAGGATTTCCTTCGTTTGACAGATGACGATGAAACGCTGGCGGCGATGAAGACCAAGAACTCTGCATTTGAGTTATATCAGTATTTTATAAAGTGAGGAGAAGCAGTATGGCAGTAAAAGAAATCCTGGATAAACGTGTGATTGACTTAGACATGGATGCGATAGATAAGGATGGTGTTATCCGTCATCTTGCAGGGCTGTTAAAGGCCGCGGGATATGTAGAGGATCTGGAAGGATATATCAGGGATGTATATCTGCGTGAAAGTGAAGGGATTACAGGAATTGGAGGACATGTGGCGATTCCTCACGGAAAATCTGATTATGTAGATCAGGTGGGGATTGCTGTGGGGAGAACCAGAGAGAGGATTGAATGGGAGTCCTATGACGGAGAACCTTCCCAACTGTTTTTTTTATTTGCGGTTCCATCAGACAGCAAAGGGGCTAAGGATCATTTGAAACTGATCGCAGAGCTGGCCGGAAAGCTGGGAAATGATGAAATAATGAAAAAACTGCAGAATGCTTCTACCTATGAAGAGTTGGTTGAGGCATTTTCATAGAGCTGGAACGTTTCAGCAGATAAGGAGAACATACTATGGCAGCTTCATTTATGATGCCGGGGAAAATTATCAGTGGAAGAGGGGCTCTGAAAGCAGCGGGAGAACTGCTTCCTGCTGTTGGAAAAAAGGCGCTGATCGTAACAGATCCAACAATGGAAAAACTTGGGAATTTAGAAAAAGTCACGGATATACTGGATCAAAAAAAGATTGCATATGCTGTGTTTTCGGGGATTTATGGAGAGCCGGATGATGGGATGATAAAGGAGGGGCTGCTCTGCTACCAAAAAGAAAACTGTGATTTTCTGATAGGACTGGGAGGCGGAAGCCCTGTAGACGCCATGAAAGCAATTGCGATGCTGGCTGTGTGCGGCGGGAATCCAATTGATTATATGGGTATGAATATAGATCAGCCGCTTCCCTTTATGGCAGCAGTGCCGACAACTGCGGGAACAGGATCAGAAGCAACCCAGTTTACGATCATTACAGACCGCGCAACGCAGGTAAAGATGCTTTTGAAAGGGCCGTCTCTGATTCCGGATCTGGCAGTTATCGATCCGCAGTTTACCATGACGGTGCCGCCCAAAATTACCGCAGCAACCGGCATAGATGCATTGACTCATGCGATCGAGGCCTATACTTCCAAAAAGGCGCAGCCTTTGTCGGATACATTTGCACTTTCTGCATGCCGAAGGATTTTTGATAACCTGAGAACTGCATGGGAGCAGGGAGATCATGAGGATGCACGGATCCAGATGTCACTGGCTGCATTGGAAGCAGGGATTGCATTTAACAATTCCTCGGTGACTTTGGTTCATGGCATGAGCAGACCGATTGGGGCGCTGTTTCATGTTCCCCATGGAATTTCTAATGCAATGCTTCTGAATATATGTCTTCAGTATGCGGCAGAGGGAGCAAGGGAACGCTTTGGAGCAATTGCAGTAGCCTGCGGCTTTGCCGGAGCGGAGGAAACAAGGGATACAGCCTGTGAGAAACTGCTTTCTCAGGTAGAAATGCTTCTGCATGATATAGAGATTCCGACTTTGGAAGAATATGGGATCGATCGGGATTGTTTTATGGAGTCAGTTCCCAAAATGGCTTCCGATGCAATGGCCTCAGGAAGCCCTTCCAATACCCGAAGGAATTTGGATGCAGATGCCCTGGAGAGGCTTTACCGAAAGCTCTGGCAATAAGGAGGAAACTATGCAGTATATAACATTTGATGAATCAAAGCCATTAGATCTGATTCTGCTGGGGCGTATTGCCATTGACTTTAATCCTTTAGATTATTATAAAACTCTGGCAGAGAGTGAGACTTTTAAAAAGTATGTGGGCGGTTCGCCGGCGAACATTGCGGTGGGATTGTCCAGGCTTGGCAAAAAATGCGGTTTTTTTGCCAGGGTGTCAGATGACAGGTTTGGAGAATTTGTAACAGATTATTTTAAGCGGGAGGGAATTGACGTATCTCATGTGAAAACATGTGAGAACGGAGAGAGCCTTGGGCTTACCTTTACAGAAATCCTGAGCCATGAGGAAAGCAGTATTTTGATGTATCGGAATGGTATTGCAGATCTGTCGCTTAGCCCGGAAGATATTGATGAGGAATATATCAGGCAGGCAAAAGCGGTTCTGATATCAGGCACTGCTCTGGCGGCCTGCCCGTCCAGAGAGGCTGCATTAAAAGCAGTATATCTGGCCAGAAAAAATGGGGTTCGGATCATTTTTGATATTGATTACCGCGCATACAACTGGAAGAACATGGACGAGATTGCGTTGTATTATTCATGTGTAGCCAGAGAAAGCGATGTGATTCTGGGCTCCAGAGAAGAATATGACTTAACGGAACGCTTTCTTGGTCTGGATGGAACGGATGAGTCAACTGCCAGATACTGGAGTTCTCAATGTGCATCAGTGGTAGTAATCAAACATGGAAAATCAGGCTCAACAGCTTATACCGGGGATGGAAAATCCTATTCGATCCGTCCGTTTCCGGTAGAGGCGCTGAAGGGGTTCGGCGGAGGTGATGGATATGCGTCCAGTTTCCTCTATGGCCTGTTTCAGGGATATGAAATTATGGACTGTCTGGAACTTGGTTCTGCGTCTGCCTCCATGCTGGTTGCATCTCATGGCTGCAGTGCAGACATGCCTGTGCTTTCGGCTCTTCAGGAGTTCATCCGCAGGGAAAAGGAACAATATGGCGATATGGTTGCGAGAGTAGAGTGACAAATATGGAAAAGAAAATGATAGGAAAATCCGGACTGGAAGCCAGTGCGTTGTCTTTGGGGTGCTGGGCCATTGGAGGAGGAGAATGGTGGGGAAACAATGATGACCAGATATCCATTGATACCATATGCCGGGCAGTACAGCTGGGTGTAAACTGGATTGATACCGCCAGGGTATATGGGTTTGGACACAGTGAGGAGGTAGTCGGAAAAGCACTGAAATTATTACCGCGCAGGAAAATGATTCTTTCTACAAAGTGCGGGATTCAGTGGTATGACGACGGCGGAGAGCTTCATTTTATGAAAGAAGGACACGCCGTACGGCGAGACCTTGCGCCAAAGGCCATCAGGCGTGATCTGGAACTCAGCTTAAAGACCATGGGAACGGAATACGTGGATGTCTATTATACACACTGGCAGTGCAAAACCTACGGACTGGTTCCGATAGAAGAGACGATGGAAGAACTCCTGAAAATGAAACAGGAGGGAAAGATCCGTGCGATTGGCGCATCTAATACTGATTTGCAGATTTTAGAGGATTATATTCGCGCGGGACAATTGGATGTGATTCAGGAAAAGCTGAGCATTTTAGACCGCAAGAGCGAAGAATTGCTTCCTTTCTGTGAAGAGCACGGCATCATGCTTCAGACATACTCCCCTATTGAACAGGGGCTTTTGGCAGGAAAAGCATCTGATAATTATGTTCCGAAACCGGGAGAAGTGCGGGATGGGAAAACATGGTGGCGTCCAGAAAATATACGCAGAGTGAATGGGATGCTGGCCGGATGGAAGGACCTGACGGAAAAATATCAGTGTACATTGGCGAACCTCTGTATAAAATGGAATTCCATGCTTTCGTCAAATATCAATGTGCTTTGCGGCGCAAGAAAGGTTTCTCAGATTGAGGATATTGCCAGCTCGCTTGATATTGCCCTTTCAAAAGAGGACTTTGAGCGGATGAAGCAGGATGCAGACGCAGTGAGAAAACAACAGTAATTTTATGAAAATAATAAAAGTGAGGAAAACGATATGAAAATTGCAGTTTTAAACGAATTCAGTCAGGCGCCAAAGAACAATATTATTGTAAATGAACTGAAAAAAGTAGTAGAGCCAATGGGGCATGAAGTTTATAATGCGGCTATGGAAGTTCCGTTAAGTACCGAAGACGTACCGGAAGCATACACAGAAGAAAATCCCCGTTTGACTTATCTGCATTTAGGAATCCAGGCAGCTCTGCTTTTGAATTCCGGAGCAGTTGATTTTGTCATCACCGGCTGCGGTACCGGACAGGGAGCCCTGATGTCTTTGAATATGTATCCAGGCGTTGTATGCGGATACTGTATTGAACCGACAGATGCATATCTCTTTTTACAGATCAATAACGGTAATGCATTATCAATTCCCTATGCGAAGGGATTTGGGTGGGGAGCAGAACTGAATTTAAACAATATTTTTGCCAGAGCATTTGGATCTCCCAAGGGAATGGGATATCCAGATGGCAGGAAAGAGGCACAGAACAGAAATGCAACTCTGCTGTTTGATATGAAAAAACAGGTTGCAAGACCGCTTCTGGACGCATTAAATGCTGTGGATGTACAGCTTGTAAAAGAATGTATGATCCCGCGTTTTCTGGATTGTTTCTATGCAGGCTGCAAGGATGATGAACTGAAGGCGTTTGTGGACAGGATTGCAGCAATGAAATAAAAAGCATTCTGTAAGGCGCGATTGTTTTCACAGATGTTTTCTCAGCAGCAGATACACATCATGACGGGGGATCTATTGCACCAGAAAAGCCGGGCGCATAGGCTCCCGTCTGTTTTATGAAAAATGCAAATTTGTGTTTTCACGGCAGATATTTAAGGGGAGATTATCATGATAAAAAATTTTACGGATCTGACAGGAAAGAAAGCAATCGTAACAGGGGGAGCACAGGGACTGTCACGCGGGATGGCAGAAGGATTGATGCAGGCAGGTGCAGAGGTGTGCATTATTGATATCAATCCGCGCACAGAGCAGACGGTACAGGAACTGAAGTATCAGGGATTTTCCTGTTGGGGAGTTCGTGCAGATCTCGGAGATGCAGAGAGTTTAGAGTGTGGTTTTCAGTCAGCCGTAGAAAAATTAGGCGGTCATCTGGATATCCTTGTGAATGGCGCAGGTGTTCAGAAGCGCCATCCTTCAGAGCAATTTCCGTATGAGGACTGGGAATTTGTAATAAATATCAATCTGAATGCAGTATTCCGGCTTTGTCAGATGGCAGGGCGCCAGTTTATGGAACAGAAAAGTGGCGGAAAAATTATAAATATTGCGTCGATGCTGTCTTTTTTTGGCGGTTATACTGTTCCGGCATATGCGGCGTCAAAGGGCGGAGTGGCGCAATTGACAAAGGCATTGTGTAATGAATGGGCTGGAAAAGGGATTCAGGTCAATGCTTTAGCGCCAGGATATATGGATACAGAAATGAATACCGCATTGACTGATAAGACAAATCCAAGATATAAAGAAATTACAGACAGGATTCCCGCTCATGTCTGGGGAACTCCGGAAGATATGAAGGGACCATGCGTTTTCCTGGCATCTTCAGCGTCTGATTATCTGAACGGTGCGATCATTCCGGTAGACGGTGGATATCTGGTAAAATAATTATACAAACATGAGGGGAGAAATGATACATGTCAGTTGCAGCATCCATTTATTTACCGCAGTTTACGATCGGAGAAACTGCTTTTGATGGATTTAAAAATGAAATGGGGAAATTTGGGAATCGTGTAGCGGTGATCCATGGAGAGCGGGCGTGGAAGGCCTCCAGTCAGTACATTTTACCGGCTTTGGAAAAGGCGGAACTGTCAGTAACAGGGACTGTGCTCTATGGTCATGAAGCGACCCATAGGAATGCAGAACGGATTACAGAAGATCCATGTGTAAGAGAGGCGGATATGCTGCTTGCTGTAGGCGGAGGAAAGTGTCTGGATACGGTGAAGCTGGCAGCAGACCATTTGGGCAAACCTGTTTTTACAATTCCGACAATTGCTTCTAACTGTGCTCCAATCACCAAAATCAGTATAATGTATCATGAGGATGGTTCTTTTTGCGATATCCCACGGTTGGCTCAGGTTCCGGTTCACTGCTTTATTGATCCCAGAGTGATATTGGAGGCACCTGTTTGCTATTTCCGGGCCGGAATCGGAGATGCCATGGCAAAATTTGTGGAATCTCAGTGGTCTGCAAAAGCAGGGGAGCGGCTGGACTATGGAAGTGAACTGGGCATTACATCTGGAAGCATGTGTTTCTATCCGATGCTGCGGGATGGTGAGAAGGCCCTGCATGATCTGGAAAAGAAGCAGGTGACAGAGGAACTGGAAAATGTAATTTTAAATATTGTAATTTCTCCGGGAATTGTTTCTGTGTCTGTTCACCCACATTACAATGGAGGAATTGCCCATGCATTATTTTATGGTTTGACCAGCAGAAAACATATTGAGGAAAATCATCTGCATGGGGAGGTTGTTTCTTACGGGACGCTGGTCAGTCTGATGCTGGATAAAGATTTTGAAAAACTTTCAAACGTTTATGAATTTCATCAGGCGATTGGTCTTCCGGTATGCCTGGCGGATCTGGAACTGGAAAAGGAGGATCCCATGAATGATATTCTCAGTGTGACCATGGCGAATCAGGAACTGACACATACGCCTTATCCGGTGAATGCAGATGATATACGAAATGCAATGCAGAAACTTGAGGTTTTTCCTGCTGCACATTAAAATTTTCGGTACACGATAGTGGTGTGCTACCCATCAGGAAGACAATGAAAAATAATAATTTTTCTTCCGTCAGCCAGTAACTGGCTGGCGGTATTTTTACGCTGCCTGCAATGCGAGTTCATGGAATTCCATTGGATCATTATCAACACAGTGTGCCACTCTGGATATACTCTGTTTCATAGGGTGCTTTTTCAGATGGTTGCAAAACGCCGGGCTTGTATATTGAAATCCTCTATCCGAATGAAAAAGCGGATGCGCATCCGGTTCTGAAAACACCGCCTCGTCAAACGTATCCATTATAAGGGCATTATCATCACGGATTTGTCGGTATCCCATATCTGTCTGGAGGTGATGAATCCTTTTGATCAAATCTACAATCGGTTTATTTTTATGCTCGCTTTCACCCTTCGGATACCTCAGCCAATGATAATAGGCAGAACGGCTGATCCCAAGGCAGCGACACATCTGTCTGACCGGATATCCTTTTGTTTCAGCCAGTTTCCTGACTGCCTGATATTCACATAATTTATGTATTAGCGAAAACGATGCCCCCTTTCTAATTCCCTTATTTTTTCCGGACATAAAATACCCCCAAGTAGGTTTTTATATATTTTAGTGTCTTACTTGAGGGTATCATATCACTGTTAAGGCGGTTTTTATTCTTTTTACCAGTATAAAAATTTGCCATTGTATGATATACTTATTCTTAAAGTGGAAAACTATGCAGTTATGCGACTAGATATGGAGAACGATATGGAAGTAAGAGAACAGGAAAATGCCATCAGCGTCCGGGACGTGACCAAGGTCTACCGGCTGTATGACAAGCCCATTGACCGTTTAAAGGAATCGATGAGCATTTCCCATAAAAATTATCACAGGGACTTTTATGCTTTAAGCGGACTTTCCTTTCAGGTAAAGAAGGGGGAAACCGTAGGGATCATCGGTACAAATGGTTCCGGAAAGTCTACCATTTTAAAGATTATCACCGGAGTGCTGACGCCAACCACCGGGCAGGTGGATGTAAACGGCAAGATTTCCGCCCTTTTGGAGCTGGGAGCCGGTTTTAATATGGATTATACGGGAATTGAAAATATCTACATGAACGGCACCATGATGGGCTATACGAAAAAGGAGATGGATGCAAAGCTTCAGGATATTCTGGATTTTGCTGAAATCGGAGATTTTGTCTATCAGCCGGTAAAGACCTATTCCAGCGGTATGTTTGTCCGTCTGGCCTTTGCTCTTGCGATCAACGTAGATCCTGAAATTCTGATCGTAGATGAGGCTCTGTCGGTAGGAGATGTATTCTTCCAGTCCAAATGCTACCGCCGGATGGAGGAGATCCGCAAAAAGGGCACGACCATCCTGATGGTTACACACGATATGGGAAGCATTATCAAATACTGTGACCGGGTGGTTCTGCTTCATAAGGGCGAATTTATCGCTGAAGGGCCTGCGGGCAAAGTGGTGGATATGTATAAGAAGATTCTGGCCGGAAAGCTGGAGGAGCTGAAGGCGGAGCTGGCAGCAGGAGTCCATAAAACGGATCAGCAGTCCGGCACAGAGGATGACCTTTCAGATTTCTCAGGCGGTATGGACGTAGACGGCCTTGTTGATGCACAGCTGGCAAAAAAAACATTTCTTGACAACCATGAGAGCGCCGGAACAACAAATCAGCATCCCAAGGGGCTGATGCGCGACCAGATGACGATCAATTCAGACCGTACGGAATATGGCGACGGACGAGCAGAAATCTATGACCTGGGTCTTTTAGACGCCAGAGGTAATATTACAAATCTCCTGTTAAAAGGAGAGATGTTTACTATCCGTGAATGCATCCGTTTCCATGCGGATATTCAGTCGCCTATTTTTACCTATACCATTAAAGATAAAAAGGGAACCGAGCTTACAGGCACCAACACCATGTTTGAGGGAGCGGATATTCAACCGGTGAAAAAGGGCGAGGAATATGTGGTGGAATTTACCCAGAAGATGACCCTTCAGGGCGGTGAGTACCTGTTAAGCATGAGCTGTACCGGCTTCGAGGCCGGAGAGCATACGGTATACCACCGTTTATATGATGTGACAAATATTACTGTTATTTCCAATAAAAACACTGTGGGCGTTTACGATATGGAATCCCAGGTGAAAGCGGAAAAGAGGAAAGCAGATGAATGATATAAGCTATGAGATTCTGGATCTCTTAAAAAAATACGGCTCCGATCCGGAGGGGATTCAGAAAATCCTTGAAAATGACAGCCGTCCGGAGGTGCTGTATGCTCTTTCCGATGTCCGGAAAAATCTTTTCGACTGGATGGAGCTGGAAAAATGTGAAAATGTACTGCAGCTGGATTCCGGCTATG
Source organism: Enterocloster sp. (assembly GCF_057861365.1). NCBI lineage: Bacteria > Bacillati > Bacillota > Clostridia > Lachnospirales > Lachnospiraceae > Enterocloster > Enterocloster sp. The sequence goes on from NZ_DBMACH010000001.1 coordinate 84,305, forward strand.
GGGTTCTCACCGGATTGTTTGCAGAGCGCTGCGCCCATGTGACTGTAACGGACCGCAGGGATGAAAATCTGGTGGTGAATGAGCAGAGAAACAGCAGTGCGGACAATATTTCCTATATAAAAGAAATCGATTGGAAGAAGGAAGACCACAGAGCAGCTTACGATCTTGTGGTTTTAGAATCTTCCCGCCCGGACATGGACTTAAAGGCCGTTGTAAAGGAGGCTTCTCAGTATGTAAAACAGGGAGGCCGTCTGGTGTTTTCCTGTGAAAATGCCCTGGGACTGTGCTTTTTATCTGGTGCTGTCCATGATGAGGATGAGAGTGCATTTACCAAGGGAGAACTGGAGGCGGCTTTTCGTGAGGCAGGCCTTGAAACCGTAGAATTTTATTATCCCATGCCGGAGTATAAGCGGGCTCAGACGGTGTATTCCGACCGGTATCTTCCCGGAAAGGGCGATATTCCCCATGTGACCGCAGTCTATGACCGCCAGCGCTGGGCCTGCATCCATGAGGATGAGATTTCCGATAAGCTGGTTCAGGAAAAGGCCTTTGGACTTTTCGCCAATGCCTATCTGGCAGTGGCCTCTAAGGAGCAGGAGCCCTTTGATACGATTTTTGCAAAATATAACCGGACCAGAAAACCTCAGTTTCAGATCCGCACCCGCATTTTAGAAGAAAATGGAAAGCGATATGTGGAAAAGGCTGCTCTTACAGAGGCATCCGGAGCACATATTGGTTCTATGGAGGAAAAGCATGAGAAGCTCTCCAAGGTAAATCCTGAAGTTCGTGTGCTGGAACCGCATTTTTCTGAGGATAAGCAGGCGGTACGGTTTGAGTTTCTTACAGGAAAGACGCTGGCAGAGGAGCTTGGCGGGCAGATCCGGGGAAAGAAGGCTCCGGTTGAGGCAATTCAGGCAGCGATGGAACAGGTCTTCTCAAAGGCAGCCCTGCGCCCGGAGTCCTTTTATGTGACACCGGAATTTCTGGAGGTGTTTGGAAGGAATCCGGCAGAAGATTCACAGGACAGCGCTTCGGGAGAATTGGAACAGCAGCTGTCTGCCCTGTCGGATGCTTCCTATGCAGTCAGCAATATTGACGGCCTGTTTGAAAATCTGATGGTAAGCGGCGGCAAGCTGTACTGCCTGGATTATGAATGGGTCTTTGATTTCCCTGTTCCGGCAGGTTTTGTCTGCTATAGGAATCTGGTTTATTTCTATTATAAATATGAAGGCCTGATGGACTATGAAAATGCAGCTGATTTCCTGAAGGAATTCGGAATCGGGGAAGAACTGTCCGGGCTGTATGCTGCCATGGAGGAATCCTTCCAGTCCTGGGTACACGGAGACGGCACTCAGGGGTATATGGGTAATTATAAACAGCGTCTGGTGACCTTAGAGGAATTAAAGGCCCAGGAAAAGGAACTGGATCAGGCCAGAGAGCGGATCAACCAGCTTCAGGAAGAGGTGGAGGAGCGCAATATTCAGGTGAAAAAGGATCAGGAGATTCTGCGCCTTACCAATAATCATGTAAAGAACCTGGAAATCATGATTAAGGATCTGCGCCATGAGATTGACGAGCTGGGTAAGCTTGCCACCTATTTGAATGGTCATGAAGCGGCTGTATACAAGCTTCGCAGAAAGCTGGGTGTTCAGGTCAATAAGGCATTCCCAAAGGGAACCAGAAAGCGCAAGGTATTGAACTACTGCTTCCATACGGTGCGCCACCCTGCAAGATACATGAAGATGTATGCCACCAAAGAGGGCCGCAACCTGATTGAGGGTGATTTTAAGATTGGCGAGGGCTATCTCACCGGAGGCCACCTTTCCTTCCCGCAGTATCCGGGAGAGGGAAAAGAGGGAAAAAATGGCTGGGAAGGGCCCTTAGTCTCCATTGTGATCCCCTGTTATAACCAGATCCACTACACCTATGCCTGTCTTCAGTCCATTCTGGAATATACGAAGGACGTGACCTATGAGGTCATCATTGCAGATGATGTGTCAACAGATGCAACGGCGGAAATCAGCCGTTTTGTGGACGGGCTGGTGATCTGCCGCAATCAGACCAATCAGGGCTTTTTAAGAAACTGCAACCAGGCGGCAAAGGCAGCCAGGGGCAAATATATCATGTTTTTAAATAATGATACCAAGGTGACGGAAGGGTGGCTATCTTCTCTGGTGAAGCTGATCGAATCCGACCCGTCTATCGGTATGGTAGGCTCCAAGCTGGTGTATCCGGACGGACGTCTTCAGGAGGCCGGAGGCATTCTGTGGAGCGACGGCTCCGGCTGGAACTATGGGCGGCTGGATGACCCAGATAAGGCAGAGTACAACTATGTAAAGGACGTGGACTACATTTCCGGCGCCGCCATCCTTTTATCCGTTCAGCTCTGGAAGCAGATCGGCGGCTTTGACGAGCGGTTTGCTCCTGCCTACTGTGAAGATTCTGATCTGGCCTTTGAGGTGAGAAAAGCCGGATACCGGGTGGTATATCAGCCTCTATCCAAAGTCATTCATTTTGAAGGGGTGTCCAACGGTACGGATGTAAACGGTACGGGCCTGAAGCGGTATCAGGTGGAAAACAGCAAAAAGCTTCGGGAAAAATGGGCGGATGAGTTTAAGCGTCAGTCTGTCAATGACGGAAATCCCAATCCATTCAGGGCAAGGGAGAGAAGCCAGGGTAAAAAGGTGATCCTGGTAGTGGATCACTATGTGCCTACCTTTGATAAGGACGCAGGCTCCAAGACCACCTATCAGTATCTGAAAATGTTCCTGAAAAAGGGCTATGTGGTAAAATTCCTGGGAGACAACTTCCTCCATGAGGAACCCTATTCCACGGCTCTCCAGCAGATGGGAATTGAGATCCTCTACGGGGATGACTGGGCTTCCGGTATCTGGGACTGGCTGAAACGGAATAAGGATGAAATTGATTTTGCCTATTTAAACCGGCCCCATATTGCCACAAAATATGTGGACTTTATTAAGGAAAATACGAATATCAAAGTGATTTATTACGGCCATGACCTTCATTTCCTGCGTCTGGGACGGGAGTATGCTCTTACAGGCGATATTTCAATCAAGCGTGAGGCTGATTACTGGAAAGCCATTGAGCTGTCCATGATGCGGAAGGCGGCCATTTCCTATTATCCGTCCTATGTGGAGGTAGATGCCATCCACAAGATTGACCCGGAAATCCCGGTAAAGGCCATTACAGCCTATGTATACGATGAATTTCTTGCCAATATCCAGGAGGACTTCGCAAAGAGAGAAGGACTGCTCTTTGTAGGCGGATTTGCTCATCCGCCCAATGCGGATGCAGTGCTGTGGTTCGCACAGGAGATCTTCCCGCTGATCCGGGAAAAACTTCCGGAGATAAACTTCTATGTGGTAGGCTCCAAGGTTACGGATGAGATAAAGGCCCTTGAGCAGCCTGGAAACGGAATTATCATAAAGGGCTTTGTAAGTGAAGAAGAGCTGGCTGAGCTGTATGCCTCCTGCCGCATCGTAGTCGTTCCCCTGCGGTACGGGGCCGGCGTAAAGGGCAAGGTGGTAGAAGCCATCTACAACGGAGCGTCCATTGTCACAACCGGCACTGGAGCCGAAGGAATCCCGGAGGTAGAAACCATACTGGAAATCGAGGATGATCCGGCTGCATTTGCAGAAAAATGTGTATCTCTCTACAACGATCCTGCCCGCTGCCGGAGTATGTGTCACGCCACTCAGGACTATATCCGCAGACACTTCAGCCTCGAAGGCGCATGGAAGGTGATAGAGGAGGACTTTCGCGACAGCAGTGAGCAGTGCAGCCATGCAGAATTTCACGTTGAAAAGTAAGCTCGCTTACTTTTCGACGGGGAAAGCTGCATGGCTATAGGGCGAACGCCCGCGACCGAGGAAACGCGCAGCGTTTTCGAGGTCAGCACTGAGGAATTTAAGTATACATTTAAGGAGAACAAAATGCAGGCAATACTTCTCGCCGGAGGTCTGGGCACCCGTTTACGCAGCGTAGTAAGCGACCGTCCCAAGCCAATGGCTCTCATACAGGAAAAACCATTTATGGAGTACGTTACCAGAGAACTGGTGCGAAACGGCGTCAGGGATATTATTTTTGCCGTAGGCTATAAGGGCTCCATGGTGGAAGAATATTTTAAAGACGGCAGCGATTTTGGCTTTCATGCAGCTTACGCCTATGAGGAAACTCTCCTAGGCACCGCAGGGGCCATTAAAAATGCCGGAAAATTCATTACAGAGGATCGTTTTTTCGTTCTCAATGCAGATACCTTTTACCAGATTGACTATACAAGACTGGTAAGGCAGCAGGATGAGCAGCAGCTGGACATGGCGCTGGTGCTGCGCAGAGTGCCGGACGTATCCCGCTATGGTCAGGCTGTTTTAGATGAAAAGGGCATCCTTACAGGCTTTAATGAAAAGACACAGGAGGCAGAATCCGGCACCATAAACGGCGGTATTTACCTTATGAAAAAAAGCCTTTTAGACGAGATTCCGGAGGGAAAGGTATCTCTGGAAAATGACAGGATTCCCTGCTGGCTGTCAGAGGGAAAGCGGCTGGGCGGCTTTGTAAATGACGGTTATTTCATTGATATCGGTATTCCGGAGGCTTATTTCCAGTTCCAGAGGGATGTAGAAACAGGCGTTGTCCGGTAGGTAAGAAACGGAAGGAGAAAAATATGGTAATCAGAGGCAGAGCACCCCTGCGGGTCAGCTTCGGCGGAGGCGGCACGGATGTAGCCCCTTTCTGCGAGGAGCAGGGCGGCGCAATTATTGGGAGCACCATCAATAAATATGCCTACTGCTCTATCGTACCCAGAGAGGACGATCAGATCATTGTCCATTCTCTGGATTTCGATATGACAGTAAAGTACAATACAAAGGAAAACTACGTCTATGACGGCCGTCTGGATTTGGTAACAGCGGCTCTTAAGGCGATGGAGATCAGCCAGGGCTGCGAGGTATATTTACAGTGCGACGCGCCTCCCGGCTCAGGCCTTGGAACCTCCTCTACTGTGATGGTAGCCATGCTTACGGCTATGGCAAGATGGAAGGGGATCATGATGGACGCCTATGCCATGGCGGATCTGGCCTATCAGGTGGAGCGGCTGGATTTAAAGATTGACGGCGGCTATCAGGATCAGTATGCGGCGGCCTTCGGCGGCTTTAATTTTATTGAGTTCCACGGCAGAAACAACGTAGTTGTAAATCCCTTGAGAATCAAAAAGGACATTATCCATGAGCTGCAATACAACCTTTTACTGTGCTATACGGGAAATATCCATGTATCTGCCAACATTATCAGGGATCAGGTACAGAATTACGAGAAAAAGGATGCCTTTGAGGCCATGTGTGAGGTAAAGGCCCTGGCTTATGCCATGAAGGACGAGCTGTTAAAGGGAAACCTCCACAGCTTCGGAAAACTCCTTGACTATGGATGGAAAAGCAAAAAGCGCATGAGCAGCAAGATCACCAATCCTCAGATTGATATGCTTTATGACGAGGCGATCAAGGCCGGAGCCCTGGGAGGAAAGCTCCTTGGAGCCGGCGGTGGCGGTTATCTTCTCATGTACTGCCCATACAATGTGCGCCACAAGGTAGCGGCCCGTATGGAGCAGGCAGGAGGCCAGCTGGCAGACTGGAATTTTGAACTGCGCGGAGCCCAGAGCTGGGTGGCAGACGAGGAGCGCTGGAAGTACGATCAGGTAAAGGTCCATATGCCAAATAAGATCTATACCTTTGATCTGTAAGCAGGAATGAGATATGGAAAAAATTGTATTTTTGGACCGGGACGGCACGCTGAATGAAGAGGTAAATTATCTGCACCGTCCGGAGGATATGCATCTGCTAGCCGGGGTGCCGGAAGCTTTGAGAAGGCTTAAGGAGGCCGGATTTAAGCTGGTGGTGGTCACCAATCAGGCCGGGGTAGCCAGAGGATATTATACGGAAGAGGATGTAAAAGTCCTTCATCGGTATATGAATGAGCTGCTGGCGGCAGAGGGGGCCGAAATAGACGGCTTTTATTACTGTCCCCACCATCCGGTTCACGGAATCGGGAGCTATAAAAAGGAGTGCAGCTGCCGGAAACCGGGAATCGGTATGTTTTTGCAGGCAGAAGAGCGGTTTACAGCAGATAAGTCCCATTCCTATATGATTGGAGATAAGCTTTTAGACACGCAGGCGGGGAAGAACTACGGTGTGACCTCCATTCTGGTAGGAACGGGATATGGGAAGGAGCTTTATGAAGCCAGTCGGGCGAAGAAGGATGAAGCGCCCTCATATGATTATTATGCAGAGAATCTGCCCCAGGCTGCGGACTGGATTTTAAGGCGGCAGTAAAGCAGAGACGTGATATATTTCAGGAAAAAAGAGAGGTAACAGGATGAACGGCAGTAAGGTAGATTTGATTCTTAAGGAGTTGATGGAGCGCTATCCGGTACTGATGCCTGTAAAAGAGGACATTTTTAAGACATATGAAATTCTCAGGGATGCCTTTTTGCAGGATGGAACGCTTCTCATAGCCGGAAACGGCGGAAGCTGTGCGGACAGCGAGCATATTGTGGGGGAACTGATGAAGGGGTTTGTAAAACGGCGTCCGGTGACTTCTGCCTTTGAACAGAAGCTTAAGGAGGCAGAGCCGGAGCTTGGAGAGGAACTGGCAAAGCGGCTTCAGGGGGCTCTTCCTGCCATTGCCCTTACGGGTCATCCCGCCCTTTCCACAGCCTTTTTAAATGATGTGGACGGAAGCATGGGCTTTGCACAGCAGGTCTATGGTTACGGAAGAAAGGGAGACGTATTTTTAGGAATTACCACCTCCGGAAATTCAAAGAATATCCTGTATGCAGCAGCTGTGGCAAAAGCAGCAGGCTTAAAGGTCATTGGCCTTACAGGAAGGGATGGCGGCCGTTTAAAGGCGATGACGGATGCCTGTATTGTGGTTCCGGAGCAGGAAACCTTTAAGATACAGGAATTTCATCTGCCGGTTTATCATGCCCTGTGCCTGATGTTAGAGGAGTATTTTTATGAGGTATAAGCACGTGTTTGCCATTCCGGCCTATGGGCAGTCGCCCTGGCTGGAAACCTGTATCCGCTCTTTAAAGACTCAGAGCCAGCCGTCGCCGGTTATCCTCTGTACATCTTCTCCCAGTGAATTTTTAGAGCAGATGGCAGAGAAGTATGAGCTGCCCCTTTATGTGCGCCGGGGAGAGAGCAGCATCCGGGATGACTGGAATTATGCCTATGAAATGGCAGATGGGGAATATGTGACGATTGCTCATCAGGATGATGTGTATCATAAGGAGTATGCGGCAGAGCTTTTGAAGGCAGCCGGAAAATGGCCGGATATGACGGTTTTCACAACGGATTACGTGATTACAAAGGGCGGAAAAACCATTACAGGAGACAGGCTTTTGTGGGTGAAACGCATCCTGCGCCTGCCTCTTCGCTGTCCTGCGTTTAATGGCTTTACCTGGGTAAAACGCCTGCCTTTGATGCTTGGAAACTCCATCTGCTGCCCTGCGACCACCTACCACAAGTCCCTGTTGGGAGAACCTCTTGTGCGTTCTGAGTACAGCTACGCGTTAGACTGGGATAATCTGGTGCAGCTTGCAGAGCGTCCGGGCCGTTTTATCTGCCGTGAAAAACCTCTTATGTACTATCGGGTTCACGACGGGGCGGCGACAAAGGCCTGTATGGAGGATAACCGGAGGGCAAAGGAGGAACGGGAAATGTTTGCCCGTTTCTGGCCGGAGCCGGTGGTCCGGTTTTTGATGCGGGGATATGCCTCTGCATATAAGGAATACGAGTAAAGGAAATGTTTCAGGATGTGCGGCATCAGACGAAGAGAGATGAAAATGGTCCTGGTTCTGCTCTGGGCAGCCGGGGCCATTGTGCTGGGAATCGGAGTATTTGAGCTGTTTTTAACCGGTTCTCTGGGGGAGATACTGAAAAAAGAGGAAACAAAGACCATGCTGGCCCAGGTGCTGGCCGTATTTTTATGGAACCTTCTGTGGCTTTCCAGAGTAAAGAACCGTAAAGCCCAGATTTTGGGAATCAGTGTGGGAAGCCTTCTGTTTGCCTGGTGTCATCAGATGCTTGTTCCTGCTGTTATATCAGGAGTGTGGATTGCAGTTTTAATCTGTCTGGGAAGATGGCTGAACGGGTGGCTGATGGGAGGCCGGAAAAGGATGCAGGATCTGACCAGGAAAGAATGGGAGAATATCCACTGGGCAGAGACTCTGGCTCTGGGCCTTGTAACAGGAAGCGCCTTATGGATGGTCATTGTCTGCGTGATTTCCCTTACAGGCCATGGAGGAGTTCCCTTTTGGCGGATTCTGGCCCTGATCCTTACTGCGGGAACACTGGCGGTATGTGCGGCAATCCAAATCAGGAGAAAAAATGAGAGCAGAAAGCAGCAGGAAAGAAAAGCGATTCCGAACAGAGAGGCCTTCTGGCAGGCTGTGCTTCCGGATACCTTCCCACAGGCTCTTTTATGGGCGTTTATCCTTACCATGGTTCTTTTGCAGGCAGGACGGCTGAATATAGAGCTGGATTATGATTCCCTTCACTACGGCCTGCGTTCCGGTTTTGTGCTGGATAATGGGAAGGGAATTTATGAAAACCTGGGAATGAATAATCTGGTGTACAGCTACAGCAAGGGGCTGGAGGTTTTAAACCTTCCGCTGTCAGGTACTCCTACCTATGGTTTCGTCCTGGCTTTTTCCTTCTGGACAACTGTGGGAACAGTGCTTCTGGCTGGACATATAGGCGGGAGAAACGGCGGAAAAACCATGGCTTTGTGGACAGCCGCTGTATGTGCTGCCATTCCGGGCATTATGAATATGGCAGTGTCTGCAAAGAGCGACAGCATTACCCTTTTGTACCAGCTGATCATTTATGATTTCCTCTGCCTTGCCATTGGTAAGAAGGAGCAGGGGAAACAGGCGGTTCCATGGCTGCTCTTTGCAGTGGCGGCTTATATTGTGACCCTTGTTTTCAAGCCTACCGCACTGGTGTTTTCTACGGCACTGGGCGCGGCAGGACTGTTATGCCTGCTGCTTGGGAAAAATTTAAAAATTGGAAATAAAAGGGGAGTTTTCCTCTGGATGCTTCCGCTTATGGCTGCAGCCGGATTGTGGTACCGCACATGGAGGATCACGGGAGTACCGATCACTTCTATTTTTGCCGGAATGTGCGAAAAGATCGGTTTTGAGGTAAAATATCCCTTTAATTTTTCACGGGTCATCGGGGATCCCTGGGCTCTGTCGGCAGGTGAGAAGGCAGAAAGGCTCATGGAGCGTCTGAAAGGGATTCTTCTTGCACCTGTGGGAGAAGATATGGATCATGTGATCATTGCCTGGGGAACGGGGCTTGTGACCATCCTTCTCATTTTGTGGTGCATAAACCTTATTTTCCGGCTTCGCTCAGGAAAGCAGTCCGGGCTTTTTATGAACAGTCATGACCGGTTTGACGGCGTTCTTACAGGAATCCTTCTGGCAGGCTCTGTTTTAAGCATTTATACATTGAGCCAGGTGGACGGAAATTATTTTATGCTGGTATATGCGGTTCTTGGAATCAGCGCAGTGCGCATGACAGGGGCGTGGATAAAAGCCCGGAAAGAGGCAGGGAATCAATGGGCTCACAAAAGCCTCTGTTTTCTGGCGGTTCCATTTTTTCTATTCAATACGCTGGTATCCTGCACCACCAGCTGGGCCGGCACACCGGGCTTTACCCCTGTGAAATGGACCGGGCCGGGCTGCTATAACCACAGGACAGAACAGAACGAGCGGAAAATACGCCGGGGCTATGAAGCGCTGGCAGCCAGCTTTTCACCCAGAGACCGGGTACTGGCTTTTGGATACCACCCTGAGGTGCTGGATTTAAACTGCTGTGTTCAGAGCTATTATGATGTGACCGGCAGCGGGGGAGATGTTTATCTGGTAAAGAAGCTTGCGTATTTTGAAGAATTTCTGGAATATGCAGGGGTTGACTATTTCTTTGTCCAGGCTGGATATCTGGCCGATCGGGCAAGGGCCTTTGAAATCGTTGAAGACATGATCGAAGAGGGAACCCTGCGGGATCTTACCTTTGAGTGGGGAAATATGAAAGCCCGTGTGGCTTTAGATGAAAAAACAGAGGAGCTTCAGACAGAGGAGGCGGAGCGCTTCCGCCAAAACTACTGTATGAGAGAGAACGGATTCCGGTAGGCGTCCGGCAAACACACCTGAATAAAGGAGGCAGAAGCATTGGAAGCAAAGGACAGAATAAAATTCAGGATCGGATTTTCCAGAATGGAGAAAAAATATGAGTGGAAGGATCATCTGATCTTTATGGGACTGCTTTTCGGGCTGGCTGTGTGGGTCAACCGGGGAATCGAGATCAAGGGCCTTTATATGGATGACCTGTATTTCTGGTCCTGCTACGGAGAGCAGAGCTTTCTGCAGTATGTATTTCCCATGGGAAGTACCCGTTTCCGCTTCCTTTATTATCTGGCAGCCTGGCTGGAAATGGCTGTGGTGGGAAATCATGTGTCATGGTTCGTACCCATTAACATCCTTTTAAACGGAGCTCTGGCCTGCTATCTGTATGGAATTGCCTGCAGGCTTTCCGGAGCAAAGGCCATTGGATTTTTTACAGGCGTCATGTTTTTATCCAGCCGTATGGCCTATTATCAGATCGGACAGGTGCTGGGGCTGATGGAAACCATGGCGCTGTGGATGGCAGCGGCAATTTTGTGGAATCTGTACCGGTATATCAATGAAGATCACAGAGACAGCCTGTTTTTAAAGGCCTGTCTGCTGTATTTTGGTGTCTGCTTTGTCCATGAGCGTTATATGGCTCTCTTTCCTCTTCTCATTCTGGCCTTGATCGCGGTCCGGTGCAGACGGCCTGTCTGCATTGTGGGAGCGGTGGGAAGCTTCGGGCTGGTTCAGCTCATCCGGGCCTTTACCATCGGTACGGTGCTTCCGGCAGGAACGGGAGGCACTCAGGTGGCAGAAACATTAAATATCCCTCAGGCCATTGGCTTTGCCTTCAGTCAGGCAGCTTACATTTTCGGGATCAATGCGGGATCGGAGCACTTAAACGGCTGCCACTGGGGCCAGAGCCCTTTTTGGGTTAAGCTTTTGGTGATCCTGGCAGATCTGGCGGTTCTTGCCATTGTGCTTGGTTTCCTTGTAATGTTGTTTGGAAGAAAAAGGAAAGAAAAACGGGCGGCCCTTTGGGTAAATGTCCTTTTATTTACGGGCTTTATTGCGCTTAATGTGGCATCCTCCAGCGTTACGATCCGTGTGGAACTGCGCTGGATCTATGTATCCTTAGCGGGTGCATTGCTGTTTCTGGCCTGGATGTACGGCGAGCTGACAAATGGAGTGAAAAAAGAGCTTTATCTGAAGCGCATCTGGCCCTGGGGCGTGCTCTTTGGAGCCTATGTGCTTTTCATGTTCCCTGTGGAGCTTTTTTACAGAGGCTGCTATCCAAAGCTTTATCTCTGGCCAGATCAGCTGCGCTATAATTCTCTGGCAGAAGAAACTTATGAAAAATATGGGGATGAGATTTTCGGAAAAATCATCTATATCATGGAAGACACCTATGAGATGAGTGATTTTACAGCCAGAACCTTCTTTAAGGTCTTTGACAAAAAGAGACTGGCCGAGGGAACGCAGGTAAAGAAGATTGAAAGCATCCGCGACATCGGACTGGTGGATGACAGTATGCTGGTGCTGCGGGAGGATCCGGAGCACAATGGTTTTCAGGATATTACAGATTTTGTAAGGGATTTAAAGCTCAAGGTGGATTACGGCTACTATGAGGACGGCTGGATGGATGAACACGCCTCTCTGACCGTGATGGCGGGAGAAGAAGGGATCATTGATCTGGAAATCATGTATCCCGGCATTATGAGCGGCGGAGAAATGATTACCATTACAAAGGATCAGGAGGAGCCCTTAAAGCTTCCCCTTCACTTCAGTGTGGTGGATGCGCGCCTTACGGCCAGCCCCTGGCAGCTGGTGCACCTGACCTTTGACTATAATTTTTATATGCAGAATGCGATGGAGCAGAGGGGCGAAGACCGGCTGGCAGCTATTGTTCACATTTCGGCAGAATAAAGCCGGAAATAGCCGGGAATTTTGGAGGTAACGAATCATGAAGGCAGAAACAAACAGAAAAGACGTATACAGAAAGGCGCTCTGCCTTCTGATTCCCGCAGTGGGGCTGGCGTTTCTTTTATGGTACATCAAAAATGCCACCTGCGATGTGGTTTATTCCGATTATATCCGCCTGGTAAACAGCTACCTGCCGGATGTCTATGATCCGGACCGCTTTTTTGTGCCCGATGTCCTGACAAGAATTCCTATTAACTATCTGGGACGGATCATCAATGTGGAGCTGTTTGGCTTTTCCATTACCTTTGACCGGGTTCTGGGGGCTGTAAGCACAGCGCTTGCGGCCTGGGTATTCGGCCTGTATTTTATCCGTCACAAGCTGGGGAGCATATGGCTTTTCCTTATAATGGCCGTGACATTCAGCCTGAATCAATGGGAGATGCTTACAAATGGAAGCGGCTGGTCCCACTTTTTTGCCTTTGCCTGTTTTTATTACCATGAATTGGTTTTTGACCGGGTGTGGACGGGACAGGAGAAGAAAGGAGATACCCTTCGCATGATCCTGCTGCCAGTACTTATTATCCTTGGAACTGCAGGGCCGTACTGCGCAATCTATGCGGTGGTAATGATCCTGGCTTCAGCAGCGGGAATTGTAAGAGACCTGTGGAGAAAAAAACAAAAGCAGTCAGAATGTTCCGCTTTGGAAGGGGAAAAAGGGTTGGGATCTAAGGGGGATTTTCGCAGGTATCTGACATTTCTTTTTGCAGTTTTGATTCCCCTTCTGCTTTATATCCTCAGCAATTCCTTTGCGGTGGAGGAGCACGCCGGAGCGACGGGCCGTTCCCTGGGAGAGCTTTTAATGGATGCGCCCTCCTTTCCGGTGCGTTTTCTTTTAAAGTCTCTGGCGGGAATGCTGATCGGAGGAGAGGAGCTGATCCAGTGGATTTCAGACGGGAAAATCACAGATGGGTTCTGTTATCTTTTGGGGCTTTTTGTGGCGGCAGGCTATCTGTGGGCTTTATGGATGAATCTGCGGCACAAAATTTATGAGAGATCCCTTTTCCCTATGATGCTCCTTACGGGAGGCGCCTTAAATCATGTGCTGATCTTTTTATCCAGATACATTTTTGAAAAGGAAAACTATGCGTTAAGCTCCCGGTATGCCCTGCAGTTTCAGGTGGGGATTCTGGGAATTATCCTGACCTTTGCCCTGGCAGTACAGATGAAAAGCAGGCTCTCTGCAGCCGGCCGCATCTTTGGGGCCGTATTCTGTATTGCAATCCTTCTGGGAAATGGTTATACTACATATCGTGAGATAGAAAAAGCGCCTTACCGGGAAGAACGGTTTGAGATGATGAGGGAGCTTGCCCCCCTGATGCCGCACCTGACCGATGAGGAGATGATGGAGATGAATCCCGCAGCCCCGGATCTGTATGAATACCGCAAGGGAACGGACAAGCTGCGAAAGGCATTTGAGATATTGGAAGAGAATCAGTTGAATGTATTTCGCTAATGGAGGAGATTCGATGAAAGTTGTAATATTAGCAGGGGGCTTCGGCACCCGTATCAGTGAGGAAAGCCACTTAAAACCAAAGCCCATGATCGAGATCGGTGAAAAGCCCATCCTGTGGCACATTATGAAGTATTATTCCGAATTCGGCTACCATGATTTTGTGATCTGTCTGGGCTATAAGCAGTATGTGGTAAAGGAATTTTTTGCAGACTATTTCCTTCACACCTCAGATGTGACCTTTGATCTGGCAAATAACCGGATGGAGGTTCACAATAATTATTCCGAGCCGTGGAAGGTAACTCTGGTGGATACGGGACTTAACACCATGACAGGAGGCCGTGTAAAGCGGATTCAGCCCTATATCGGAAACGAGCCCTTTATGCTTACATACGGGGACGGGGTTTCTAATGTGGACTTAAAGGCCCTGGCAGACTTTCACAAATCCCATGGAAAGATTGCCACGATTACGACCGTAAACCTGGGCCAGTCAAAGGGTGTTTTAAATATTGATGATAATGACAGCGTACTTTCCTTCAGGGAAAAGGATGACAATGACGGAGCGCTGATCAACGGCGGCTTTATGGTGCTGAATCCGGAAGTATTTGAATATTTAAAGGATGATACTACAGTTTTTGAGAGAGAACCCATGGAGCGGCTGGCGGCAGAGGGACAGATGAAATCCTTCTATCACAGCGGATTCTGGCAGTGTATGGATACACAGAGAGAGATGAAAAAGCTGGAGGCCTTATGGCAATCGGGAAATGCGCCTTGGAAAATATGGAAGGATGACAGAAAGGATCTTAAGCCATGACAATTGAGGAATTAAAGGAATTTTATGGAAATAAAAAAGTTCTGATCACCGGACACACGGGCTTTAAAGGTTCCTGGCTTACCCGCATCCTGACTCTTTCCGGGGCAGAGGTTACGGGCTATTCCCTGACTCCGCCTACGGATCCCAGCCTTTTTGAAATTGCCGGTCTGGAGGACACTATAAAGAGTGTGGTTGGAGATATCCGCGACCTGGAGCATTTAAGCCGCGTATTTGAGGAAACCCGGCCGGAGATCGTATTTCATCTGGCAGCCCAGCCCATTGTGCGGGAATCCTATCAGGAGCCGGTTTACACCTATGAAACAAATGTAATGGGTACGGTAAATGTATTAGAGTGCGTCCGCCGGACGGAGAGCGTGCGTTCCTTTTTAAATGTGACTACGGATAAGGTTTATGAGAACCGGGAGTGGGAGTATGGCTACCGGGAGTGTGACAATCTGGATGGCTATGATCCCTATTCCAACAGCAAATCCTGCTCCGAGCTTGTGACCCACAGCTATAAAAAATCCTTTTTTGAGGACGGACGTTGCGCCATTTCTACCGCACGGGCGGGAAATGTGATCGGCGGAGGCGATTTTGCCGCAGACAGGATCATTCCGGACTGTGTGAGGGCAGCTGCGGCAGGAAAGACCATTATTGTCCGCAATCCCTATTCCACCCGGCCGTATCAGCATGTGATGGAGCCTCTGGCTGTTTATCTGGCCATTGCCATGAAGCAGTATGAGGACAGAACCTTTGAGGGGTATTATAATGTAGGCCCGGACGACAAGGACTGTGTGACAACGGGAACGCTGGCAGATCTGTTCTGCGCAGCCTGGGGACAGGGACAGACCTGGGAGAACCGCTGGATGGGCGGCCCCCATGAGGCGAATTTCCTGAAGCTGGACTGCTCAAAGATCAAGCATACCTTTGGCTGGACGCCCAGATATGGCGTAAAGGAAGCAGTGGAGAAAACTGTGGAATGGTCAAAGGAGTATCTGGAGGGAGCGGATATGACAGAGGTGATGGACCGCCAGATCCGCGAATTTTTCATTTCATAGGAAAGGGCGTCCTATGGAATAAAAACGCTCCGCGGGGAGTGCCCTGCGGCGTTCCTATGAAATAGAATCAAGGAGGAAAACATATCATGTTTGAACATATGACCGAAGAACAGGCAAGAGCGCAGATTCTGGAGCAGGTAGCCGGATACTGCGATACCTTTCATAAAAAGGCGCCATACAGAGAAGGCGACAGGATTCCCTATGCGTCCCGCGTTTATGACCATGATGAGATGGTAAATCTGGTGGACAGCGCTCTGGAATTCTGGCTGACTTCCGGACGTTATACGGATGAATTTGAGAAAAAGCTGGCAGGATATCTGGGAGTAAAATACTGCTCGCTGGTAAATTCCGGCTCATCTGCCAATCTTCTTGCCTTTATGACCCTGACCTCTCCGCTGCTTGGAGAGCGCCGCATCAAACGTGGGGATGAGATCATCACCGTAGCCTGCGGCTTTCCTACCACCGTGGCTCCGGCTATTCAGTACGGCGCCGTTCCTGTATTCGTGGATGTAACCATTCCTCAGTATAATATTGATGTAACCATGCTGGAAGCGGCCCGGTCTGAAAAGACAAAGGCAGTGATGATCGCCCACACTCTGGGAAATCCATTTAACCTGAGGGCGGTAAAGGCCTTCTGCGACAAATATGATCTGTGGCTTGTAGAGGATAACTGTGATGCTCTGGGAACCCAGTATACCATGGAGGAGGATGGAAGCGAGGTTACAAGATTTACGGGAACCATCGGAGATATCGGAACCTCCAGTTTTTATCCGCCCCATCACATGACTATGGGTGAAGGCGGAGCTGTGTATACAGACAACGGACTTTTAAACCGCATTATGCGCTCCTTCCGTGACTGGGGACGGGACTGCGTATGTCCTTCCGGCCGCGACAATATGTGCGGACACCGTTTTGACCGCCAGTACGGCGAGCTGCCTTTAGGCTATGATCACAAATATGTATATTCTCATTTAGGCTACAATTTAAAGGCAACCGATATGCAGGCTGCCATCGGCTGCGCCCAGTTAGACAAGTTCCCGTCCTTTGTAGAGCGCCGCCGCCACAATTTTGACCGCTTAAAGGCTGCTCTGGCAGGCACGGAGGACAAGCTGATTCTTCCTGAGGCCTGCGAGCACGCAAGACCCAGCTGGTTTGGCTTCCTCATCACCTGTAAGGAAGGCACAGACCGCAATCAGGTGGTTCAGCATATTGAGAAAATGGGCGTACAGACCCGTATGCTCTTTGCAGGAAACCTGGTAAAGCATCCCTGCTTTGACGAGATGCGAAAGAACGGGGAGGGCTTCCGCGTTGTGGGAAGTCTGGAGCATACGGACCGGATCTTAAAGGATACCTTCTGGGTAGGCGTATATCCCGGTATGACGGACGAGATGATCGACTATATGGCAAAGACCATCCGTGAAGCCATTGCCTGACAGGAACGGAGGTCGAGGACAGTATGGCACAGACATACGATATGACAAAGGTCCATGAGGCCAATTTAAAGATATTAAAGGAGCTGGACCGGATCTGCAGAAAGTATAAGATCCGGTATGCCCTGGATGCGGGAACCCTGATCGGCGCAGTGCGCCACAAGGGCTTTATTCCCTGGGATGATGATGCAGATGTGGTTCTGATCCGGAGCCAGTACGAGGCGTTAAAAAAGGTTATAAAAAGGGAACTTCCCGATACCATGGAGCTTTTGGAGCCGGACAGCTACCGGGGCGGCCGGGCATTTTATGACTTTACTCCCCGTATTATTTATAAAAACAGCCAGGTTCATCCGGACAGCGACCGGATGGACTATTATGAGGGAAAGTTAAACCATCTCTGGGTAGACCTCTTTATTCTGGATAAGCTGCCCGAGGGAAAGCTGGCGTCTGAGATGACCCGCTTTATCCACAAGGCCATCTACGGCCTGGCTATGGGGCACCGCCATGATCTGGATTATAGCAGATACAGCCTGCTTCACAAAATTTTTGTAGGAGGACTTGCCACAGCAGGAAAGCTGATTCCCCTAAAGTGGATCATTTCCATGCAGAAATGGGCTGCCTTAAAAGACAGAAAGAGCAAAGGAAGCCGGTGGTATTACAGTAATTACCAGCCGGATTACCTCTATGTAACTCTGGAGGATGACTGGTGCACCAAGACGGAGGATGCGCCTTTTGAAGATACGCAGCTGATGATCCCAAAGGGGTATCATCAGGTACTTACAGAGGTTTACGGCGACTATATGCAGCTGCCTCCTGAGGACAAGCGGGTTCCAACCCATTCCAGCCAGCAGATCCGGGTATTTGACTGAATATGATAAAGGAGAACCATCCTTTGAGTGAAGATAGAAGCAATCTGAAAAAAAAGATTCTTTCCGTGGTCGTGTCTGTTTACAATGAGGAACAGGCGCTGAAGGAATGTTATACAGAGATGAAGAGAGTGCTGGATACTCTTTCCTGGGATCATGAGCTGATTTTTGTAAATGACGGAAGCTCAGATGGCAGCCTGGAGGTGCTTAAAGCCCTGGCTTCAGAGGATCAGAAGGTAAAGCTTATCAGCTTTTCCAGAAATTTCGGACATGAGGCAGCCATGATCGCGGGTCTGGATTACAGCACAGGCGACGGAGTGGTCTGCATGGATGCAGATCTGCAGCATCCCCCGGAATGTCTTCCCCGGATCATCAGGGCCTTTGAGGAGGGAAACGAGGTAATCAGTATGGTGCGTACCCGAAACAAAAGCGCAGGCCTGATCAAAAATATCACCAGCTCCGGATTTTACTGGCTGATCAACTGCATTTCGGATGTTCACTTTGAGCCTAATGCCTCTGACTTTTTTGCGGTCAGCCGTTCGGTGGCAGAGGTTTTAAAAGGGAATTACCGGGAAAAGGTGCGTTTCCTGCGGGGCTATGTCCAGAACGTGGGCTTTCAGAAAACTACTCTGGAATATGAGGCAGGCGTGAGGGTGGCAGGAGAGAGCAAGTACAGCTTAAAAAAGCTGTTTATCTTTTCGGTTAATACCATCCTCTGCTTTTCCAATATGCCCTTAAAGCTGGGAATTTACGCTGGAATCTTATCGGGAGCAGCCGGGATGGCAGTTCTGGTCTATACGCTCTTTACCCGTCAGGGAGCTCCCAGTGGATATGCTACCATTGTGGTGCTGATCTGCTTTATGTTCGCCATGATGTTTCTGCTCATCGGCATCATCGGAGAGTATATCGCCATCCTTTTTACGGAACTGAAGGATCGTCCGGTATATATTGTGAGGGAGACGGCGAATATAGAACACAATTAAAGATAAATACAAAATACCCTGAAAGCCGTTCAGCCCTTCAGGGTATTTTGCCGTACGGGCCAGTGAGCAGGACGCCCGGTCTACAGCTACATCCTTCGTGAAAGGATCATTCTCCAGATGATAAGGAGACCGGCAAAGGCTGCCATGATGCAGAGCAGAAGCTTTACCATCAGGACGCTTACAAAGCCGGACAGGAGGATCATCACATACAGAAGGATAAACAGGGAGTATCCCGCATAGGCCCAGCTTTTAGTACCGATGGCTTGGCTGCGTTCGTCAAACTCCCGGATTTCCTGCTGCCTTCTGCGCTCCGGATCCTTCAGATAGGAACGGTTTCTTAAAATCAATAAAACTCCGGCAATGATCAGCCCTAGGCCGGTGCCGTAATAGAAGCTTGTCATGAAGCTGCGGCTTTCCGGTTCCAGATAGAGAATGGGAGACGCTCCGGCCGAAGAAGCCAGAGCCGCTGTGAGAGCGGCCGCACCTAAAATCAAAGCAGCTGCTCCAAGAAAGATCCGAAGCCTGCATCTGCGTACCAAACGGGTCTGACCGTTGTTTTTCATAGATTCTCTCATATGTCGTCCTCCTCTTCAAAAATAAAAATTTCTTCGATGGTTCGTCCGAAATACCGGGCGATCTTGTGCGCCAGTCCCAGAGAAGCGTTGTATCTTCCGTTTTCTAAAGAAATGATCGTCTGACGGGTAACGCCGACTGCTTCTGCCAGATCCTCCTGACGGATCCGTCCGGTCCGGCGCAGTTCCTGGATCCTGTTTTTCATCTGTGATCGATCCCACCCTTCTTTTTACTGACAGTATCTTTCATTAATGGTTCCACTTTTACGGATAGAGTGAAATGTAAAGCTAACTGTACAAAATAAGTATAGGAAACTTTACATAAAAAGTCAAGTTCATTTTACATTTTGTGCTTTTTTCAGATACAGTATACAAAATGTTTGGAGAAATTTTATAATTGGGTCATTGACTTTCCGACCTGTAAGTGTTTATAATTTGAAAAGTGACAATATGTCATGTTTACCATTGACTCAAGGAGGCCTTGATTTCTATGCCAACCCAGCGGTTTTTTAAATTAAAGGAAGAAAAAAGACGGCTGATTTTAGAAGCGGCGGCCCACGAATTTTCCCGTGTGCCCTATTCGGCGGCTTCGATCAATCAGATCATAAAGGAGGCGGATATTTCCCGGGGAAGCTTTTATACATATTTTGAAGATAAGGATGATCTGATGCGTTATATGCTCCGGGGAATGCGGGAGCATTTCAGAGAACGGGTGATGCTGCTCTTGAAAGAAATGGGGAGTCCTTTTGCGGTCTGTTTACAGATGGTGCGGGAGTGGATGGATAAGGGAAATGACCATATCTTTTACAAGATCCATAAAAATCTCCTGTCGGATCTGAGCGTTTCCAATCAAAATCAGATCTTTGGCTTCAGAGGATTTACATTAAAGGATGACCCTTATGAGGGTTTTATCAAAGATATTTATGAACACATGGATCGAGAGCATTATCCTATGAGCCTGGAGGCTCTTATTTACGGGGCGGATGTAGCCGCTATGGTATGTATTCGGGCGATGAGCCTTTACTGCCAGAAGCCGCAGGAAAAGGAATCTATTTTACAGGCAACCGAAACAGAGATGAGGATTTTGGAAAAAGGCGTCTGCAGTCTGCAGGCGGCAAAATAGGATGAAACGGATATAAAATCGTATTAGAGGAGAATGAATCATGAAAAATCAGAAAAGAAAGACAGCCGGCCGTCATATGGCCGCGATCACAGCTGCTATTTTGACTATGTCATTTCCCATGAACATCCTGGCGGCATCTAACCGTCCGGATGACAATACCTATCAGGCTCCGGAGGCACCGGCCCCCAATTATAATAAGGATATGAGCCCTGAATTTGCCTACACGGAGGAAAAATGGGCTTCTCTCAGGGATAACGTGATGGAGTATGGGGAGCTGAAGGATCTGATCCATGAGTATAACCCTACAGTCCGCAGCAACCGTTCTGCCTATAAGGATCAGAAGGGAAAAGACTTAAATGACGTATATGAGCAGTATATGAACGATATCGATGATATCTGGGATCAGGCAGATGCGGCTGAGGATGATGTTACCTGGGCGTCCATGCGGTTTTCCGCAGGCCTTCTCACCAAGCAGGCAGACAACAATTACCAGGATGCAGATATGGAAAAGATCCAGTATGACCAGCAGGAGACTGCTCTGGTATATCAGGCACAGCAGATGATGGTATCCTTACAGCAGGCAGAATACAATATAAAGAATCTGGAAAATACAAAGGCTCTTCTTCAGAGTCAGTATGAATTTACCAGGGCTCAGGCTGCCGCAGGCATGGCGACCCAGATAGATGTGCTTACTGCTCAGAAAAGCGTCCAGGATCAGGATACAGCCATCCTTGCTGCCCAGAAGAATAAGGAAAATGTCCACAGAAATCTCTGCCTGATGCTCGGATGGGACGCAGACGCCCAGCCGGAGATCCTTGCAGTACCGGAGCCGGATATGTCCCGTATTGATACCTTAAACCCGGATGGGGATGCCGAGGCAGCGCTTGCCAATAACTATGATGTAAGATATTACGAAAAAAAGGCAGGAAATCTTTCCAGCCAGGATCTGATCGAATCCAATCAGGCTTCCATTCAGAATGCAAAGGATACGGCTGTGCGATCCTTAAAAACGCAGTATAATACTGTACTTACGGCAAGAGATGCCCTGAATGCCGCTCAGTCTCAGCTTGCTGCTGAGCAATCCAAATTAAACAAGGCTTCTGCCAGTCTGGCAGCAGGACAGATTACAAATCTTGAGTATCAGACCACGCTGAATGCTGTAATGACAGCGGAAAGCGATGTAAATACGAAAAAGCTTCAGCTGTTAGTGGCATTAGAAGGCTATGACTGGAATGTGAAGGGCCTTACCACCTCCAATTAAGCAGGATGAAAAGGAGACGATGAACATGAAAACCACATTTTTAAAACGAACGGCAGCAGCGTCCTTAAGCGTGGTTCTGGCAGCATCTGTGCCCTTTACTGTGCTGGCAGATCAGACAGATCCAAATGTGGCCTATGAACAGGAGCAGCAGCTTCTCTCAGACGGACATCTGGATTACGGTGAGATTGAGGAACGTGTAAAAAATTATTACGGACCGATGAAAAGCGCCTATGATATGGCAAAGGGCATGGTAGAGGATCAGGCTGATATTGCTGTAAATGAACGTATTATGGCAAATGACCTTCTGTCCCAGGCGGATGTGGCAGAGGATATGGCAGAGGAACAGACCGGGATGGATCAGGCGATTTCTGCGGCAACTGCCAAAGCACTGCGCCAGTCTGCCAGACAGATGAGAAATGCGGCATCCATGATGGGTCAGTCCTTAAAAAAGACCTCATCTACGGAACGTCAGGTAGACCGCCAGGCCAATTCCCTGATCATGAATGTCCAGTCCATGATGAATCAGTATGAGCAGCTGGTCTCCCAGCGTGCCATGGCTGCAAAGGGAGTGGAACTGGCCCGGACAGCCAGAGCGCTTCAGGATACCATGCAGTCTCAGGGGATGGCGGTGGACAGCGATGTTTTATCCGCAGCGGCTTCTCTTTCCTCTGCGCAGTCCCAGCTGGCCAGTCTGGATGCGGGAATGGAGCAGATCTATAAGCTTCTCTGCAGCTTTACAGGATATGACCCTGCCTCCGGCGTTACCTTTGGAGCAATCCCCTCTGCAGATCTGGCGGCCATTGACGCCATTGACGTAAATGCAGATAAGGAAAAGGCAGTAAATAACAACTATAACCTGATCAGCTTAAGAAGCTCTACCGGAGGCGGTATGACCGATTTTCAGGCCCGTACTACAAAGACGACTACACAGACTGAAAACCGTTTAAGAAATGTAGAGTATTCAGAAAATGCAGTCCGTTCCGATATTCAGGCACTGTACGATCAGATCCTGGAAAAACGCGCTGCCTATGATGCTGCAAAAACCGCTTATGAAAGCGGAAAAATGGTCTGGGATGCGGCTCAGATCCAGAAGCAGAACGGAAGTTTAAGCCAGATCCAATACCTTCAGCAGGAACTTGCATGGCTGACCGCAGAATCAGGATACCACTGTGCAGGTCTGGAACTTCAGCAGGCAATCCAGAATTACAGATGGGCTGTAGCCGGCGCAGCTGTGAGCGTTTCATAAATACAGTTAATAATTAAAAAATCCCTTTGGGAACCGCACTGCGGCGGAGTGGGATTATGCCGCTGATGCGGCCCGCCGCAGGCGGAGAATCCCGCTTGTGGGATTCTTTTGTGTAAACAGAGAAAAAAGAATGAAAGTTATTAAGACTGCATAAAAATATAAATGACGTCATTGATTTTGTTGTGAAAAGATGCTATTATGATTTATAAGAGGAATATATTTTAAGTTAAAGGAGGAAGGTAACCTGCACGTTTTGTTTCTTGTGAATTGAGGTGAGTCTATGGTAACACGGCGTATGGACATAAGGAAAGGAGGAGTTAATCCGATTCCGATTTCTTATCTGATTCAGACAGCGAATCAGTTTGACTGCGACATCTTTGTAACCAATGAAAGTACGACAGCAAATATGAAACATTACGATGAAATGAAGAGATTAAATATGTGTGGTTTTCTTACATTCTGCTTTAAGGGAAGCGACGAGAATGCGGCAGAAAACAGGATACATACCATTTTATGGCAAAATACTAACGGATAAGTAAGGAAGTGTAGCATTTCATGCACAAGACAGAATGACAGGAGGCTGTGTGACCAGGCCTCCTGTTTTTGTGTGGTGGTGCGCCTAGCGGCACATAAAATAAAAGAAAGAGCAGGTGATATGTCAGTTTTTCCTGCTCTTTTTTGTTGCTTATTTTTTTGTTTCATTCAGATAGGATCCCGCATCTTTAAAGAAACTCCATATAATAAGAAGAATGATAAAGCTGATGGGAAAGGCTGCAATGATGGATACGGTCTGCAGGTTGTTCATGGAGTTTTCTGAAAAGATCAGAGCAATGGGAAGAAGCATCAGCGTTACAGCCCAGAAAAGCTTGATGAAGCGGTCCGGTTCCTGTTTCTCATCCAGAGAATGGTAGGAGTAGGAGGAAGCGACCATAGTTAAGGCATCAAAGCTGGTAGCGTAAAAAGCGATCATGGTAAGGGCCAGGAGAAGAAGGCCTGCTTTGGCGAAAGGCATGGTTTCAAAAACCGCCATAATTGCTTCATAGAGGTTCTGGGATTGAACATAAATTGCCATCAGATCCAGCCTTCCATGCATTTGAAGGGACAGCCCGTAATTTCCAAGAATGATAAAAGAAGTAAAGGTGCCGGACAGTCCGAAGAAATATCCACCCAAAACGGTCTGCCGTATGGTACGTCCCTGGCTGATGCTGCCGATAAAAAACGGAGTCGCCACGCACCACACCATCCAGTAGGCCCAGTAAAAAATAGTCCAGTTCTGTGGAAAGGAGGAGGTGCGCAGGGCGTCGGTCCAGGTTGCCAGAGGAATGAAATTCTGGCTCAGGTTTCCCAAAGAGGTAAGACCTGTTTCTACGATATAGCGCATTTCCCCGCCGCCAAAGAAAAAATAGGCTAAGAGGACGAAAAAAAGTCCCACACAGGAAGAAGCCAGGCGGGCCACCCCTTTCATGCCAAAGTACACGGCCATTGTATATACAATGCAGATGGCGATCAGGATCGCAATCGTAAAGGCCGGCGTTTCCGGAATCCCCGTTACACGGCTTAAAGCCATGGATAAAAGGGGCGTTGCCAGAGAAAAAGTGGTAGCTGTTCCGGCTAACAGGGCAAATACGGCAGTGAGGTCAATGATGCGTCCCAAAGCTCCATCTACCCGCTTTCCCAAAACAGGACGGCAGGCTTCGGAGTATTTCTGACGGTTCCGTTTCCGGACATGGAGCATAAAGCCAAAGGCAACAGCTAAAATGATATAAAAACTCCACGGGATCGGTCCCCAGTGAAACAGCGGGTAAACAGAGGCCCAGTCCTGCACAGAACCCATATCGGAGATATGAGGTTCTCCCGCATAGAGCATCCACTCGCAGAGGGAATAAAACAGGATATCGGCTGCCAGGCCGGCAGTAAACATCATGGAGCCCCACTGGAGATTGGAATACCGGGGGGATTTGCCGCCTAGGCGGATGGAGCCAAAACGGGAAAATGCAGCATAGAGAGAACAGAAAAGCGCTCCCAGCCCCATTAAAAGATAAAAGCTTCCAAACTGGTCTCCGAGAAAGAAGCGGATGGATCCCAGCACAGAAGAGGAGTCTTCAGGAAAGGCAATAAAAAGGATACACAAAAAAAGGATGCACAGAAAAGGAACAAGGGTGGTAAGCCAGTCCAGCCTTTTTGTAAGGTGCTTCAAAATGATAACCTCCTTTGATGATACAGGCTTGTATCGTTTTTTTGTTCAAAAATTAAGTAATATAAAGCATATTGAACATAATACCACCGCATTTTGGAAAAATCAAGAAGTTTTTCAAAAAAACTGTATGTGTATACAGAATCCTTTTTCGAATGTGTAACAATTTTGTAAGAAAAAAGGTCTGTTAAATTTTCAGTTTGTCCGTTATAATAGTAACGCTATGAACAAAGGAGGTTTTTGAAATGTTTAACTGGAAGAAAATGTCTCTGGTCCTTTTAGCGGCTGCTTCACTTTTAAGCGGATGTACCAAGAGTAATATCGTGTCTCCTGAGGGAGGTACAAGAGCCGATGACGGACAGCCTGATACAGAGATCGATAAAAATATTAAAATCGACTGGCTGGAAGTGCGGGAGGAGCTGCGGGATCAGTATCTGGAGCCATATGGTGCGTTTGCTGATTATGTGATGGATCTGGATGCACGCTATAATGAAGAAACAGGCGTTCTGACGGTACTGCTGCCTGTAACGCACCAGACAACGCCGGAGGCCGCAGTCGCTTATGCGCAGGATGTCCTGGCTACCATCGGCACTTGTGTACATACCCAGAATTTCTATTACACGGAGCCTGAGACAAACGAAGAAGGCTACACCACCGACTACGGCAGCTTTTTTGATGAGCATGATGTGCTGGTTCAGGTATTCCCTTATGATAAAGAGGGAGAGGTATCCGAGTATATTATCAATGACACCCTAAAGGCGGGAGATGTAAGAGCTCTTGAGCCTGTGAAGAAATAAGGAGGCAGACGCCATGAGAAGGATCGACCGATATTGGAAACGCTGCGCGGCCGGCATGATGGCTGCTCTTATGCTTATGACGGCGGGAGAGGGAGGTTTTACCAGCTTTGCGGCCCAGAGCCTCAATTCCCCTTCCAAGATTGTGATCAGCAATACACAGACCCAGGAAGGAAACGTTTCTGCATTACAGAGCGCACCGGTAACTACGGCAGCTTTTGGAACGGTAACTACACCGGTGACAGACGCATCCTCCTACTTTGGAGCCGGACGCATGACCATGCTGGCAAACCATGACACAAGAGCCCAGCAGCTGGCTGTAATTATCGAAAATGGAGCTGGCGGACTGATCGTGGTAGACGGAGGCTGGCAGGAAAACAGTGCCTATGTATTGGATCAGATCAAGCAGAGGGGCGGTCATGTGGCGGCATGGCTGCTTACCCATCCGGATTCCGATCATGT
The DNA here is from genome assembly GCF_057861365.1 of Enterocloster sp. Classification (NCBI taxonomy): domain Bacteria; kingdom Bacillati; phylum Bacillota; class Clostridia; order Lachnospirales; family Lachnospiraceae; genus Enterocloster; species Enterocloster sp. Next base: position 110,727 of record NZ_DBMACH010000001.1, read on the forward strand.
GGGAGCGCTGGCAGATATTCTTTATAACCACAGCAGTGAGATTACTATTGACGGTATTTATTATTCCTTTTTAGAGGACAGCTGGTATGCCGAGAAGGAGCCGGCGGTGGCTGCCATGGTATCTCATTTAAAGGGAGCCTTTCAGAAGGTAGACCCATCTGTTCTTCACGGAAATATTGCGGCAGGACAGGTGATCGAGGCAGGCCCTGCCAAAATCCAGGTATTAAACCAGGCATATGCGGCAAATAATGACTTTGTCAATAACAGCAGCGTGGCCTACCTTGTATCCTTAAATGGTACGAATGTCGTATTTTTAGGCGATATGGCCAGATCCGGCGGTGAAAACCTGATGGCCAATGTAGATCTGGGGGCATTAAACTGTACCATGGTACAGATGGCTCACCACGGTCAGAACGGTGTTGACTACGAAGTTTACAAGGCGCTCCGTCCATCTGTATGTCTGTGGCCCACACCTCAGTGGCTTTGGGATAATGATAACGGCGGCGGAACGGGAACCGGACCGTGGAAAACCCAGGAAACCCGTAACTGGATGGTCCGTTTGGGCGTAAAGACCTATTTCTGTACAAAGGACGGAGATCAGGTAATTGAGTAGGCGAATAGGGATATTCACATTCTGTTCATAATTCATTCAAAAAGGTTTTACACAATGAACATTTTTTCTTCATCTTTCATGGGTATACTTTAATCATAGATGAGAGAGAAACATTCATCTATCCCCAATATGCTTACAAGATTTTTTTCATAATACTCGAGCTGATAAGTGATTATCAGCTCTCCTCCCTTTTAATAATACTTTTTTCCAGAAAGAGCGTATCATCATCCGGTGATGCGCTTTTTCTGTTATACCGAAGCCTGGATCCTGAGTGCGTCTTTTTCCAGGTTTTGGGGAGAGAGATTTCCCTGGATAAAAACAGAAGGGCAGTCAGATTGGGAAAGGCCATCAGGCCGTTCCAGAGGTCGGAAAAAAGCCAGACTGCTTCAGACTGTATGATCCCTCCGGCTAAAATTGCAGATAAAAAGCACAGAGGATAGAGAAAACGGGAAAAGAGGGCAGGAAGGGAGCAGCGGATCGTAAGATAGGTGAGCGCCTGCTTTCCAAGGTAAAACCATGCTATCACAGTAGCAAAGGCAAATACTGCCATGGAGGCGCTGATAAAGGCTTCTCCCAGATTTCCCAGATGGCACTTAAAGGCCCAGGCGGCCAGGGCAGAGCCTTCATAGGGAAGAGAAGCCAGCCCCGGTGACGCAGCTTCTGCCATACAGAGGATGACAAGGGCAGTGAGCGTGCAGAGGATCACGGTGTCGAAAAACACCTCAAACATGGCCCACATCCCCTGTTTTTCAGGCGTTGTGTGTTCGGCGGGGCCGTGGAGCACGGCCAGAGTTCCAAGGCCGGCCTCGTTGGAAAATACCCCTCTGGCAATACCGTACCGCACGCTGCGGCTGATGAGAAAGCCTCCTGCTCCTCCTGCGGCAGCCCGTATATGAAAAGCAGAGTCGAAAATATCCTTTAATACGCCGGGAAGGACAGGAAGAGAGGAAAGGATCACGGTGAGGGAAAAGAGGACATAGATTGCAGCGGCTGCCGGGACGAGACGCTCTGCTGTACTTCCGATGCTCCGGATCCCTCCCCGGATGACGGCTCTTGTAAGGAGCGTGAAGCACACAGCCGGGAGCCAGAGAGGAAGGTTAAAGGTAAAGGACAGGGCAGTAACAGCAGAGTTCGCCTGGACCATGCTCCCCATGCCAAGGGCGCACATAACGCAGAGTATGCTGTAGAGAACGGCCATAAAAGGGACATTAAGCCCGTGCTCCATATAGAGAAAGGGGCCGCACAGGAAGCGGCCGTCCGGTTCGCGGAGCCGGAAGCGGATCCCCAGACAGGTTTCCCCATAGGCCGTGATCATACCGATAAAAGCAGAAACCCACATCCAGAACAGGGCGCCGGGGCCTCCGGCAGTAAGTGCAGTAGCAACACCGGCAATATTTCCTGTTCCAACGGTAGCAGCCAGGGCCGTGCATACAGACTGGAACTGGCTGATGGTTTCCGGGGAATCTTCATCTGGCGTCCTTTCGTTTGTCGCGTTGTTTTTTTTACCCCGGATGATGCTTCCGGCGGTGGCATCCCACCAGAAGGAAAATCCCCGGAACTGAAAAAAACGGCATTTTACCGTGAGAAATAATCCTGTTCCCAGAAAGATAAGAAGCGTCCATGGTCCCCAGACCATCCCGTGCAGCAGCTTGAGCCATTTCATAACAAAACCTCCAAGAGATATACCCAAAAACAGACTCCGGGTGTTTTAAACAGGCTTTATACTGTGTATTCAGAGCGGGGGAAAAGTATGACAGGAAGAAAATGGAGCAGATTTCCGCCTCGCATTTCCAAATAGAGTGTGATAGAATAAGAGTAACAGCAAAAACTACTGCCCCACAGGCAGAAAAGAGGTGTCTCATGCCGGGATTTACAACCCATTATATATTAGGAATGAAGGCATATAATGACCTTCCTGCCAACTATCTTAAGTTTGTCATTACAAAGTACCGCTGGCTGTATCAGCTGGGACTTCAGGGGCCGGATATGTTTTTTTACAATCTCCCTATCCTGCGCCACAGAGACCACAGAAATGTAGGCTCCTATATGCACGAGCATCGTGTAAATGATTTTTTCCGCTGCGCCTTTGACCGCCTTTCCAGGATTGAATCCAAGCAGCAGAAGGAAGAGGGAATGGCTTTTCTGTGCGGTTTTATCTGTCATTATATTGGAGATTCCATCTGCCATCCTTATGTCTATGGACGGATCGGCTATGATGTACAGAATCCGGGGGGATACTACCATGGCCTTCATGCCAAGCTGGAAAATGATATTGACGCCCTTCTTCTGAAAAAATATAAAAAGAAAAAGCCCTCCCAGTTTAATCAGGCAGCCACGATCTGTCTCAATGGGATGGAAACACAGTTTATTTCCGTATTCCTTTCCGATTGTATCAATGATGCGTTTTACCGTCTGAGCAGCAAAAATCATTATCAGGTAACAGCAGGAATGATCCACCGGTCGATTCTGGCCATGCGCTTTGGCTGCCGCACGCTGGCCGATCCCAACAGCCGGAAAAAGGACCGGATTGAGTTTTTTGAGTCGCTGTTCCTTAAAAATCCCATTGCTTCCAGCAAAATGGTTACAGACGTGGTAGAGGATCCGGTTTGGAGTTTAAATCTGCGTCATGAAATCTGGTGCAATCCCTGGGACAGGAGCATTGCCTCCAGAGCGTCTGTGCCGGATCTGCTGCGACGGTGTCTTGGGAAACTGAGTACGATCTTCTATATGATCAATGAGATCATAGAGGGGTCAAAGGTTCTTCGTCCGGTGGCATTTGAACGGCTTTTGACAGAACTTGGAAATTATTCCTACCACAGCGGCCTGCCATGCAATGATTAAAAACAATGTCAACCATAAAATACAATTGGTTGACAATTGGGACATCCTGTGATATACCATTCCTGTAAGATAAAACAGGTTCCGTTTCAGGCAGATGAAATATCTAAAACGGAACCGGAAAAAGGAGTGGATGGAAATGGATTCAGTTTCTGCAAAAAAATCGAAAAAAATAAGACATAACACTGCTTTTACGACAAGAGAAATGGTATTGGCGGGAATGTTTGCAGCTGTTCTGGCAGTCATCTCCCAGCTGTCAATCCCTACGCCCGCAGGTGTTCCGGTGACGATCCAGGTATTTGGAGTGGCTCTTGTAGGGGCGGTTCTGGGATGGAAGCTGGGACTTTGTTCGGTACTGGTTTATATCCTGATCGGGGCAGCGGGGCTTCCGGTGTTTGCTAATTTTGGCGGCGGCATCCGGTCGCTTATAGGGCTTACGGGAGGTTATATCTGGGCCTGGCCGGTGATGGCGGTGCTTTGCGGGATCCGTCCAGGACTCAAAAACCGGATTTCGGATCTGGCGGTGAGGATTTTGCTCTCTCTTATCGGTCTGGCGGCGGTGGAACTGATCGGCGGTCTCCAATGGGCAGCTCTTTCAGGAGACATGACCACAGGCGCTGTATTTGCCTACTCTATGGTGGCTTTTGTGCCAAAGGATATTGTGATCACCATATTGGGAGTTATTGTAAGCGAGCCGGTAAAACAGATGACTGACAGGATAGGGTAGGCAGAAGGGAAGCGAGCTGTTTTAAAAGTTCCGGTTCATTCCGGTTTTCTTCGGTGATCCGCAGGACGGTCACATCAGGCCTTTGGGCAATTTCCTGCAAAAAGGGAGAGGGGGCCTCCTGAAGAACACCAAGAACGGGAACAGGACCGTCCAGGACTTTAAGAATCATCTGACGAAACCGGACTGCTTCTGCTTCATGGGGGCCCAGTTCATCCATGAGGATCAGATCCTTTTGAAGAAAATCAGACAGCGCATTACAGCCCAGGCGGTCAAACCGTCTGGGCGTTTCATTTGATGAAAGCGGCGAAGACGTGCCGCAGATAAAGAGAAGGTTGGTTTCATCCGGATCTGCAGGGACAGCGGCGGGAAGAAGATGGACAGAAAAGCCGGTTTTTAAATATTCACAGGTACGCAGAGTAAAAAAGCCGCCGATCTGTCCGTCAAACGAGCGTAGTGTTTTTTTTAAAAGGGTGGATTTTCCCACCTGTTTTGCACCGGTTAAAAATACATGGTGTGTCATTGGTTTGTTACCTCCCAGAGAAGACGTCCATAGCAGGAGTCGGTGATTTCCGTTATGGTGCCATCTGTTTCAGTATGATCGGTTAGCCAGGTCATGACAGCGTTTCTGTTTGCATCAGTACGATCGTCAGGCAAAAACATTTTTTCCATAAGGAAATCCAGATATTCCTCATCCGGAACGATCTGTTTTTCACTGTGTCTTGGTTCATAACTGGTTTCTGGTTTGTATCCCATAAGAAACAGCATATTAAAAGCGGCATAAAACCATCGGCCGCTATTTTCATGCCTCATGGCTTTTTCGGGAAAGACTTCGTTCATAATCTGTTCCATGAGCCGGTTTTTGCGGTACAGATGGGAAATGCAGCAGCAACGACCCCGGCTCATTTCCATGGCCTTTAAAAGCTGGCTGTGGCTGCGGACTGCGGGGGTTAAGGAAACGAATACCAGATCGAAAGCCCGTTTGAAGCCTTCTTTTTTCAAATCCAGAGTATCAAAATCACAAAGATGGAACTGGAGATTGGTAAGTCCCAGGCTTTTGGCATATTCTTTTCCCTGAGCGATCATTTCACCGGAAATGTCCAAGGCTGTGACAAAGCGGACTCTGGAAGCGAAGGCAGCTGCAAAGCGGCCCGGTCCGCAGCCGATATCCGCCACTGAGAAATCTTTTTTCAGAAGCCCATGGTTCTCCAGAAAAAGGAAATCTTTTTCCAGACGCTCATCCGTTTTTCGATTGTTTTTTCGCTCATGAGCCCAGGAACGGGCTCGGCGGTCCCAGATATTGGGAGAAGGCTCAGTCTCCTTTTCCATTAAAGAGATAAAATAGGCCAGATCATTCAAGAGAAGTCCGCTCCTTTCCGACAGGTGCTTTTACGGGCATACAGATGGTTCGGGAACGTCCATACCTGTCTTTTACAGTTACAACATCCATTTCAATGCCATAAACGGCCTGAAGATTTTCGGGAGTAATTACCTCTTCGGGAGAGCCGAAAGCGGCCACAGAGCCTTGCTTCATCATAAGCACCCTGGTACCGGCAGAGGCGGGATGTTCGGGACTGTGTGTAGACATAATGATACAGTAGCCCCTGGAAGCAAGATCCTTGATCACATCCATAAGGAGCTGCTGGTTGGCGTAATCCAAGCTGGCAGAGGGCTCGTCCATCACAAGGATTTTAGCAGACTGGCAGATCGCACGGGCGATCAGCGCCAGCTGGCGCTGTCCTCCGCTGAGGGAGGTGTATTTTTTATTGGCAAGCTCCAGGGCATTGACCTTATAAAGAGCCTCAAAGGCTGCATCACGATCGACAGCCTTAGGACTGTCAAAGGCAGAAAAATGGGAGGCACGGCCCATGAGCACCACATCCAGCACGGTATAGGAAAAGACGGGAGAATGGTACTGTGGAATATAGGCGATACGGTTTGCAAGCTCTCTGGGGGAAAGCTTTAAATGATCCTGTCCGTCTATGAGGATACGGCCTCCGGAAAGAGGAATTGACCCCATTATCAGACGGAACAGAGTGGTTTTTCCGCAGCCATTGGGGCCGGCCAGACAGAGAATGTCTCCTTCGTCTGCTTCGCAGCTTACATTTTTTACAATATCGCCTTTCCCATATCCGCCGGAAACATTCTGCAGTTGTAAAAGCATGGTCGTTTACTCCTTTTTCTGAATGATAAGAGATACAAAAAAGGGCGCTCCCATAATAGAAGTTACAACGCCCAGGGGCAGTTCCATGGAAAGAAGGGAACGGGCCAGATCATCCATGAGAACCAGATAGGTGGCTCCCAGCATGGCGCTGGCAGGAATCAGACGGCCGTAGTCGGCTCCGACCAAAGCCCGTGCCATATGGGGGATCATCAGTCCGACCCAGCCGATGAGGCCGCCCAGACAAACGGAGGCAGCGCTGAGGAGCGTAGAAGCAGCAATGAGGATCAGACGGTAAAGACGGATATTGATCCCAAGGCTTTTGGCTTCCTCTTCATCCAGAGTGAGGAGATTGATGCGCCAGCGCAGAAGAAAGATGATGACCAGTCCCGCAGACATGGGGATCAGGCTCCATAAAAAGGAGCGGGTATCGGTTTTTGTAAGGCTCCCCATGAGCCAGAAGGTGATCTGCTGAAGCACATCATTGGGATCTGCCACATATTTGATCATGGTTACACCTGCATTGCACAGCGCCATGATCATGGAGCCGGTGAGAACCAGGCTGAGGGTTATGGAATGGACGGATCTGCGGCTGATCAGATAAGAGGCAGCGACCGCTGCGGTGCCGCCTGCAAAGGCGGAAAGCTGTATAAGCCAGTTAGAGGCGCCGAAAAGGATTGCAAAAGCGGCTCCCAGACTGGCTCCGGAGGAGACTCCCAAGATGTCGGGGGAGACTAAAGGATTGCGGAACATTCCCTGATAGGCTGCGCCCGCTGTGGACAGCGAGGCTCCGATAAAGACTGCGGACAGAATCCGGGGAAGACGAATATTCCAGAAAATGGTAACGGCCTGGGGAAGGATTTCTCCCTCATACCCGAACCGGGATAAAAATGCCGTTACGACCTGAGAGGGGGACAGGGGATAGTAGCCCACCCAGAAGGATAAAAGGACTGCGGTAAATAGAAAGATAAGCAGTCCGGTGATAAGAAGGCCATACCGCCTTCTCTGGGCCGCTTCCTGCTTTACTTCGAAATGATGATTCAACATGGACGTTTCCGCCTTTCCTGATGCTTGACAAAAAAAATTTGCCGTGCTAGTATGAAAATACCGTTATATTTTATAAAAAAGTACGATATTTAAAAATATAACGCATAAAGATCAGAATGTCAATTAAGAGGAGAGGAAAAATGGGACGAGGAAAAAAGATTTTACCGGCAGTGATGGCGCTTACCCTGGCTGCGGGAAGCATTACAGGATGTTCTGCTTCTTCTGCAAAAACAGAAACGGCTAAAGAAAGCATGCAGAGCCAGGCTGAAACGAAAACAGCTGAACAGAGCACTCAGGCAGAGAAAACATCTGAGGCAGCCTATGCGGCGGGAGAGCGGGAGATAACGGATATGGCAGGCCGCACGGTTGTGGTGCCGGATGAAATTGAAACGGTATTCTCTTCCAGTACTGTAACGGCTATTTTTATGTATACGCTGGCTCCGGATAAGCTTCTTGGCTGGAATTATGAGCTGAATGAGCTGGAAAAGAGCATTATTTTGGAAGAATATCACGATCTTCCTAATTTTGGAATGGGCGATTCCATCAATTATGAAGCGGTTATTGCAGCAGACCCCACCATTGCAGTCAATGTGGGAACCATCAATGATAAGATGATATCAGACTGCGATAAGCTGTCAAAGAGTCTGGGAGTTCCGGTTGTGGCTGTGGACGGAAATCTGTCGGCTTCCGCAGAAGCTTACCGCTTTATGGGAGAACTGCTGGGGGAGGAGGAACAGGCCGAAAAGCTCGCTTCCTATGCGGAAAAGACCTTTGCAGATATTGAAAAAATGGAGGTTCCTGAGGACAAAAAGGTACGTATTTATTATGGAAACGGAGAGGATTCCCTGGAGACCGCTCCGGCCGGCTCTGCTCACGGACAGATCATCGATATGGTAAATGCAGTCAATGTGGCAGATCTGGAAATGGGAGAAGGCTCCAGAGTGCAGATTTCTGCCGAGCAGCTTCTTGCCTGGGATCCGGATGTAATTGTGGTAAACGGAGAGCCAAAGGCGGATACGAGCGGCGCTTCGGCTGCTGAGGCAATTCTGGCCAATCCGGATTACGCATCTTTAAAGGCAGTGCAGGATCAGCAGGTATACGGTACGCCAAATACGCCCTTTAGCTGGATGGACCGTCCTATGGGGCCAAACCGTATTGTGGGAATCCGCTGGCTGTCCGGCCTCATCTATCCGGAGTATCTGAATTACAATGTGGATGAAGAAGTAAAGGAATTCTTTGATCTGTTCTACCATGTACAGCTTACAGATGAGAAACTGGAAAATATTTACAGTGGAACGGTATAAAAACGTATTTGACAGAAAATAAAAAAGTCCCTTCCGGTTTTCGTCACAGGACAGAGCGGAAGGGACTTTTTTGCTGATGGCATGAATCAGTCAAACATGTTTTTTATTATTTCAAATACACCGGCAGACTGTAAAAACAGCATAGCCATGATGATCGGAGTCACATACCGGATCATAAAGGCATACATTTTTTTGCGCTTAAAGGTATGTCCGCTGGCTTCCATTTCCTCGCAGATCCACGTCGGCCTGATGATCCAGCCTACAAAGATGCAGGTGAGGAGGGAAATGAATGGCATGAGAAAGCTGTTGCTGATATAGTCCATCAGATCCAGAAGCTGGGCGGATGCTCCGTTTGGCAGCTTCATTTCAAAGTAGAATACGTTATAGCCCATACAGATGATCACGGAGGCTGCCGCAGAGAGTAGTGCGATCACAAGGCTGGTTTTTTTTCGTGTGGAGTGGAAAATCTCCATACAGTTTGCAACCAGTGTTTCCAGAATGGATACAGAGGAGGTAAGAGCCGCAAACACAACCATAAGGAAAAATATCATTCCAAGGACTCCGCCCAGGGGTCCCATGGCTTCAAATACCTTGGGAAGGGATACGAACATCAGGCTGGGACCGGAGGCCATTCCTTCTGTGCCGAAAAATACATAGACCGCAGGGATGATCATAAGTCCGGCCAGAAATGCAACCGTTGTATCGAAAATCTCAATCTGGCTTAAGGATTTGCTTAGGTTTACATCCTTTTTTACATAGGAGCCGTAGGTGATCATGATTCCCATAGAAACACTTAAGGAAAAGAACAGCTGGCTCATGGCATCCAGAAGGATTTCCAAAAATCTGGCAGGAGTAACTCCGTCAAGATTCGGCATAATGTAGACTGTCAGTCCCTGAAGGCCGGTCCGCTCTGTTCCGTCTGCTCCGGTACTGCTTAATGTGAGGGAAAAAAGGCCGATCCCGATAATCATTAAGAGCAGTCCCGGCATGACGATCCGGGAAAATTTTTCAATGCCCTTTTCTACCCCGCGGTATACGACCAGTGCGGTAAAACATAAAAAGATCAGCATGAAAACCACAGGTGATACGGGTGAGGTGATAAAGTCTGTAAAATATCCGTCCTGGGCGGCTGCCTTTCCCGCTCCGGTAAGATAGACAGCCAGATACTTTAAAATCCATCCGCCGATGACGGAGTAATAGGTCATGATAATGGCCGGAACGCAGAAGGTAAGATAACCTAAAAAGCTCCATTTTTTCTGCATTTTCCCAAAGGCGTGAAGGGCGTTTGTCTTGGTGCGCCGTCCGATGGCCACATCTGTGACAAGAAGGGTAAAGCCGAAGGTAAGTACCAGCGCCAGATAGATGATCAGGAATAGTCCGCCTCCGTCCTTGGCGGCCAGATAGGGGAACCGCCAGATATTTCCTACTCCTACTGCGCTTCCTGCTGCTGCCAGCACAAAGCCTAAGGAGCCTGTAAAGCTGCTTTTTTTCTTTGCTTCCATGTTTTGAATACCTCGTTGTCTTGTTGGATTGTAAAAGGGGCCAAATCTGTTTTGACCCAAACAGTATGATTATATCGGTTTGCAGAGAAAAAGCAACCGCCGAAAAGTTTCGTTAAATGAGAAAATATAATATAAAAATTGAATATAACTAGAAAAATACCGGAAAAAGAGGTATAATAGCGGAAATATAGTTGGATAAAATGTAAAATGTATATTTATATGAAACATTTCCCTATTTACCGGGAGAAGGGAGGATAAATACAGATGGGGAGGAAAAAAGGGTGGAGCAGGTGAATCTGTACGTGGGAGCACAGATCCGCAGATACAGAAAAAACAGACAGATGACGCTGCAGCAGCTGGCTGACAGGATCCATAAGAGCCGGGCCAGTGTGAGTAAGTATGAGACGGGAGAGGTTTCTCTGGATATTGTCACGCTGACCGAGATTGCCAGAGTTCTGGAGGTACAGCCGGGGCAGCTGGTGGATCTTCCGGTTCAGGAAGAGGAGGGGGCCAGGCTCCCTTCCGCAAACAGCGGGATCAGCCCGTTTTTTCAGGCGAGACGGCTGTATTTCTATTTTTATGACGGCCGTTATAAACGGCTGAAGGACGGGATCATCGATATCCGGGAAACGAAAGAGGCGGGGAGTTATGAGGCAGATCTGTCGGTGAGTGCTGTCAATCCCTCCGGGCGCAGCAGCAAGCTGTATTACACCGGAAAGGTGATCTACAGTGATATGCTGATCCGTTTTTCGTTTGTAAACCGCTATAATCCTCTGGAGGAGGATCTGCTTTATATTTTTAACCCCTTAGAGCTGCGCGATTCAACGGACGGCCTTCTGTGCGGGATTTCCAGTGCAGATCTTATGCCCTGCGCGTTTAAATGCCTGGTGACGCTGCATCCTCAGGAGCACACAGAGGAGTTTAAAAAGCGCCTTTTGATCACAAGAAGGGAACTGCAGCAGTGGCAGAAACTGAATATGCTGATGGTAGATAATATTGGATAGGAATTTGTTATATGGAGAGAGGAGATATATGAAATTTTCGACCATACATCACATTGCGATCATTGTTTCCGATTATGAAAAATCAAGAGATTTTTATGTAAATAAGCTGGGATTTTCCGTGATACGGGAGAATTACCGGCCGGACAGAGGAGACTGGAAGCTGGATCTTCGGATCAATGACACTACAGAACTGGAAATTTTTGGAGTATCAAATCCTCCCAAACGAGTGACCAGACCGGAGGCAGCCGGACTGCGCCATCTGGCCTTTTATACGGAGGATATAGAGAAAGATGTGAAAGAGCTGAAGGAAAAGGGGATTTTTGTGGAATCCATCCGGCTGGATGAGTTTACGGGAAAGAAAATGACATTTTTTGCAGATCCTGACGGGCTTCCTCTGGAGCTGCATGAATAGAGAAGTGAATTTTTTCCTTGCAAAATACGCTTTGTTTGCAGTATCATAGAAACGGATTTTGCAGTACAGAGCATGAGCATTTCAAATGAAACGTAAATTTGATTTAGCCTGGAAGGAAGTGAAAACGTGTTCGAACGGAACGCATTTTTAAGAGCTTATAATATTGATGAGGCGGATTTTAAGGCAGCCAATGTCCCATGGGAGGAGCTGGCTGCTATTTATGATGACTATTTGTCCATTGAGGGGAAATTAAGGGGAATCGGAAAGGAGTTTGTAAATGATTACCTCTATGATATCGAACGGGCGGGAATCCATTCCTATCGTTACCGCACGAAAAGCCCGGGCCATCTGCTGGAAAAGATTATCCGCAAGCGCAGCGAGCACCCGGGGAGATTTGATCATATTGACCGGACTAATTATCACAAGTATGTTACCGATCTGATCGGAATCCGCGTATTTTTTCTGTACCGGGAGGACTGGATTTATTTTCATAATTATATTACAACGGTGTTTGAAAATGATCCTGAGAACTATGTAGAGGATCGTATCCGGGATTTTGACGAGGATCCGGAGCATTTTTACATTGCCGAACGGCCAAAGGTTTACCGGAGAAACGGAGATACCCGGATTTACGATGAAGAGCTGATCGACATTAAATCGGATGGAATTTACCGGTCGCTTCATTATATTATCAAATACAGGGGCTACTATGTGGAGATCCAGGGAAGAACCCTGTTTGAAGAGGGGTGGAGTGAGATCGATCACGATATCGTATATCCCTATTTTAAAGATGATGAAATGTTAAAGGATTTTTCCACGCTGTTAAACCGCCTGTCCGGAATGGCAGATGAAATGAGCTCCTATTTCCGCCGGATGAAGAGCGTCCGGGAAGAGCCGGGGAAGAACCGGAAGGAGAGACGGGCTCTTACAGGCGGCGGAAATATCTGGACGGAGCAGGAGGAACGTGAGAGAAAATAGGGGCCGGATTGTCTTGTTTTGGTTTTATCTGCCGGATTCCAGCCGGCGGATCAGGGAGTCAAGAATGTGTCTCCAGAAGACATGAAAGGCAGGATTTTTTCCAAAGCAGCGGACCAGGACTGGGCTGACGGCATAGTATAATCGTATAAAGATACGTCCGGCAGGAGTTTTCTTCATATGTTCGTCTCTGAAACGGCGAAGGAGCCGGACCTGAGGGCAGTCATAGGAGCCATAGACGCAGGTTGCGATGTAGCAGCCTTCCTTTTGGGAGGCGGGCTGCGTCTGTTTGTTGGCGGAGGTCTGAGGCTGCTTTGATGCAGCGTGGCTGGATGAAGCAGCAGATGCTCCCGGCAGAGGCGATTCTAAAACCGGCTGTGCAGTCTCTTCGTGTACAGGGGCAAAGTGGTGGATACGCTCAACGGGAAGAGAAGCAAGGGTTTGTGTGATTTTCTTTTTTATATACTCTTCATTTACGCCGTAGGAGGTCCACAGGTTGATCAAGGGGATTCCGGCTTCTTCACAGATGCAGGCCACCTTTTTGTCCCGTTCCCTCCGCTCAGGCAGCCGGTGGGTCTGGTCATTGATCTCTATTACAAGAAGAGGCCGGTATGACAGATCTGTAATGATGAGATCTACATTTCGAAAGAGCTCATTCTGATATTTGGCCCCATCCGTTCTTCTGATAAATGAGGCCAGATTGGCCTGAGCCTGGATCAGGCAGGTATCGGGAAGAAAGGATTTAATACAGTTTAAGTATGCCGTCTCAGTTTTCGTCACAAGAGATGGTTTTGCTTCATATAAAAATGAAAGCTCCGCTTCGGAGGAGGTCCGGGATGCCTGGAAGCCTTCTTCACAGTGGCAGGGGGAGCCGGCAGAGTGCCAGCTTCCGCATTTGACGCATTTTATGATCTCACCAGCTTCCCGTTTGGCATAGCAGGTCCTGCATAAGGGATAGCTTCCGCTTTCACTGCCGCATATTTTACATTTCATAGGCACAGCCCTCCTTATATTTTATAAGAAAATTTTACCACAGTCGGGAAAAAACTGCCAGATCAGGGGAAAAAACTTGAGAAAATATCTTGCTATTTAATCCTCCATCCTTTATAATGTGTGTGTACCAAAGATAAAAGGAGATTGTACTTTCAATGTACAATCTCTTTCGATTTATAAGGAAATAACAGATAGAGGAGATAATCTCATGGCAAGAGAGATGATTATTGTTTTAGACTTTGGCGGCCAGTATAACCAGCTGATTGCCCGCCGTGTCCGTGAATGTAATGTTTACTGCGAGGTACATCCCTATAACATGAGTCTGGATCAGATTCGGGAGATGAATCCCAAGGGAATCATTTTTACCGGCGGTCCCGATGTGGTATTTGAGGATGGAGCACCCCGCTGCTCTAAGGAGATTTTTGAACTGGGTATTCCGGTTCTGGGAATCTGCTATGGCGCTCAGCTGATGAGCTACCTGTTGGACGGCGTTGTTAAAAAAGCCGTTGTAAGCGAATATGGACATACAGAAGTAGACGTGGATACAGCCTCTCAGCTTTTTGACGGTGTATCTCCCAAAACCGTCTGCTGGATGAGCCACGGCGTATATATTGCTGAGGTTCCTGCCGGTTTCCGCATCACTGCTCATACAGAGTCCTGTCCGGTAGCAGGTATGGAGTGTGCCGAGAAGAATTTCTATGCAGTTCAGTTCCATCCTGAGGTCGTTCACACGAAAGAAGGCACAAAGATGCTTTCCAACTTTGTATATAATGTCTGCGGCTGCTCCGGCGACTGGAAAATGGATTCCTTCGTAGATACGACAATCAAGGCTCTTCGGGAAAAAATCGGTTCCGGTAAGGTACTCTGCGCTCTTTCCGGCGGCGTTGATTCCTCTGTTGCGGCTGTTATGCTTTCCAAGGCCATTGGAAAGCAGCTGACCTGTGTTTTCGTAGACCACGGTCTGCTCCGTAAAAACGAAGGCGACGAGGTAGAAGCGGTATTCGGTCCCGAAGGTCCTTATGACTTAAACTTCATCCGCGTGAATGCACAGGAGCGTTTTTACGAGAGATTAAAGGGCGTGGAGGAGCCTGAGGCAAAGCGCAAGATCATTGGCGAGGAATTTATCCGCGTATTTGAGGAAGAAGCCAAAAAGATCGGAGCAGTGGACTATCTGGTTCAGGGAACCATTTACCCCGATGTGATTGAGTCCGGACTTGGAAAGTCCGCAGTGATCAAATCCCATCATAACGTAGGCGGCCTTCCGGAGCACGTTGATTTCAAGGAGCTGGTAGAGCCCTTAAGACTGCTCTTTAAGGATGAGGTACGCAAGGCAGGACTGGAGCTTGGCATTCCTGAAAATCTGGTATTCCGTCAGCCATTCCCCGGCCCCGGTCTGGGCGTGCGCATCATCGGAGAGGTAACGGCAGACAAGGTGCGGATCGTACAGGACGCTGACGCTATCTACCGTGAGGAGATTGCAAAGGCAGGAGCAGACAAGAATCTGGGCCAGTACTTCGCCGCCCTTACCAATATGCGCTCCGTTGGCTGCATGGGAGATGAAAGAACCTATGACTACGCCATCGCCCTCCGTGCCGTGCTCACAAGCGATTTCATGACCGCAGAGTCCGCACAGATCCCCTGGGAAGTCCTGGCAAAGGTCACCAGCAGGATTGTAAATGAGGTCAAAGGCGTGAACCGCGTGCTGTATGACTGTACGGGGAAGCCGCCGGCGACGATTGAGTTTGAATAATAAGCAAATCCCGAGAACCCTTGAAAATAAAGGGCTCCCGGGAATTTTTCCATCCTCGTGATGTTAATGTGATGTTAAAACTTCTATTTTCCACCTATTCCATACAGTTTGCTGTATTTCGGAATCGTTGTATCAACCATAAACTGATCAAGATTTTTTAAGCTTCCCTGCGACAATTCACAAGATGATATGGCATCAGAGTACATGGCCATAATAAGATCTTTGAGAGTTGCCGAAGGTTTAAAAGAAGAAATAGTCTGTATAATTGCATCCCCAAAAGCTATCAAATCCAGATACGTTTCCAGTTTATATCCGTAAACCATTTCTGATTCAATATCAATCCCATATTTTATAAAGATGTTTTTGTTGTTTTTTCGTATATGTTCGTTTCCTTGCTGCTCAGCCGTTGTCAGAGCGTGTTGGCTGATCTGGCCAAGCGGCGAACCAGGTACCATATCTACAACAATGCCATCGTCTTCATTTTCGGCGACGGATGAAGCCTCCTGTTCCTTTTTAATAACAACTTCTATTCGTTGCGCTAACTCCCTGTCTGTTCCGGGATAAAGGTGTGAATAAGTATCCCATGTGGTTTTTATTGAATCGTGTCCGAGGCGGCGGGAGATCTCTTCGATTGCAAACCCCATATTAACCAGCATGGCCACATGGCTGTGTCTCAGATCATGAACTCTTATCTCTTTGTCTCCAGAACGCTTGATCATCCTTTTGAATTCGCTGTAAAGTCCGCCCTTTTTGAAATAGAATATACGTTCTTCTGGTTCAAGGCACATACTGTCTATGAATTCAAGAACTTCTGCATGTATAGAATCTGGTATTGTGATTTTCCGTATGCTCCGCTTTGTCTTTGGAGTTAAAAAATATTCAATACCATCTACTACGGCATAGTTCTTATTTACATCTACAATTGCGGTATCTCGTGGAAAATCTTCCGGTGTAAGCGCAAGCAGCTCCCCCTCCCTCATGCCGCTGTAAAAAAGCAGCTTGAAAGCAACTATATAAGACGGTTTCTGTTCAAACTGCATAACGTGCTCAAATTCTTCTTTGGTCCAGAAATTCATTTCTTCAGCCCGGCTTTTCCCGATGCTTCCTGCGACATAACATGGATTTATTCCAAGTTTGTAGTATTTGACTGCATAGTTAAACACAGCCGAAAGCTGTGAGTTTATTGAGTGCAGATATGTTTCGGCATAAGCCTCACCTTTTTCATTACGATAATCAATTAAGCTATTCTGCCACCTTCTAACAAGATCTGCATCAATGTCGCATATCTGCATTTTCCCAAAGTAAGGAAGCAGCTTTGTTTCGACAATATATTTCTTACCCTTTAATGTTGTCGGCTTCAGTCTGGATTCCATATCTTCCATATAATTTCCGGCCAAAGAGGAAAAGAGGATTGTTGGGCTTTTGGAATACTTATCCAAGAACAGCCGTTCATACTCTTTGGCAGCTCCTTTTGTATCAAATCCACGTTTGCATTTATGCTTTTTTTCGCCGAGCCAGTCTGTATAGTAAAAATTTGCATACCATTTTGTTTTCCCGTCCTTTGTTTGATATTTATATGCAGGCATAACATTTCTCCTTGTTGCATAGTATTTGACAAACGGGAATGTATTGGATATAATGTACTTAACAAGGGAATCGTTGGTCAGTGTACACCTGACCGCCGGTAAAATGTGTAACTATAAAAATAGCGCCTTATCTTACCAGGACAGGGGCGCTATTTTTTGTGCTTCATTATCGTTACGACAAGGGTAATTACAGCACAAAGCATGATGACAAAAGTAAACAAGTCACTGTATGTAACCATAAGCACCAGCCTCCTTTCTTTCGTCCGGCGGCTGTATAGCACCTCAACGGTTCCCCGGTTAAGTACATTATATATTCCTATCTGTCTTTCAGTTTTTCCAAATCTCCCATGAGCATTCGTTTCCCGCTTTTTGACATTCCCCTGTAATAAAGAATAATATCTTGCTCTTCCTCGGAGGATATGATTGTCTGAAACGGGACGGCGCCGATCAAGAAATCAATAGAAGTGTTTAGCACTTTAGAGATCTTGGCCAACACGTCTATATTTGGAGTTATTGCTCCGCTTAAAATTTCCAGAGCAGTTTGTACGGATATTTCTACACGGTTCGCTAGATCTTCCGGAGACATATTCGCATCCTGCATCAGATCAGAGATACGTGATCCGATGCAAGGCATCCTCGTTTCCGGATCAAGCGCAATCCACTGAGATTTTGATTTTCCCAATAAATAATCTGAAGGAACATGGAAAAATTCTGCTATCTTATTTAAAACCTGTGCGGACGGATTTGTATATCCTCTTTCAATGTTTGAAATTACCTGTCCTGAGCACCCGGCATACTCACCGAGCTGCAACTGGGTGGCCCCGGATTCTATCCGCAATTCCTTTATCTTTTCTCCAATATTACTCATACAACCATACCTATTTTAAAGCGTTGTTTAAATACGGAACAATTTTGTTAAAATCTTCTAAGTTTACCATAGAGGTATTTTGTTTGAAGGAACCGTCAGCACCCTTTAATAATTGGAACGAAATCATGTCCAGACCAGTTTCTTCTTCAAGCACAATTATTGTCACGGAATCATACGGAAGCTTTTCTGGATTCTCGCGATAGTAATTACCATATAGTGACAATGAAGATTGTATGTCACTCCATAGAGCCTCAATAGACTTTTCTGATAGAGTATATCCAGTATCAAGAGTAACGTATAAATCATTATCTGATATAGAATATTTTGCTTTTTCTCCAAATGATTCTAAAACCCAAGCCTTTGCTCCAGCTTGCGACATATCTTCTTGAGCCTTTTCTTTTTTTAATTCGGTTAATTCTTTTTGAACCTTTTCTAATTCGCTAACTTTTGTGTCATAATTCTCTTGAGAAACGGAAGATGCACATCCAGTCAACATAGTGGCCGAAATAAACAACGCAATTAAAATCCTTTTCATATTATTTCCTCCTCCCCCTTCGGTACCACTCGAAGGGTATTATTTTGCTTCTTTCAATTTTCTCGAACCCTCATTTTCTTGATTCATTCTCTTAATATATCCTTTTAATTCTCCTTTGAATTCTAATTGGGCGTCCATTGGCAGCTGATGTATTAAAGAAATCCAATCAGCATCAGATTGAGAAATACAGTTATTATGTCGATTTTTTCCATATACGAGAAAATCTAATGAAACCCCAAAATGTTCAGAAAAACGCACAAGCATTTCTCCGCTTGGCAATTTCCCGGATTTCCAATTAGCCATAGAACCTTTGCTCATGCCAAGTTCTGTAAGTAATGTTGTTGGTTTTATGTTCTTTTCTTTACATAGTTTTAAAAGTTGATCGTAAAACAAAAAAACTCCTTTCCTAAAAAAGTTCAAAAAAATGCACATAACTATTGACAAGTGCATTTTAATGCACTATTATTAAAGTGTAATAACCAAATGTTTAAAACATTTTTCAAAAAAGAGTGACGGCAATCACTCAAGGTGTAATGCAACTGAATAATTATTGATTGGCTTCTACTAAAAGAGCCTTGTTATTTTCTTCAATCATAACAGATACAGCTCTTATTATTGCTTCTGCGGAAGCTTGCAATATTGAAGCGTCATTTAGTTTAACGCCGCTGTTTTCGATACTGGACAGAATCTTACGGTTGGCATCTGAAAATTCTGTCAATCCAATATTTTGAAGTTGCTCGGCCCATGATGATGAATTATTCATATCTGATACTCCTTTCTGTGATTGTTAACGTATAACGTTATTCTAAGACAAAATTGAACGAATGTAAACAACAAATGTAATTAACAAATGTTTAAAGACGATAAGGGGGTGGAAAATGTGAAACGAACTCTTCCGACATGGTGCAAAGAAGTTAAAAAGTCCATGATTGATGATGATATAAACATGACGGAACTGGCTGAGCGTGTTGGTATGTGCCGGAATTATGTATCTGGTGTTGTTAATGGTCGAGTTTATGCACCGGAGATTGCGAAGAAGATAAGCCAGGACAGAAATATCACAGTTCCATATACGGAAAATATCGTTTGATTATATTTTAGCTTAGCGAGGAGGAAAATTAAATGGGAAAGCATGCTACGAAAGCGGGGGAAAACATATTTACCCAGGCACGTTACAATGCGGCAAAGTTCAATGACCGCCTAAACAGCAGAGAAGGTGCATCGGAAGAACTTGGAATAGATAGAAGTCGTCTGGCACGCATAGAACTTGGAAGCAAGAATCCATTTCCGGACGAGGTGCTGATGATGTCAGATATTTACAACGCACCAGAGCTGAAATCTTATTACTGTAAAAATATGTGTCCGCTTGGAAAAGATTTTCCGGAAATTAGGGTAGAGGCGTTGGACAGGATTAGTATTAAGGCCTTGTCATCGTTCAGAAAAATTTCTGCTGCGAAAGAACTTCTTCTTGATATTACTGAGGATGGCGTAATAACGGAAGATGAAAAGGAAGATCTCAACAAGATTATCAAGACATTGGACGAGTTGAATAAAATTACACAGAGCTTAAAAATTTGGGCTGAAAAAAATTTAGAGTAAAGGAGGCGGTTGTATGGCTGCTGGCATCGTAAAAGAAATTAACAGTACAAACCGTTCATATTACATGGTAAACGACATAACTGAATTGCTTGGAATAAGCCGGTCAAAAGCGTATGAAATGATTCGCACGATGCGAAAAGAGTGCATCGCATCCGGTAAACTTACAAAGGCTTATCCGTCCGGAAGAATTCCAAAAAAATATTTCAATGAACATTGCATGATTGAGTAGGAGGTGGAAGAAAATGTATTATCGTACATGTCCGGAATGTGGAAGTAATCTGGATCCGGGAGAACAATGTGACTGTAATGAGGAAAAAGAGTTCAGGAAAGAAGAGTCAAAGCGTGTTTCTAGGATGTTAAAAATTGAGGAAAGCGGTCAAATGAGTATTTTATTTGAGGAGGCAGTATGAAGGTACTTAGATTATACGATCTGATAAATGATAAAGAAACAATTATTATTTGCTATAGGTATCCAAGAACTGCCGTCCTTAGGCAGATGGATGCCGAGAAAATAGAGAACGAAAGGAGGAAAAGGAAAAGACAGATTTTCGTAAGAAAGATAAAGGAAGCGGCAATTTCTGCCATTGAGATTGCTGTATCCATAGTAGCTGGTTTGGCATTTTTGCATATCATATCCGAAAAGCTTCTTGAAATACGAGGGTATGAAGCTCTTGGTGGAGAAGTAATAGCGGCAGGATTTATCACATTTTTTACATTTTATGTTTTCGAATGGATAGGAGATCGGATATGGACAAGAAGATGATTGATGATGCAATAGGATTTGAGATACCAGAAGAGCTTTATGAAAACGCTGTGATTTCGGCAAGAAAAAAACTCCAATCACTAATACAGCGTTTTGGCGATTGCAACGGTGTTAGACGGACACCGGGCTATCTGGCTGAATTAGTGATTGAAGCCATTAAGTCAGAACTTTTAACCAAATACACTCTGACGATGGCGATTGCCGATCAGGCGCATGAGAATTAAAAGCAATTTTATTTTAGCACATGAAAGAGAGGAAAGCAATATGAAAGATGTAATGGCATCATTGCCGGAAGTAATAAAAGAGTACAAAGGTTATAATCTGTTAATCCCGACAGCGACAGATGTTCAGCTCAACCCATTCTATAAATTCCATGTGGAAGAAGTTGCGGTGGATTTGAGTGAAACAAGTGGAGATATTTTCAAAGTCGGATCCGTTGACACTGGCAGAAAAGACGACAAAGGAAACAAGATATATGCGGACGCCTTCTCCCTGTCCAAACCGTTACTAAATAAAATGGCTATGGCGGCTGGTATTCAGTTCAATCCCGAACAGACATATGGGGAACGGATCAACCGGGTGACGTACCGGGCACATGCACAGGGTGCTATGCGAAAAGCCGATGGAACCTGTCGAACCGAAACGGACCAGAAAGAAATTTGTCTTGAAGATGAAGAGGAAAAATACAGAATCGAATTCTCTGATAAAGCTGCAAGAGGGATAACCGATGATAAACAGGCAAAAGCCGCAGCTGAGATCTTTAAAGGAACGTGGACTAAAGCAAAGAATAAATGGGGGAAAACAGTTGATGCCTATGTGATTGATGAGGTAGACCGTGAGAAGTACATTGAAAGATCAGTCATGGTAAATATGGCGTTACTAAAAAAGACTTGGGCGGAAAAGGCAATCACAGGAGCAAAACTACGAGTAATAAGAGCCTTGCTTGGCGTAAAAGGTACGTACACAAAAGAGGAACTGAAAAAGAATTTCGCAATTCCTACAGTAGTTTTTTCTCCAGATTACTCGGAGCCGTCGGTAAGACAGGCGATGCTTACCCAAGGGATCAGTTCTGTAAATAATATGTTTGGCGTTGGGGCCCTTCCGGTAAAAAGAATGGATTTTGAAAACGAGGATACATTCGATGCAGAGGCATTTGAAAACAATCCAGCATTTCAAAGTGACGCTTCGGAAGATGACGTAATGGATATTCCGGAAAACATTCCTGATGAACCACATACAAAGGAGCCGACATCTCCGTCGGAGAATGAAGGATATTTCTGTGACGGATGCGGAATTGAAATTAATGAGAGGGTGTACGAATATTCACTGAATAAATACGGACGTCCGCTGTGCATTAAATGCCAGAGAGGGGGCAGCAGGTAATGAATATGATCAAGATTACTACTGGCAATCAAATTTCTGTTCATGACTTTCCGGATGGGAGCATTTCAGAACAAACGAAGTTGCTGTGCAAGTACATAGGACCGGAATGCGAGCTGGTAGAACACGTAATGCCAAAACGATTATATACAGAACTCAATGCTCCTCGTAAAAGAGGAAATTGTGTAAGCATGTTGGTAGATGAAGATGGATATTATCATGAATTATCCCCGAATATAGTCGATTCATGGCTTTATGAAACAGATCAGAATGGTTGCCCAATACTTGGAAACATATTGATTGTAGGCGAACAATGGATAAACGAAGGAATTTCTTTTTGCGGATTAACAGAAGAGCAGTTCTCCCTGCTCTTTCCACAGCTTAGAAATTTAACAGAGAAAGCGAGGAAAAACGGATGAAAATATTACACACAGCAGACTGGCATATAGGACAGTTTAAAGGACCTGTTGAGGATGGAGTAAATCTCCGTTCTCTTGATACCATTAAATGCCTTGAGTATATGGTTAAAGTTGCGGAAGAAGAGAAGCCGGATATGGTGTGCATTAGCGGGGATATCTTCCACCAAGAGCAGATAGGACCGGTTAGGTACTCTGATGAAATGGTTACGGCCACGAGGATTATCGAGGGATTGGCAGAGCGCTCCAAGTTTGTAGTTGTGATGCGTGGAACACCGAATCACGATGGAGCCGGACAGTTTCGGGTTCTGGAAAAGATGCTGTCGAAGAATAAAAAAATTGCAGTTGTCACTACACCGCAGGTTATCTCTACTCCAATAGCGGATGTTGCCTGTATTCCCGGGTTTGACAAACAGGAATTTCGAGCGAAATTCCCTGGCTTGTCTGCAGAGGAAGAAAATCTGACATGGACCAAGTATATATCAGATATGGTTATGGGGTTAAGGGCGCAATGCTCAAATACAAATATCATACCAGATATGACTCCTGCAATTTTGATGGCACATTATACAGTGCCAGGATGCAACATGGAATCTGGACAAACCTCATTCTTTTCAAATTTTGAACCTGTTATTCCAAGAGAAGCCATACAAGCGGCGGATTATTCGGCAGTTCTTTTAGGACACATCCACCGTCCGCAGACCATAGAGGGACTGGAAAACGTATTTTATTCTGGCGCAATAAATGCAATGAATTTTAATGATGAGGGACAAAGCAGAGGGTTCTGGATACATGAATTTGACGGGAGAAGACTTAAATCCAGAAAGCGATATGAGACTCCGTACAGGAAGTTTCAGACGGTAACATGGGCACAAGAGGATGTTGAGAATTATCTCTGCCGGGGAAAGGAGTTTCTCTTTACAGAGGGATATCCGTTCCTTGTATCAGATAAAATTGTCAGAATCAAATATAGCTGTACTGTTGAACAGAAAAAGGCACTTAATATACCGGTTTTGCAGTCTGATTTATATGAGATGGGTGCATTCTATGTAGCTGACATTGAAGCGGAAAGTATGGTTGATGTAGCAAACAGAGGTCTCTTGTCAGAGGAAAGCGATCCGTTGCTCAACTTGAAAAAATGGCTCTCTGAGAAATGTGTAAAAGATGCGGACAAGATCGTTGAACTGGGCGAACCAATTATTTCAGTTGCTATGAAGTCGGAAACGACATCAGAGAACCATGGAGTTTTCCGTCCGGTATCAATCTCGGTTAAGAACTATCGAAATTATAAAGAAGAAGGTTTTGATTTTTCTGATGTTTCATTTTGCTCTATCAATGGTGTAAATGGAGCGGGAAAGAGCAGTCTTTTCATGGATGCTATTGCTGATTGCCTATACGAAGAAACAAGAGAAGGGGATAACAAAGCATGGATCCGAGGGACGGAAGATGCAAGAAGTGGCTCGATAGAATTTGTGTTTGATATTGGGGATAAGCGTTTCCGGGTTGTGCGGACAAGAACGAAGTCAGGCAGGGCAACCTTGAACATTTCGCAAAAGGATGGAGAAGAATGGCTGAACCTGTCTGCAGAGAGAATAAAAGATACACAGGCTGAAATAGAGAAAATCCTTGGTATGGATTCAATGACATTCCGCAGCTGCGCTTTAATCATGCAGGACCAGTATGGGTTATTCTTGCAGGCTAAGAAAGAAGATCGCATGACTATCCTTGGAAATTTATTGGGGCTTTCGGTTTATGGTCTGATGGAACAGGAAGCAAAGAAGCTTCTGGCAGATACAAAGCGGAATCTTCTTTCTAAGAAGGAAGCTGTAAAAGTAAAATCCGAGTTCGTTGCAGAAAAAGGAAATCCGGACGGAGAACTTGAGAATTTGGAAAAAGAGGCTTCTGAATTTGACCAGATACGTAAGATGACAGAACAGGACATTGAGGTATGCAAAAAGCAGATTGCAGACCGTAAAGAGGCACAGGATAAAAGTACTGAACTTTTGCAATCTACTGATACAGCGAAAAAAGAGCTTCTCTCAATACAATCCGAGAAGGAAGCAGCAGAGAAAGAAATGGAAACGTGCGATGTTTTTCTGAAAAATTCTGAAATCATCATGGCGAAAGCGGCGGAATATGAAGCTGCGGAAGAAACCGTAAAAAAACTGGCTCCCGATGTAATGGAATACGAGTCGTGCAAGCGATCTTTGGAAGAAAAACAAAACCAGATCCTGCGTTATGAAAATATTATTAACACAACTCAAATTCAGAACCGATCAATAGAGGAACAACTTTCTAAGATTGAGACTGCAGAGGAAGAACTTATTTCGCAGAAGCTTTCTGAGCTTGAAGACAAACGAAAGGAACTTGCAGAAATACGGGAGAAAAAGGACCGGTGTTCAGCCGTATGTGCAGAGGTAAATAAGAAGCATGGAGAAGTAACCGAAACTGTACATGGTCTTTCTACACAATTGCGGCTCGCAGAGTCGGATCTTGATTCGTACAAGAAACAGCAGGAGTTTATGGATAATTCCGGATGCCCTGATATTGAAAATGCAACATGCAGATTTCTTGAAAAAGCCAGGGAAGATGTTGCGAAAATCAAAAAGACGGAAGAAGAGATAGCGGAAATAAAAGAAAGTATCCGAATTGCCAAAGAAGATTACGCAACGTATGCAGCTGAAAAGAAAAAGGAGATTGCAGAAATCGGGTATTCAGAGGAACAGGAGAAGAACGTTCTTAGTGAAATCACTAATCTGGAGACTTACCAAAAGCGGAAAGATGAGATAGACAGACTGAAAGCTTTAAAAGCCCGTTTAGAAGGGGAGAAAGCCTCTAATGATAAAACAATAGTTTCATGTACTGAAAATGTCTCTACGGTCAAATTAGAAAGCCATAAGATAACGGAAAACGTTTTAAAGCTAACTGAAACAGTTGAAAGATATCAAGAAGCAAAACGAATATCGGAAGAACTGCGGATATATGCAGATCAGAAAACCAATATTCCGGTTTACGCAGAGAGAAAGAAGCATATAGCCGAAAAGCTGAAAGATCTTGAAGAACGGGAACGGCTTAAAAATGAAGAGTGGTCTAAGTTGTGTGCCGAATATATCCGTTTGAACGAAGAACTTGCTGGATTGCCGGAAGGAAAAGAAGAAAAACTTTCCGAGCTGGAAAGAAAGAAGATGGAATTGGAGGAAAAAGCAGCTTCCATGCAAGTCAGAAAAGGGGTGCTGCTTCAGCGGATAGAGGATACAAAAAAAGCAAATGAAGAAATCAACCAGCTTAAAGCAGAGATTTCCCGGGATGCAGAGAAAGCGGCTCGGTATGAGGTGCTGAAACAGGCATTCTCCCAGGACGGAGTGCCGCATCAGATTGTCAGAAATATTATTCCTCATATCACTGATACGGCGAATAACATCCTTGGTCAGATGACCGGCGGAACCATGGGAGTTGAATTTGTAATGGAACGCACCGTAAAAGGAAAGGATGGAGATAAAGCTACTCTGGATGTACTTATCAACGAATACGGAAAAACGACACTGCCGTATGCTTCAAAGTCTGGAGGCGAAAAAGTAAAGTCTTCCCTTGCTGTTATTCTTGCTCTTTCGGAAATTAAGGCGACTGCAGCCGGTATCCAGCTTGGGATGTTGTTCATTGACGAGCCCCCGTTCTTGGATGATGATGGAGCACAGGCCTATGTGGATTCTCTTGAAACAATCCGTAGCAGGTATCCGGATGTAAAAGTGATGGCAATCACACATGATGATGCGATGAAAGCAAGGTTTAGTCAGAGTATCACAGTTATTAAGACTGACGAAGGATCAAAAGTAATCTGCTAGGAGGAAACATAATGGGAAAACGATACTATTGGTTAAAGCTGCCGGAGGGATTCTTCCGGCAGAAGCCGATAAAGAAATTACGGAAGATTGCTGGCGGGGATACCTACACAATCATTTATCTGAAAATGCTGCTTATTGCGATGAAAAATGATGGCAAGCTTTACTTCGAAGGCGTAGAAGATGATTTTTATGAGGAATTGGCACTGGATCTTGATGAAGATTCGGAAAACGTAAAAGTAACGGTCTTATTCCTGATTCGACAAGGGTTAATGGAGTTGGTTGATGAAACAGAGTACCGCCTAACGGAATGCGATAAAATGGTTGGTTCAGAAAGTGCAAGTGCTGAACGAGTAAGAAAACATAGAGAACAGAAAGCGTTACAATGTAACAGCAATGTAACAGGAGTGAAACGCATCGGTAACGTAGAGAAAGAGATAGAGAAAGAGATAGAGAAAGAGATAGAGAAAGATACTATATGTCCGGAGGTAATAACCTCCAGACCGGAAGTGTTCATTTCACTTCCTCTGGTTACTGGATCAGGATCTTTTGATGTCACCTTGGACTACCTCAATTCTCTTAGAAACTTATATCCAGCCATTGATGTTGAGCAGGAGTTTCGGAAGATGTATGCGTGGCTTGACAGCAATCCTAAGAACCGAAAGACAGAAAGAGGGATAAAGCGTTTCATAACTGGATGGCTCGGAAGGGCGCAGGATAAGGCACCGATCATAAAAGCAGGAGGAATGCAGGACAACCGTAGAATGACAACGGGGCAATACATGGAATCTACGGCAAATTGGTATGGAGGTGGAAACTAATATGACACCACAGGAGTTTGATGTGATAAGAGCTGCGATCAAAAGTGCATATCCAACGTTTAACATCATGCCTGACAGGTACAGTATTCAGTTGTGGTACCGAATGCTTGGAGACATCGACTTCAAGATCTGCGAGACAGCACTTCAAGAACTGATCGCAACACAGACGTATCCTCCGCAGATTGCAGAAATAAGAGCGAAATGTGCGGATTATACATCGCCACAAATAAAAGATTCCGGAGAAGCCTGGGGTGATGTACAACGTGCAATCCAGAAATACGGATATTACCGGTCAGACGAGGCGGTGGAAAGCCTGTCTGGTCCGACAAGGGAAGCTGTAGAACGGATGGGCTTCCGGGAGCTGTGCCTGGGAGATAATCCAGTTGCGAACCGAGCACATTTCTTCAAGATTTATGACGCTATTGTACAGCGCAAGATCAATGACAGCCTACTTCCGGAGCTTGTATTGAAAAAGAAATCAGAGTACATGCTTAGCAGCAGGGAACAGGAGAAGAAGACACCGAAAATCGAGGATAAAGACCCAGACTCTGCAAGAAATGTATCAACCCCTGAATTCATAGATAAGCTCATGAGGGAGAAGGGATTGCGATGAAGGCGAAGAAAGAAGTGCAAGAGATACAGGGGACAAAGCAGGAATTCTTAAAAGTCTTTCGGGAAATGTGCTACAGCCGGAGTGCATGGCAGGTTTGGGCAGATCTCATTAGCATGATAGCGTGCTCTCTGGCGAATTCCACAGATCCGGACAAGGCGGGTGTTCGATATTTGGAGAGGGAGCAGGAGTACAAACAATGCGCAGAGCGTCTTGGCGGTGTAGATAAGCCGTCACGGTGCATGGCTGTAATCGTTGAAGCTCTCGAAAGAAACCCGGAACAGGATTTCCTCGGAGAATTGTTCATGGAATTGAAGCTTGGAAATCATTGGAAAGGACAATTTTTCACGCCCTATTGCGTATGCAAGGCAATGTCAAATATGGTTACGGGCGATGTGGACGAGCAGATAGAGCAAAGGGGATATATAAGTGTTTGCGATCCTGCCTGCGGGGCGGGCGCAACACTGATTGCCACCGTAAGTGAGATGAAGTTGTCAAAATATAATTTTCAGAACCATGTCCTGTTCGTGGGGCAGGATGTTGACCGGGTGGCGGGAATGATGTGCTACATACAGCTTTCGCTGCTTGGATGCGCCGGATATATTTGCATCGGAGACACGCTGACAAATCCCGTAACAGGACATGTGCTTTTTCCACAAGAGAGAGAAGGGCAGGAATTTTGGTATATGCCTATGTTTCGGATGGATGTGTGGTCGCTGCGACGGATGTTCCATTGTATCGGAGCCATGAGCGCACCAACAAAGAAGAAAGAGGAGAAATCCACAAAGTATTATATGTTTTTTGATTTTAAGAAGGAGGAAACACAATGGGAGAAAATGTAAAACATTTTTCGTTGGAAGAGAAAAACGACAATACCTACGGCTGGCCATGGAATGAAGTTGTAAAAACATTTCTTCAAAGCCATTACAACGACGAAGAAAAACAGTGCTCAATAAAAATCAGAAACAAAGAGTACAAGATTTTAAAGAGAGAAAGCGTCACAGTATTCTATGACGCTGATGGCAACACATTGTTTGATGTAACCAATGACCGTCTGGAAAAGGAGTACGAATCCGGAGTATCCGATGCAGAAGAGGAATTGGAGAACAATGTACCTGTAGAACCTATGGGGGAAATAATTGAAGAAACCAAGCAGGAAGCATTCGAAGCAGTTATATCCGAAGGAGAAAAAAATACAAAAACTGAGGATTTTGTTCTGATGGGAACCGCATCGCTCGCTGATATAGTGGGTGGTTTACCGACTCCGACGGATGAAACAATAAAGAAAGCGGAGGCTGAGAATGCAAAACCATTAAAACAGAGAGCTAAGGAAAAGCTGGAAGGAGAATTAAAGAACGCCAAAGATAAGAATTTTGCCGATCCGGTTATAACCTATTTGCTGAAGCGCTGTGAAGAAGATGACGGTCTTGCGGAAGACGTTCTTCAAAATCATAAAACATGGGAAAAGTGCTATGGCTATATTTACGAGCAGGCGAGAAAACAGAAAAGTGGAAATTGTGCTGTGGTTCGGGATGATGTGGTTTACGAATGGGCAGAAGATTATTTCCATTTGGATGATAAAGCCATTGAAGAAAAGAAAAAGAAAGAGGAAAAAGAGCGGAGAAAGAGTCAGAAGCAAGAAACTGAGAAACGCAAGCAACAGAACTCCAAACAGAAGCCTGGCAAAGAAAAGACATCGGAAAAGACACCGGATGCGAAATCGGTAAAAGAAGTCAAAAAGAAGACTCCAAAGAAGAATGAGCCAGAAGGACAAATGTCATTATTTGATTTGTTATAGGGAGGGATAGATGTGGAAAAAAGAAAATTATCTGCTATTCCAAGACCAAGCGCAACTAAGGAAATGATAGAAGTTGCAGATCGGCTTGGAGGCATGAGACATATTGTGACAGCAGATCTGGTTGATGATAAAAAGATACTGCTTCTGAATTTCTTTGAGATTAAGGCCCTCAAGAATGGAAAAACAGAAGCAGCTTTCCGGACATTTCTGTCGCACGATGATTATATCACGCAGGATTTGAAAACGTCAAAGGTTAAATGGATTACAGGTTCATTTGATAGGATGGATAACTTTTCTTTAATGGATTATGCGTATAATCAGCAAGAACATAAAAGCTCATATCGGCTCAATGTATTCATGAGATCTGACGAAGAGTTAAAAATAGTAAAGTATTTCTTTAGAGAATACTCCAGGACCGATGATAAATACAGCCCCTGGGTAGAAATACATAGATTTCAGCAAGAGGTTTTAGATAAGCGTTTGGCAGAAAAGCATAAGAAAGAGACTGACAAGATCGATGTGGTAATGAATCCAATAAAGGACGCACCGAAAGAATTTTTCGATTGGGTGTGGAATACAGGAATGAGCTTTGCACGATACCTAATCTACAAGGAAGTGGAAAAAGGTAAGGCATTATGTGAGTGTACACATTGTAAGAAAATCGGAATTGTGGACAGAAAAAATATCCGTCTTCGGAATAACGAGAAAGGAATCTGTCCGTTCTGCGGTAGCAGGGTAACTATTAAGGCAAAAGGACGAATGCCTGCTCGGACACACGATGAACGGTGGTTCGCATATGTGGATCCTACGAAAGACGGTTTTGTCTTCCGGTACTTCAAAGCACATCAATCAATGAGAAGCGACAGATATGTGGACATGTTAATAAATAAAGGCAGAATTGAAAGGTATGTTTCTGAGTACAGTAGGGCTATTTATACGTTCCCGAAAGGAAAACCAAAATGCGAATCATATGAGTGGGGAGTGTATAAGCAGAGAGGAAATTGCCGCTGGTGTCCAGATCAGGGAAAGATCTCCTGCATGGAATGCATATTATATCCCGGAAATCTGCCGCAGGCGTGGGAACACACTCCTATGAAATACTCGGCATTGGAAGTGCTTTCAACCAATATTCCTACAGTTTCCATGAGATATGAGGATGCAATCAAAAAGTATATAGAATTTCCGAAAATGGAATGGATCTGTAAAATGGGGCTCAATAAGATTGCAAAAGGCATTATCAATTCTCGATATAGTGGTTATCAGACCGGTAAGGTCAATGTTAAAGGAAAGACCATATATGAGATTTTAGGACTGACAAAGGTAAATACCAGAGTATTGCAGGTTGTTGATGGAAACCACGATGTACTTCGGCTGTTGCAGGTAGCACAGCAGATTGGCTTGCAGTTTAAACCGGAGCAGATCCAAGAGTATTACGAAACGTTCGGATGTAATACGGATTTATTGAAACAGGCAAACCGGAAGACGACGCTTCATAAAATCGTGAAGTACATTACGAAAGAAAGCGAAAACTATCCAATAGGTGAACAGGGGGTGTGCTGGAGATACTCATACATAAGGTACAAAGAACGGGAAGATCCTCGAATCGAAAGAAAAAGGAATATGGCAAAGGATTGGCTTGAATATTTAGACTGGTGCAAAGATCTCAAGTACGATTTGAATAACATGTTTATTTATATGCCAAAGAATTTCAAAAAGGTACATGACAGGACTGCAGAGGAATTCCAGATTCTTCAAGATAAAAAAGCGGCAGCGGAGAAAAAGAGAAAGGAACAGGAGGCTAAAAGAAGGATGGAGAAGACGAAGAAAGCGTTAGCAGAAATTCTCGGTCAGAACGAAGGGGTGGATGCGTTTTCGATAAAGGGAAAGGGCTTGATACTTGTGGTTCCAAAAACAGGGGATGAGATAAGAGCAGAGGGAGCTGCGCTTCACCATTGTGTCGGAACATATGTAGATCGTGTTGCAAAAGGAGAAACAAGCATATTCTTTATCCGGAAAGCAAAGGAACCGGACAAGCCATATTTTACCATGGAGTGGAAAAACGGAGATATTGTCCAGTGTCGTGGATCACATAACTGCGGAATGCCACCAGAAGTAAAAGCGTTTACGGAAGCGTTCAAGGAGAAAATGACTACACAGATGAGGAGGTGTGGATAATGGATCGCAAGATTATAAGGAGCATTAGAAAAGGATCTGCACAGTGGAATGAAGAAGATAGACTGCAGCTGGTTACTCTGCTTGTGAAAGCGGGGTATTGCGTAAAGATCGGGCGGCGGCCTGTTCCAGGGCAGGAAGATAAGAAAAACGGACAGATGGAGTACACCGTTGAATACTGGGAGGAATGATTATGAAAATTGGAGAAGTTGTGGAGATCTTAATAAGAGTCAAGGATGACTATGGATATTTTGATTACCGAAGACAGGCCGTAGAAGAAGCATGCAATCTTCTCGACAAGCTGCCAAGAATGGAGGAGGCGAGAGAATATGAACCGGTCGAAAATAGAGTGGTGTGATCATACGTTGAATATCATTACCGGATGCCGCCATGGATGTGAATATTGCTATGCAAGGAAGATTAGTCAGCGGTTTTGCGGAAATGTAAAACTGAATAAAACAATGAAAGACAAATACCGGGAAGATGAGGGAGGATACATTCTGGACGAGCCATTCATTGGAGAAAACGGAAAGCAGATCATATATCCGTTTGGTTTTGAACCTACGCTTCACAGGTACCGTATAAACACGCTGGATAAATTAAAGATGGGGCAAAATATTTTTGTCGGCGCTGTGGCCGATGTATTTGGAGATTGGGTGCCGGAATCTTGGATTAGGGAGGTTTTTGAGTGCTGCGAAGAGCATAAGCAGCACAACTACCTGTTCCTTACAAAGAATCCGGAACGGTATGCAGATCTGGATCTTCTGAGTGCTGACAATATGTTTTACGGAACGAGCATAACCAGGGAAGACGAAATGCACAGGTTCAATTTTCTGCCGGCTTTCAGAAACAGATTTGTGAGCATTGAGCCGATACTGGAGGATATGCAGCCAGAGAAACACAACTTGTTATTCCGACAAGTTGACTGGGTAATCCTAGGTGCAGAAACGGGGTTGCGCCGCGGGAAGGTAATACCGGATGCGAAGTGGATCTGGAAAATAGTTGAATTGGCAGATCGTGAGCATACGCCGATATTCATGAAAGACAGCCTCATAAACATTGTTGGGGAAGAAAATATGCGGAGAGATTTCCCAGAGCAACTGCTTGTCAGAAAGAAAAGCGAGAAGGTGCTGAAGAAGCTGATGGGAGAATGTGTGGAGTGCCATGATGAAATGGAGAAAAATAAAATGGTATCTTTGTCAGCCAGATCGAAGCGAGGAGGAAAAACAAGCAGCTTCGCTTATATGTGCCGGCCATGCTTTATCAAATGGTGCAAGGAACATGGGGTTGAAATACCAAAACTGGAAGGATTAGAAAATGAAAAGTAAAGGAGCAGACATGGGTAAGAGTAAGAGAAATTGTAGAAGAACTGAAGATGAGGTGCGGATTCACGAAAAGGCCGTAAAGATGAGGAAAATGACAGATGAACAGCTTGTTCACTATGTCGAGGATAGAGTGGAAAAAGCCAGAAGCGAAGGATTTAATAGCGGGAAGAAGGAATCTGGAAGCGGTAAGGGCACAAGGGAATTCCTTGAAGAACTGCAGACGTCCAAGATTGCGGGAATTGGAGCAGTTACAATCAATAAATTATTAAAGGTGGCAACAGAGCATGGATACATACAGTAGGGCATTAACGGGAAGTAGATCTCGGGCATCGGGAGAATATTTTGAAGGAATGATTAGTGCAGCTTGCCGATTTTATGAAGAAAGAGGGATTTCCGTAATAGAGAAGACGCCAGAACCGATGAAAGTCTTGAAGCCATATGACAGAAGAAGAGGGCAGTTTATCTGCTGTTTTGCAAAACAGGCACAGCCGGATTTTAAAGGTGTATTGATGGATTCAACAATGGTCTTGTTTGATGCAAAACACACCGATAAAGAAAAAATCATGAGAAGCGTAGTTACTGAGGAACAGGAGGAATGCTTTGAAAGATATATGAAACTTGGAGCAATGTGCTTTCTGGTGGTTTCGATAGGGCTTGATAAATTTTATCGTGTTCCATGGGTGGTATTCCGCGATATGAAAAAAATCTATGGACATAAATACATGGACGAAAAAGATCTTGAAGCATACAAAATTAAATACTTAAATGGAGTTCTGCGATTTTTGGACGGCATAGAACTTCGGGAGGGAGAGAAAGAATGAAACTGAAAAAATATGAGTTGGTAAGAGCGATTGACAAAGTAAAAAGTGTTGTTCAGAAAAATCCACAGAGACCGGCTTTGGGAGGGGTTCTGATCAAAGAAGGTTATGTAATAGCTGCGAACAACGAAATAACGATACAGGTCAAGGTAGAGGGTGCTGATGAGGAATCATTCATACTTCCTGCAAAGGCGTTTGATTTGATAAAGAATCTCCCGGAAGGCGAGGTTGAAGTAAAGTGCGATGAGAAGTATGTTGTAACGATACAGATGGAAAAGATTAAGAATAGTTACCAGTCATTTCCTGCGGAAGATTTTATGTATAGCAAGATAGAAACTGGAGAGGAAAACGGGATAATCCTTCCGGGAAAATTATTGATAGAATCGTTTTCTCATGTTCTATATGCAGCTGCAGATAAGTCACCGGGACACCAGGAGTTAGAGGGAATATATCTTGAAGGTGGAGAAGAATGCATGAATCTTGCGGCGACGGATGGGCATGTAATGTGTTGGGACCAGATCAAAGCCTCTGGAGTTTCTGATCTGAAACTGATAGTACCTAAAACAGCAGCTAAAAAACTTACCTCTATGGGAATGGATGATGATGTGAACCTGTCTTACGACAGCAATAGTGCGATTTTCAAGACGGACAATTATGTAATTCACACAAGAATTTATAACGGTAAGTACATACCATATCAGAAGATGTTTATTGAGATGGATAACTACACTATTGTAAATCGTGATGAGCTGATCGGAGCCATGACACGAGCGAAGATGTGTACAGATGAAAATGTTCCGGCTGAATTTGATGTGTCTGACAGAGAAATAAACCTAATACTGAAAGATAAAGTAACGAACTACCAAGAAAAAGTAGCTTTGCAGGAACCGATTAGAAATCCGATACGAATCGGCTTTGATTCTCGGCTTGTTCTGGAGACGATAAAAGCATTCACATGCGAAAACATTACATTGAACTTTTCGGGATCTAAAACTCCGATGATTGTACAGGCGGAGGATTCAGATATGAAAGCGTTGGTTCTTCCGGTAATGCTGAAAGGGGCATCAAAATGAGTAATATAGATGAGAAGGTAAAAAAACTTTTGGAATATGACTTGCAACCTACTCTGCGAGGTGGATGGAAAATAACAGAAGAAATGAGAGCGTTAATCCATGAAATTGCTGAGGAGTGTAACAGCTTAGAAGTAACGCAAAAAATAAATACGGATATACCGGAGTGGCTTGAAGAGGCTGCTCCGGAGGAAATCTATATACACATGCTCAAGAAGATCGTTTCCGCTCCAACAAGGATGCATATGATTTGCGTTCCTCGCGTCTTGATACCGATTATAGATCAAAAGCTTTGCAAAAACGAGGAAATTTTTCCGCATGTTGTCGGGCAGGAAGCGGAGATGTTTGTTAATGGAGAATGGAAAAGGGGAAGAGTTGTTGAAGGGTACAGGTTTAAAGATGGGATTGTGACGATTGAAACTCCGGAAGGGGAACGGATATGGTGTGGGGAAGATAGAAAGGATTTATACCGGCTAGCGAAAGTGGAAGATTAGTCGAGAGGATAATGAGATGGAAGACAGAGAAGATAGATTGTGGTTCCTTTTCCAGTTTCTTCATGATGTTGAGGAGAAAATGTCAAAAGAAGAACAAAAGCAGGTGATGATAGAGAAAGCAATAAACCTAAAGCTCATGTGCGATTATGTTGTAAGCTGCTCCTATCTCGACATAGTGCTGATCATATGCATGTTAAGGGATTACGTCCGGATGGTTGACGAAATAAGAAGAGACGACATTCAATGGTCTGCATATTACCGGGATAAATTCACTAGAATGGCAGATCGGCTTTCGGAACAGATTGAATATAACTATGATGCGGCGAAAGAGAGGTGTCTGGCGAAGCGTCAGAAAGAGGAAACCGCAAGAGATATAGGCGAAGATGCAATGACACTGGCCGTTAAGTACGGAAAAGGAAAGAAAAAATGATGATTTAGGAGGAAAATAGTATGCACAGATTATGTTTTTACGGATATAGCGATGATACATTTGGAGAATATGGTGTGACTGGCGATGATATTGATAACTGCGGAAACTGTGAACCCATTCAGTGTGTGATCGATTGTGGGCAGAATGGCAGACTGATGGTA
This sequence comes from Enterocloster sp., assembly GCF_057861365.1. Classification (NCBI taxonomy): domain Bacteria; kingdom Bacillati; phylum Bacillota; class Clostridia; order Lachnospirales; family Lachnospiraceae; genus Enterocloster; species Enterocloster sp. The sequence goes on from NZ_DBMACH010000001.1 coordinate 146,735, forward strand.
ATAGGACAGTATTCAAGGGCTTCCGCTGACAACGGCTGCTGGATGGTTGGGGTGAGTAAAGTTGATGAATATGATGAGTGGCCGGATTGGGCTATTTCAACTGAGTCCTGCAAAGAAGTAGAATATTCGCCAAAACTTGTTATCGATATTCCGGCTGGAAGGTTTGAATTTACCTGGTACAAAAACGGTGAGAAGGTTGGAAAAACTGACATTTAGGAAGGGGGGACTGACATGACAGTATCGGAGAAGATAAAAGTAAAAGACGTTACAACGCACAGCAAAAACGACAAAGACAGGAAGCCGAGAATTGTTGAACTGGAAGTATGTGGAATCAAGTTCAGAGTTCATAGGTACATACATATTCCGGGGACGTGGTTTCTTTCTTGCAATGAATTCAATATTGATAAAGAGGACATGAAAACGGATGATCTGAAAGAAGCAATACACAATGCAAGAGCATTTCTGGTCGGATATTTGGATGCAATGATTATTCAGTTGCAAAGCGCAAGCAAGATTCTTCAAGAAAGCGAGGAAATTGAAATATGACAACAATAGAAAAAATATTACAGGAGATTGAAGAAATGAAATATCCAATTGATGGCATTGGATGTGGATTGGAAGATGCCGGAATCACAGATAGGTATGAATCGGCTGAATATGGATGGAATGAGGCTGCTGACATGGCATACGATGTAGTTAAAAATCATTTATCTGATACGGAAAATGAAGGATGGATTCTCGTAGAAGATGGACTACCAGAAGAAAGAAACAGTATGTTCGCAAAATGGAAAGGAACAGATAAATGGTCTGAATCCATGTTTGAAAAAATCTCGAGTGATGTGAATGTGACTGTTGAATATGAAGATGGAACAAGACAAACGATAACTGCTCACACATTAGACGGAAAATGGGCGCTTCCGAACAGAGTTGTTAAGCAAAAGGTTATTGCCTGGCGACCGCTTCCAGAATCCTACAATCCAGAGAAAGGATGTGGTTAAAATGAAGAGGGGACATAGAAGGATGCCTGCATATGGAGAATGCGAACATGGAGGACGATATATTTTGGATGATTATACATGGTCAAGAAATCACACCAAGGCTGAAACTATCCGACGGTGGAAAAGAAATCTGAAGAAAAAAGCCAGAGCTGCAAATGCAAGGCTGTCGAGGGAGAGTGAGGAATGAAGTGAAAGATGAATAGTGCAGAGTGTTTGATACGTGCTCAGGGAGAACAGATATTAAGAGGGGAGGAAGGAAAAAATGCCAGACAACATGGGAAAAAACGGGGAAGGATATCCGGATCCTACAGCCGGATTGGCATGGAGAAATATCCGAAAAGAAGAGAATCGGCGGGAGATGGAGAGAGCAGCGGTAATCAGTAACCTTATACCGATTATGAAACAGACTGCGGAGCTGGCGGGATTTGAGGTTGTCGGCCGGATTGTCCTAAAGGACAAGCATACTGGAAAAGAATACAGATAGGAGCGTGGTATTGTGAATGCAAGATATCCGAACTTGGAACTGCTTGAGTACAAAGCAAGAGTAGCATTATCTCAAGATGAAGAGTTTTTGAAGATCTTCGAAGAGAAGAAAAGGAACAATAAATATGCATATGCGGAAATAGATGCCGTAATGTTTCCACAAGTATGGGGGAGCACTTGTACTGGATTTGACGTTACTGAAGATGGAAGCCCAGCCATTGGCGGATGCGCTATGACAAAAGAGTACACTACGGTATTTCACGAATTGCTGACAGATACATATATTATATTTTTTGGCGAAAGGATATGCTATAAGGTCACGAATGCGAATGCGGAATTTTATGAAGATCTGCAAAAAAGGAATATGGCAAGTTTGAGTGAGGCAAAGAGGAGGTATTAACGGATATGAAAAGCAATATCACATTACAGCAGCTTGCTGAGTATATGAGAAATCTTGCGTATGATGATTTTTCGAGGAAAATTAGATGGAGCCTTGGAGTTATTCATCCAAAGACAAATGATGGAGACGTTGGATTTTCTGGAGGGATATGGAATGATCCGCAAGAGGCAACAACCTATATGAGTATCAGTTTCTGTTTTAGCGAGACAAGAGGGATTTATAATTTTAAATCATGGGTAAATAAATCAGAGATTAGATGGGTTTTTGGAGAAACTCCTACGTTCGATGAGTTTAAACAGGCATCGGAAAAAATCTTTATCGAACAAGAATTTTGTACCAAACCAATGTCGCCATACGATAGGACAAGCTCTAAAGTGTATGCTACGGGAAATAAATGGGCAAAGGAGAATTTTGATGCCACTCATAATTAAAGGGAGGGCTGTGTTGTGTACACAAAGTGTCAAAAGTGTGGGAAGAAACTTACGGATCCGGAAAGTATGAGACGCGGATATGGACCGGAATGCTGGTCGCAAGTAAGCGGCTTAGAGAATACTTTTGGAAAAAATGAAATGAATGAAGAAATCCCTGGCCAAATGAATATTTTCGATTTTCCAGAAGCTCTCCCGGATGGAGTGTAAGGATATGGCAAAGATAATATTGTTTCCCACGCACGAAAATTACTGCAGACAGTGCATATATGATGGGAAAAATGGTGAATGCACCAATGAAGAATATATAAAAAATGGATACAAAGTGAATTGTGTATGGAAGTATTGTCCATACAGGAAGGAGAAAAGAGATGGAAGAAGAGAAGGATGTTAAGAAAATAGTGATACATTATGAGGATGGTACAGAAAAGGTTATTGATAAAGGGTTTTTCTGTAACATGAAAGAGGAAGATGGAAGTGCAGTATTGGAATTTACAATGTGTCATGTGTCGGGCAGAGAGATTGAACTGATCGTTGAGGGGTGTCTGCAGCTTGGGTTTAAACTCGGAATGTTTGATAGCAAGAAAGAGGAGGATTGATTCTATGGAAGACCATTGCGTAGCGTGTGGGGAAGTGATACCAGAGGGGATACAGGTATGCCCGATATGTAATAGAAAATATGAGGGAATACCGGCATTATCGAGATTGGACAATAAAACTTTAATTTGCCCGGAGTGCGGGACAGAGCAGGCGCTGGATGCTGCTCTTGGCGATAGCGGTATGTCGGAAAAGGAGAAGGCGGAATTTAAGGAAGGCGTCATACAGGCAATACATAGGCAAGAGGAGGAAATGAACCATGGACACAAAAAGCGGAGTTGAATTTGTTGCTCTTACAAAAGAGGAAATTGAGGATATTATCGCAAAGGCAGCGTTGGCCGGAGCCTCGGTGGCGGCTGAAACAATGGAAAAAGAGCATAGGAAAGCGCAGAAGGAATTGAAAGACAGACGCTTACATAATACCAGATTGCTTCTTAGAAATTACAGGGCTCTGAAAGAAAGTTGTACGAAGGCTGTGTATGAGAGAGAACATGCTGAAAAGACCACCGCAGAGGTGATAGAAGATCTTATGTCTATGAAGGCGAGCGATGGAGTGATTGTAAATTCAATCAAAGAATCCTCTGAAAGAACAAGTATTATCATATCCCATGTGGATAGAATGCTTGATGTGTATCGGATGTATTGCGGGAAGTTTGGGGAAAAAGAAAAACGTCAGTACAAGGTGATCAAAGCTATGTACATAACAAAAGAGCATGCATCGGTAGCAGAATTGGCAAGAAAGCATGGTGTAAGCAAAGTAACAATTTATGATGACATTAAGACGGCAGAGGAAAGACTTTCAGCTTTATTTTTCGGAATAAATGGATTGCATTTTTATTGATTCTATAAGGTTTTTCTAAAAATAACGGATATGGTTAAGTTAAACTTGACTTAATAACGGATAGCGAGTATGATAAGGGAGTAAAATCTTATCATAAAGCCATGAGCCACTGGGGATGCCCGGTGGCTTTTTTCAGTTATTCTGGGGAGGGGGAAGAGAAAAAGAAGATGAGAGAATGCTCCTTTTAAAAAGCGAAAGGAGATTTTACGATGAATGGATTTGCAATCTTAGCAATCTACGCAGTGGTTATGATCACTGCAACACTGATATTTACCAAAAAGGAAAAAAACGTGGAAAGATTCTGCGTTGGAAGCCGTAAGGAAAATTGGATAATGTCTGCTTTAAGTATAGCAGCCACATGGATCTGGGCACCGGCACTGTTTGTATCTACGGAAAAAGCGTATGCGAATGGATTTGTCGGTCTTTTTTGGTTTTTGGTACCAAACGTATTATGCTTGATCCTTTTCATACCGTTTGCGAAAAGGATACGGAGGGAAATGCCAGAAGGAATTACATTGTCTGGCTACATGAGGGATAAGTACAAATCGGACGGAGTTAAGCGTGTATATCTCTTTCAGCTCATGGGGCTTTCTGTATTATCGACCGGAGTGCAGCTCTTGGCCGGAGGCCAGGTTTTAAGCGTGGCGACCGGAACACCGTTTGAACTTGTTACGGTCTTATTGGCTATCATTGCTTTGTCTTACTCCCTCTTTTCGGGAATAAAGGCCTCCATGCTGACGGACGCTATACAAATGGCCTTTATGCTGGCGGCAAGCGTGGCGTTCCTGATCATGGCAATCAGAGCCGGCGGAACTTCTGGAATACTGGAAGGAATACACGGAATATCTGGAAATTATACGTCATTTTGGTCGGAAGACGGTATAGATGTGTTCCTCGCATTTGGACTACCGACTACAATCGGCCTGCTTTCTGGTCCGTTCGGAGATCAATCATTCTGGCAGAGGGCGTTTGCCGTCAAGAGCAATCGAATCGGCCGCGCGTTTTTTGTTGGAGCGATACTATTCGGACTGGTGCCGTTCTCTATGGGTATTCTCGGATTCACCGGGGCAGGGATTGGATATCAGGCGAAAGATCTTGGTGTTATCAATTTTGAGCTGATTCAAGAGATGTTCCCGGCTTGGGCGGTGCTGCCGTTTCTGTTCATGATAGTGTCTGGACTTTTATCAACGGTAGACAGTAATTTATGCGCAGCATCATCGCTTGTGACAGATATGAGTGGTGGAAAGGAACTCAAAAAAACAAAGTTGGCTATGATCTCCCTGCTTTGTGCGGGTATCCTGATTGCCAATATACCGGGGATGACAGTCACGCACCTGTTTCTATTTTATGGAACGTTGAGGGCGTCAACGTTGTTGCCGACCGTCATGACATTGAAGGGAGTAAAGTTTACGCCGAAAGGAATACAGTACGGAGTTATATCTGCCTTGGCCGTAGGACTCCCTATTTTCGCCTACGGAACGGTTTTGAACAGTGGACCATATAAAACCCTTGGAAGCCTTGCAACAGTGCTGTTGGGCGGAATTGTAGGGATGATAGTTACAAAGGTGGAGGTGCGGCATGGAAAGAGTGCTTGGTAAAAAGCAATCAATACAGAATGAGGAATGGTTGAAAGCTGAAAAGCGCATTGAAGAACTGGTTTCAAGAGAGGTACTGGATGAAAAGGTGCGCTCAACCGTTGAGGAAATCCGGCAGATGACTGACGGGAAGAAAGCTGCATACGCATGGTCCGCCGGAAAGGACAGCCTCGTCCTTGGAGAAATATGCCGGGACAGCGGAGTTACTGATTGCATGATGGCGATCTGCAACCTAGAGTACCCGGCTTTTTTGAAATGGGTAGATCGGTACAAACCGAAAGAACTTGAGATTATCAACACAGGGCAGGACCTTGAATGGCTGTCAAAACATTTGAATATGCTGTTCCCGCAGGACAGCGCCACGGCGGCGAAGTGGTTTTCAATCGTTCAACATAGAGCGCAGGCAAAATACTATAAGGCGCATGAGCTGGACTTACTCCTGCTCGGCCGGCGCCGCGCAGATGGAAACTATTGCGGAAGAGGATCGAACATCTATACCGATGGAAAGGGCATCACCAGATATAGTCCTTTAGCTGCATGGAGCCATGAAGAGATACTTGCTTATATCCATTACCATAAACTGGCAATTCCTCCGATTTACGGGTGGAAAAATGGCTTTCTCTGCGGAACGCATCCATGGCCAGCGAGACAATGGACTGGATCCATAGAGAATGGATGGGAGGAAGTGTATGAAATAGACCAAGATATCGTAAAGAAAGCGGCAGAGTTTATAGAAAGTGCCGCAGAATTTTTAAAATCGCTTTAAAAAGGCTATTTGCAGGTAGCCTCATTGCTCCTTCAAATTTTGAGATTTGGAGGAAAATACAATGAAACAATTAACCATGAAGCTGAAAGATCTTATCCGACCGGAACGCAATATTAGAATCCATACAGAAAAGCAGTTGCAGGAGTTTGAAAGAAGCGTCAAAATGTTTGGTCAAATCAGACCTATTGTTATTGATGAAAATAACACGATCTTGGCCGGAAATGGATTGTATGAAACTTTGCTAAGAATGAACCGGGAAGAAGCATTGGTTTACAAGTATGAAGATTTGACGGAAGCACAGAAGAAAAAGCTGATGATTGCTGACAATAAAATCTTCTCTCTTGGAATAGAAAACCTGGATACATTGAACGAATTCTTGGAAGAACTGAGCGGAGATTTGGACATTCCCGGATTCGATGAAGAAATTTTAAAGCAGATGGTCGCTGATGCGGACGAGATCACAGAAAAAATATCTGAGTATGGAACTCTGGATGAAGAAGAGGTAAGAAAAATAAAAGAGGCAAATGAGAAAAGGGAACAAAGAGAAGCATTTGAAAACAAATCCCATCCGGAAGAACCGGTTGAGCATATTGCGGAATCAGAAGAGTGTAATGCGGAATCCAATCAAGCGCCGGCTGAAGCAGGAAGGTTTGTGATATGTCCAAAGTGTGGTGAGAAGATATGGCTGTAAAACGCTGCGAATCCAATATAGATGTGGTAAAAGCTGCTGAGATACGGATAAAGAATGTGTTTAGGAACGGTCTTCCGGTATTCTTTTCATTTAGCGGAGGAAAGGACAGCCTATGTGTCGCTAAGTTAATCATGAATCTTGCAAACCGCGGGGAAATAGACATAAGGCAGTTGACCGTCCAGTTCATAGACGAAGAGGCAATCTTTCCGTGCATGGAAGAAATGACGAAGAAGTGGAGACGTAAGTTTATGATGATGGGGGCAAAATTTGAATGGTTTTGCATAGAGGTAAAACATTTCAACTGTTTCAATGCCCTGTCGAATGATGAGACATTTATATGTTGGGATTCCACGAAGAAAGATGTTTGGGTAAGGCAACCACCGAAGTTTGCTATTAGAAATCATAAATTATTACGGCCAAGAATAGATGCGTATCAAGATTTTCTTCCGAGAACATGTGTTTCCGGAATCACAATGGTAGGCATCCGCACCGCCGAATCATTGCAGCGTTTGCAGAACATCGCAGCAATGACACGGGCCGGGAAGACCATGACGAACAAAAGACAGGTCTTCCCTATATATGACTGGACCAACAATGATGTATGGCTGTACTTAAAACAGGAAAAGGTTGATGTTCCGGAAATATACCTGTTCTTGTGGCAGTCGGGGAGTTCAAAGCAACAGCTTAGAGTGTCACAGTTCTTTTCCGTAGATACGGCCAGATCACTGGTAAAGATGAATGAGTATTATCCGGATCTCATGGAACGGATCATACGCAGAGAGCCAAATGCATATCTGGCGGCACTTTACTGGGATAGCGAAATGTTTGGCCGGAGTAGCAGGAAACGGAGGACGATGGAAGACGGATCCCAGGAAAAAGATTACAAGAAAGAACTCATATACATGTTCTCGAATATGGGCGTGTTCTTTGATACACCGCATAAAAGACATATTGCGGAGAGGTACCGGAACTTTTTCCTTCAGGTATCATCCATTGCAAAACCAGAGGACTTCAAGCACATATACGAAGGTCTCATTTCTGGCGATCCCAAAATGAGGACATTCCGTGCGTTATATCATCGGATTTATGGGAAATACATATCTGAGGCAAAGAAAACGGAGGAAAGCAGACATGGAAAATAAATTATTCGCCCCGCTTGGTACACTGCAATGGATACCGCGGAGCAGATTAAAACCAAATGATTACAACCCGAACAAAGTTTCAAAAGAAAATTTAAAGTTGCTCACGCAGTCCATTCTTACCAATGGATGGACACTCCCGATTGTTGTAAGACCGGATTATACGATTATAGACGGATTCCATCGATGGACTGTTTCTGGCGAAGAGCCGCTGCTGTCTATGCTTGGCGGGAAGGTGCCTATTGTTATCGTTGAACATTCGGAGAGATCGGAGGACATCTATGGTACCGTAACGCATAACAGAGCGAGAGGTACCCACTTGTTAGAGCCTATGAAGGCGATTGTAAAAGAACTCATGAATGAGGGAAAAACCGTAGATGAAATAGGGAAACAGCTCGGAATGAAGCCGGAAGAGATCTTCCGATTATCTGATTTCACAAAGGAGGATTTCTTAAACATGATGACAAAAGGAGTTTCTGGATTCTCGAAAGCAGAATTTGTGACAAAAGTTTGATTTTTGTTATAGAATACATAGAACAAAATCGGCGGGAGGTGAATGAGTGCCTCCCGGTTTTGTGCTATCCGAAAAAAATACGAAAAGGGAGGTGGTGGCTGTGCCGAGAGCAAGAAGCCCTGACAGTATCGAAGCGGAAAAGCTGTTTCATGATGGCATGGCTCTTGTTGATATTGCAAAGAAACTCGGCAAGCCAGAGGGAACAGTCCGTCGGTGGAAATCAACTCAGAAATGGGAAGAGAGTAGTAAAAAAAAAGAAGGCGAACGTTCGCAAAAGAAAGAGAAGGAGAAAACGAACGCTCGCAAACGAGGTGGACAGCCTGGAAATAAAAATTGCAAAGGCAAACAGAATGCAAAAGGACATGGAGCTCCACCTGGAACACAGAATGCTCTGAAGCATGGAGGATATTCCGCAGTCTACTGGGATACGCTCGATGATGAGGAAAAAGAGCTGATTGAAACTATGCCGCAAGATGAAGAGGAAATGCTTCTGAATCAGATTATGCTATTCACAGTTAGAGAGCGCAGAATTATGAAGGCGATCAATAAGTACAAGGACGCAAAAGGCGGTGTATATGTGTCTGGAGTAACGAAGTTTGAGGAGAAGAGGACATTTAAAGATGATGCCGAGAAAGAGCTTTATGAAAGCAGAGTGCTTGATAAAGTGAATAAAGGAGATAGACTTCCAGGAGAACATTACAGTATGCAAACAATGACTGCCTCTACTACCGATCTGGTTGCAAGGCTTGAAAAGGAATTAACATCTGTACAGGCCCAGAAAACAAAGGCGGTGGACGCTCTTGCCAAACTAAGAATGGAGAAGAGGAAAGAAGCCGGGGAGAGCAAGGGGAACGAACTTGTTCGAACCTGGGCGGAAAGCGTCATAAAAGCAAGGAGGGAGAACGATGGATAGTATGAATTGGCTGTCGGACTTCCTTGATGAAAGCATGCCGATATGGAGAGATAATCCTGTCATCTATTTCCGGGAGGTATTGCAGTTTGAGCCTGATGAATGGCAGGCAGAGGCGGCCATGGACTTGGCACACAATCCGAAGGTCAGTATTAAATCTGGACAGGGTGTTGGTAAGACAGGTTTAGAAGCTGCTGTGTTCCTGTGGTTTATCACTTGCTTTCCGTATCCACGTATCGTAGCGACAGCTCCTACAAAACAGCAGTTGCACGATGTCCTCTGGTCTGAGATTTCGAAGTGGATGAGCAAGTCTCCTTTGCTCTCTCAGCTTCTAAAATGGACAAAGACCTATGTTTACATGGTCGGTAATGAAAAGCGTTGGTTTGGAGTTGCTAGGACTGCTACAAAGCCAGAAAACATGCAAGGATTCCACGAGGACAACATGCTGTTCATCGTTGATGAGGCATCCGGTGTGGCCGATCCGATCATGGAAGCTATTCTCGGTACACTCTCTGGAGAAAACAACAAGCTGCTCATGTGCGGAAACCCTACAAAGACTACCGGAACATTCTATGACAGTCATACGCGGGATAGGGCATTGTATAAATGCCATACAGTAAGCTCGGCAGAGAGCAAACGAACAAACAAGGAGAACATTGAATCTCTGATCCGGAAGTATGGGTGGGATTCTAATGTGGTCAGGGTTCGTGTTCGTGGAGAATTCCCCAATCAAGAGGATGATGTGTTTATCGCATTATCTACTATTGAGCAATGCGGCAGTAGGTTGTTTGAATTGGATGATGGGAAACTGCTTCCGTATATTATTTTCGGCGTCGATGTGGCACGATTTGGAGATGACGAAACGATTATCTACCGCAATGCCAGAGGAAAGTTGAGAATCGTAGCGAATAGAAGAGGGCAGGATCTGATGAGAACTGTTGGCGATATTGTACGGCAGTATAAAAAAGCTATCAAAGAGTTCCCAGATTATCATGGAAGAATTTATGTAAATATAGATGATACGGGACTTGGAGGCGGGGTTACGGACCGGTTGCGGGAAGTCAAAAGAGAACAGAAGCTTAACAGGCTGTATGTTATACCCATCAATGCCGCAGAAAAGATCGAGACCGACACAAAAGCTGGAAAAGATGCGGCCGAGCATTACAACAACCTTACAACTCATATGTGGGCTGTGCTAAAAGACCTCATGGAGAACAAAGAAATTGAAATGGAAGAGGATTCAGAAACATTTGCACAGCTTTCTTCACGAAAGTATTTCCTTGCCAGCAATGGAAAGCTGGAGCTTGAGAGCAAAAAGGAAATGAAGAAAAGAGGGCTAGATTCTCCGGATAGAGCTGACTCAGCAGCGTTATCAGTATATCTTGGAAAAATCAAAAAATACACAGGCAGTGCTCCAAGTGCAGATAGTGGACTTGGAAAGAGCAGCTATTGGAAAAATAAGTAGGAGGAATATCATGGGATTGCTTAGCAAAAAAGAGGCATATGTCACAAAAGGTATGCGCTTAATAGAAGAAAAGAGAACTCCAGAAGCAACGATAGTTGTGGTGGATGGGTTGAATGATTACCAGAACAGAATTATTAAAGCATTGAACAGACACCCGGTGGCAGATACGGCACTTGTTGTTGTAGCATTGAGAAATTTGGCTGATTCACTTGAAGAGCAGGAGCCGAGTTGTAAAGGATTGGTTGACTGGCTTAATAAGACGGCTACGAAGCCAGAGTTTCAAAACAGCAAGAGGATTGAAAAAACGAGAAAACGATAGAAAGGGGTGAGAACGATGGCGGAAATAGGACGCATAGGACAAAAGCGATATAACGGTGTGTTCTATGAAGAGTTTCTGAGGGAACTGCAGGGAATTCGTGGCGTGGAAGTGTATCGTGAAATGGCAAACAATGACGATACCGTTGGGGCGATCCTATTCGCCATAAAAATGCTGATACGCCATACCCAGTGGAATATCGAACCAGGAGGAGATACGGCGAAGGATAGGGAAGCGGCAGAGTTTGTGGAGAGCTGCATGGATGATATGCAGAGTACATGGACTGACACGATATCAGAAATACTGTCTTTTCTTGTTTATGGATGGAGTTACCATGAGATCGTGTATAAGCGTCGCATGGGAAAGACAAAAAATCAGAAGACTAAGAGTAAGTATTCTGATGGTCTTATTGGATGGCAGAAACTTCCGATAAGAAGCCAGGACACTTTGTATAAGTGGGAGTACGATCAACATGACAATCTGGTTGGGATGACGCAAATGCCGCCACCGGATTATGGATTTATTACCATACCGATGAAGAAAGCGATGTTGTTTCGTACGGAAAGTGCAAAGGATAATCCGGAAGGCCGTAGTATTCTGAGAAATGCTTACCGCCCATGGTATTTCAAACGCCGGATACAGGAAATAGAGGCAATCGGAATTGAACGTGATCTCGCAGGACTTCCGGTATTCCATGCCCCTGATGGGACAGATATCTGGGATGAAAACGACGATGATATGATAAAGATAAATGCAGCTCTTACAAAGATGGTGAAGTCTATCCGGCGCGATGAATATGAAGGACTGGTGCTACCGCATGGATTTGAGTTTGAGCTGGTAAGTACCGGGGGTGCTAGGCAATTCGATACAAACTCAATCATAAACAGGTATGATACCAAGATTGCAATGACGGTTCTTGCTGACTTTCTGATGCTTGGACACAATAAGGTGGGAAGTTTTGCACTTAGTTCTGATAAAACAGAGCTTTTTTCTGTTGCCATATCTTCGTTCTTGGATGTTATATGCGAAACATTCAATAATCAAGGCATTCCTGCACTTATTGACATCAACGGAGATTATTTCAATGGTATAACAGACTATCCCAAAATGACGCATGGAGAGATTGAAGATGTAGATGTGAAAGCGGCAGGGCAATTCATTAAGGATATGACGGGAATTGGCGTAATTGTACCGGATGATGGACTTGAGGATTATGTACGAGAAATTGGTCATTTGCCGGAAAGAACAACCGACAGCAGGGGAGAAAATCCGGCCAGAACAAAACAACAAAACCAAAATCAACCGCCGGAAGAAGAGCCTGACTCATCAGAAGAAATTGATGACGAAGAAGATGAAAAGAATGCCATGGCGGCGAAACGAAGGCTTGGAAGGGAAGGGTAACAGGTGTATATCTTTAAAAAACCAAAGCCTCTCGGGAAGGCGAAGAAGCGGAGCAAAGAAAATCTCCGATTGTTGAATATGCTTAATAGGTATATTACGGACACGTCCGCTGTTCCGGTTTCTATACTAACGAGATTTTGGGCGGATCAGGCAGCGGCTATTACATACAAAGAGATACGGAAACTCATAGAGGATGAAGAAGTATCGGAAGAAGATCTTCTGAATTGGTCAAAAGACTATTCTTCGTTTGTTACGGACACACTTGAACCTATGTGGCTTGAAGCGATTATCGTAGGGCAGCTTAGTTCTGCGATATTAAATGAGGCAAAGGAACAGGGATTTGAATTTGATGCAACCGATGTTGGTATAAGGAATTGGATAAAGGACCGAGGAAGTGAATTTGTAACAAATGCTGTGCAAGAACAGAAAAAAGCAATACAGAGGCTTGCCATGAAAGCAGTAAGGGAAGAAATGTCACCGGGAGAGCTGGCAAGGGTTATACGGCCATGCATCGGGCTTACTGAACGTCAAGCGCAGGCAAACCTACGGTATTACAACAGCATTAAGGAACAAATGCGCAAGGAGCATCCAAGGATGAAAGAGGAAACGATTGTTAGGAGAGCTCGGGATAAGGCGTTGAAATATGCTGAAAAACAACATAGATACAGAGCTGAAACTATAGCGCAAACTGAATTGGCTGAGGCATACAGTGCCGGCGCTCATAACGGGATAATACAGGCTCAGGAAAAGGGCTATATAGGTCATGTGAGGAAAGTGTGGGTAACGGCAAGGCAAGAGAATGTGTGTAGGTTTTGTGAGGCTGTAGAGGGCGTTAGCAAGGAAATGGAGGAGTATTTCGACGTAGGAAAATGCGGAACAGTTTTATTCCCTCCAGCGCATCCGAGATGTAGATGCGTTGTAAAATATGTGGAAGTGAAGGAGTAATGGAAATGCAAACCATGTATGAGTTGCTTGGAATCCACAAAAAAGTGGACAAGGAAAAGCAGAATGTGGAAAACTCTAAAAACAACAACCAGTCAGTGTTGAAAGGTCGTTTTAAAATCCAAAAATCAGAAGATGACAAACATCTTGCTTTTGGTTGGGCGAGTATATCAATAGATGAGGCCGGAGAACAGCTTGTAGACTGGCAGGAAGATATGATTGATCCGGAAGAATTAGAAAACGCAGCTTATGATTTCGTGCGATTATACCGAGAAGGAGGAGAGATGCACGAAAGAGGAGACTGTGCAATTTTGGTTGAAAGTGTAGTTTTCACAGAAGAAAAAATGGAAGCCATGGGCATTCCTGTTGGGACTATTCCTGTGGGATGGTGGATTGGTTTTCTTGTCACAGATGAAGATGTGTGGGAGAAGGTCAAGGATGGAACTTACTCTATGTTCTCAATTGAAGGAGAGGCAGAAAGAGTGGAGGTAAAAGAAGATGTGGATTCTGATTGATGTTGGGATTTTCTTTCTTGGAGCGTTTATAGGATTTGCTTTAGCTTGTGTGGTAATCGCTGCAAGAAACGATTGAAAAATGGTAATTCAAGAGGCGGTATTACCGCTTTTTGTTTTATAAAAATAAGCGAAAGGAGGAAAGGAAACTTGGCAACAAAGTTAAAAAATTTACATGTAAAAAAGGTGGATTTCGTTGATGAAGGCGCTAACCAACAAGCCGATATCAAGATTTTCAAGAGGAAGGAACAGAGCGCACCTGTTGTGACGGATCTGTTACAAGATCCTATGAAAGAGCAAAAGAGCCTTTTCAAAAGACTTATGCACTCAATCGGGAAAAGCCTTGGATTTAAAGATGAAGAAATTGACGGCTTTTCGGAATTGTCATCTGAAGGGATTATTCAGAAAGGGAATTCGCAAACTTTTGGAGAAAAGATGACGGAAGTTAAGCGGCAGAAGGTGGCTGATGAGATGTGGAGCATTTGTTATGCCCTTCAGTCCTCGCTGCAGTCGATTCTTTACGATGAAGATCTTGACGGAGCAACAGCACAATCCATGATGGAAGAAAGTGTTTCTGAATTCGATGAGATTATTGCTGATGCAATTAGTAGTTGGTCGGCAGGAAAGGTCAGTGGAATCAAAAAGGATATCGGGAAAACGGATGTTGAATCATTGAAAAAGTTTAGAGACCATCTGAACGAAAATATTGAAAAAGCAGCAAACATTGAGAAAGGAGAAGTTGAGGAGATGCTAAAAATTGACAAGAGTAAAATGTCACCGGAGGAAAGAGCCGCTTACGATGAAATCGTAAAGAAATATGGATTTGAAGAGGAGACTGTTGAGAAATCCTCTACAGTAAAACCGGGAGAGAATGACGACGGAGAAGAAGATCTGGACGATGGAAAGAATGGTAAAAAGACAACAACGAAGAAATCGGCAGCATCAGAAGTGGGAGACGATATTTATAAGGGTCTGCATCCAGCAGTTAAGGCAGAGATTGAAGCTCTTAGAAAGTATCGCGAAGCTGCGGAAAACAAAGAATTCATGGAAGTTGCAAAGAAATATGAGATTATCGGTAAAAAACCAGAGGAACTGGCGCCTGTTCTGAAAAGTCTTAGAAATGCTGGTGGTACAGCTTATGACGATATGATTTCAACGCTGGATTCCATGGTTGCCATGGCAGATAGTTCCGGTGTATTTTCTGAGATTGGAAAATCTTGCCGCGGATCTGCCGGAATTGTTGCGAAAGGGAAAACGGAGTCACGTGTAGAGTCTATTGCAAAGGGCTACATTGAAAAAGACCCGTCTCTGAGCTACACAGATGCAGTTGCAAAGGCATGGGAAAACAATCCTGATTTGCTTGCGTCTTATGATGATGAAGCGGGATTTTAAGAAGGAGGAATAAAAATGGGAAAGAATTTTAATGGAACGCTGATTAACGGCTCTCAGACAATTACCGAGAAAGCGGGAGCAGAAATCGCAGATTGTCGCAATAGAATTGTCAAATATGATTCAAACGGAGATGTGGTCCTTGCTACTGCTGGAACAGATATACCCGTTGGTATTGCAATTATTGAGGCTGGATACAACGATATCACTGGAACAGAATCTGGAAAAGTGGCAAAAGGTGATGATGTAGATATCCAGGTCAAAGACATCGGATATGTCATTGCTGGTGCGGCAATTAAGAAAGGACAGGAAATTACATCCGGAGCAGACGGGCTTGCGGCCGTGGCAGCAGCGGGAAATTATATTTTAGGTATTGCTTTAAGTGATGCATCAGCAAATGGATATGTAAGAATTCAGATTTCAAAATATCAGAAAGCAGATGGTGTAGGAGCCGGAGTTGGCGCATAACAAATAAGGAGGAATAAATACATGAGAAATTCAACAAAAGGTATTGCGGCAGAAATTGCAAAAGGGGCATTTAGACCTCATACAGCACTTACAAATATGGCGCTTTCATATTTTCAGAACCCGGGAAATTATTTTGCAAAATCAATTTTCCCGATTTGTCCTGTAGATTTGTCAAGTGATAACTACTATGTTTTTGACAAAGCAGATCTTTTGAGAGACGGATGGAAGAGAAAACCTGCGTATGGAAAGGCAGATCCGACGGTTGTTTCTGAATACACGGAAACATATAACTGCAAAGTTGATCAGATGATTATGGGAGTTGATAATATTCGCCAGACAGATCTTCAGCGTCGCATGGGACCGGCAATTAGAGATCCGCGAATTCAGAGAACAAGAACTATTGCAGAGCAGGCAAACATTCATCAGGATTATTTGTTCGCAGAACATTTCTTTAAAGCTGGTGTGTGGTCTCAGGAGTACACAGGGGTTGATAATACAAGTCCGTCTGGTGGCCAGTTTATTAAGTTCTCAAATGATAACTCCGATCCTGTAAAATTCTTTGATGAGAAAGCAACAGAAATGCAGGAAAAGACTGGAAGAAGACCGAATCGTATTGGTCTGGGGGCAAATGTTTACACTGCTCTTAAAAATCACCCAGGTATTCTTGAGAGAGTAAAATACGGTGGAACTACTGCGAACCCGGCAAATGTAACTTTGAATGTGTTGTCACAGTTATTTGAGATGGAGAGAGTTGTGGCCATGCAGTCTATCGTGAATAAAGCATCGATGGGTGCGGATGCCGATATGGGATTTATTGGAGATCCGAACGCAATCTTACTTGCATATGCAACGAATAATCCAGCTATCGATGAACCGTCTGCAGGGTATATTTTTACATGGGATATGCTTGGGGATGGACAGCTTTTGCCGATTCTTAGCTATCCGGGAGAGCCGGGAACTCATTCTGATTATGTAGAGGGGCTTATGGCAAGTGATATGAAGAAAACAGCGGACGATCTTGGAATGTTCTTCAAAGATGCAGTTTAAAAGTTAAGGAGGTTACGTATGAGGTTAATTGCTAAAAAGCCTTGTTCGTTTGGTGGACGCACATTCTATATCGGAGAAGAAATTCCAACCGAATTTGTCTTAAATCCTAAAGCGCAAGAGAAGCTTGGTGTCATTGCCATTGTTGCTTGCGGAGGAGAAGTAGGAATGAAACAGGAAGATATGGTGGCACAAGTAGGAGAAGTCGAATTCGGCGTACCGATAAGACAAAAAAACGGAAACATGACATTGTATTTGAGTGAAGAGCAGATATGCTCTGCTGTAGAAATAATGCAAATGAGCCCGGCAGAAGCGAAAGAAGCGATTAAAGGCATTGCGTCCGAGAATATCCTGATTCTTTTGAACGCATGCGATTCAAGAAAAGCAATAAAAGAAGCAACGGAGGCTGCAGCCTCCGGGCTTACCGCCGAGGAAGGAGCGGATGAAAGCGAAGGTGATGAGTGATGGCTGGCACCTATACCTACGATCCGTCAAAACTGTCTGATCGAGGAAAAGACCTTATGCGTTTTGAACTCGGAGATACCATGGTGGAGGGGCGTGAGAAAACTTCTGCACTATCAGATGAGGAATATGAGGCATTATTGGAGATGAACAAGAACTGGAAGAGAGCAAAGCTTGCCTGCATAGAGTCTATTTTTAGACGGTTTTCGTACGAACCAGATACCCAAACAGGACCTTTGTCGCTTCAATTTGGAGCAAGGGCAAAACTGTGGCAAGAGGAGTATGAAAAATTAAAAGCATCCATATCAAAGAGCTGCCTGTCTGAATCAGCAATTAAAATGCAAGGGGATTCCTATGGAAGCCCTTATTTTTATACCGGAATGATGTCAATGGAGAAAGAGGGCAGATGAAATGATGTATCTTCGACCAGGAAATTTGTACAAGGATTTTCTTGTAAAAAGAATGAAGAATGATGTTTCTGAGATTGGACTGCCCATTAAAGGCTATACGGATACAGGAGATTTGATAAGCGGTGTGTTGGCGGAAGCTGATACAGATGACAGTGAAAGGAAAAAGCACTTATGGGATCAAAATCAGCATTCGCTTACGCATACGATTGTAAGCGAAGGAAGTCCGCTGGCAAGAAAAGGAGATCTTCTTGTTATGGGCGAGAGAATGTTTCTTGTACTTGTTGTAGATGATGCCGGAGGACTTGGTGTAGCGACAATTTATTATGCAGAAGAAAGGAATGATTTAAGATGACAGCAGGAAATGCATCTGAATCTATTCGTCAGGCGGTGAAAGAGGCCGTAAGAGAGGTAAATCAGCAAACAATGGGAAAGGCGTTCCGTGTATCGAATGCAATGAGAAATAGCGCGATTGAAGTTCTCACCAATCCAAGTCCTTCAGCTCCGGGGAATCCACCTGGAGTAAGAAGTGGATTTCTTCGGAGGGCATGGAAGACTGGAGTGAGAATGAATGGAGGGAATTCATATTCCGGCATATCGGTAACAGCATATGCGGATTCTATGGCTTCATATGCCGGATATTTGCAGGATGGTACAAAGAAAATGGCGGCAAGACCATTTGTTGATCCGATACTTGACGATGTAGAGCCCGAGGTCGATTCTATTTTTTCTGAGTTTTAAAAGGAGGTATGTATGCTGATTATAAGGAATCCAACAAATGTTTTTGATGTAAATGAGGTGCATAGAGGCACCTTGATATATGCAAAGCACAAAACTTGGAGCGATCCGGAAATGGGATTTGTAGTTTCCGTAACTGGAAATAAGCTTATTGTCCAATATCCACCACGAATCGGAAATGTAACAAATCACTTTTTTGTGTATGCTGACGAGGTGGCAAACGGGGATTGGGAAATCCGCTACAGTAATGATCTGCAGGTGATATCAAAACATCCGGACGGAGGAGAATAGGATGAATCTAATAAATCTGATTTATAAAAGATTGCTGGAATCCGAGAAAATAAAAGCGCTGTGTGCTACTTATGCAGGGAAGCCAGCCATATTTAACACAGAAGCCCCAGACGATAAGCAGGAGGGGTGGGGTGGAAAAGTCCAGTACCCAAGGGTTACCTTCTCGTGCGATATGCAGGCGAATGAGGAACGATCAAGCGTAGGCACTCTTAATATCGTAGCTTACACAGAAAGCACCTCTCTGGTCATTTTAGAGATTGAAGCGGCTATTAAGGAGTGCTTTAGGGATATCCTAATTTATCCGGAAGATGGTGGTCCGTATAGCTTTGCGTGGGCGAGGACAGATCCGTTTTTATTGGAGGGGAATATCATAGGTCAAGAGGTTTCCATTGATCTAATGGAATACTCTCCGCAGGAGACTACCGATCCGGATCCGGTTGTTGCATTAAATCAATACATAAAGGAACTTTACCCGGAATCCATTATTATTGGGATGGACAGGTTGAAAGAATTTACAGATACGGCAGAAACCCCGGTGTTTTACAGTAGACTTTGCACCTTAAATAAAGTGGCCGGACATAACATGAATACGGTTGCGTGGATGGACTGCAGAATAGCGGTCCATCTTTTGTGTCCGGATAAGTCAACGAATATAAAGATGATCGCAGCTGTTGCGCAACGGATTTCCGCAGATGAAAGAATTATCTTACTTGACGGTTCTCCAATGAATGTATCGGAGGTTCAGTTGGATAGACAGGCAGACTATCTGAAAACTGGACAATTATACATAACAGGAAGATACGGAATACTGAAATATAAGGCAAAACAGCATGCGATTATGAAAAATATCATTATGAGTAAGGAGGAATAAGCAGTATGGCAGAAACAAAAACGGCGAATGCACAGGCATCAACAAAAGAAAAGGCGCCCAGAAAGAGGGAAGCGGTAGAAACGGTATATACCGCAGAAGAGCTTTCGAATGCGTCAGAACGTTTCGGGACAAGAAAAGAATGTGTCGCAGCAGCCCTTAAATATTACGGGAAAGACAAGGCGACACTTAAAGAGGCAAAAGAACTCGTGAATAAATTTTTGAGTAAGGAGGTCAAATAATGGCTGGTACATTTATTGCTGGTGAAACAAAGATTCGGCCAGGAACATATTTCAATATTCAGAAGGTCGGTGACAATCAGATCGCAGGGGCATCAGATGGAGTTGTCGCTATCTTTTTTAAGGCAGATTTTGGTCCGCTTGCACAGGCTATTGAAATCACACCGTCAGAAGGATATGAAAAATTGTTTGGAACTGCGGGAACAACTAACGCAATCCGTGAGGCAATCAAAGCTGGTGTAACAAAATGTGTTTGTGTTCGTGTTGGAAAGGGCGGTACGCAGGCAACGATTACAATCAAAACAGCCGCTGAAGAACAAGTGGAAGCACTTAAAATTACAGCGAAATATCCGGGAGAAAAGGATTTTGCGATTACAGTAAGAGAAAAACTTTCTGATTCAAAAACGAAAGAGTGCATCATCTATTCCGGTGCAAAAGAATTTGAAAAACTGGAATTCCCTGCCGGTGACGATGAGGTTAAGTCGCTTAATCAGGCTTTTATAAACTCAAGATACTTTACATCTGAAGTTATGGCAAGTGCAACGGGGATTCTGGCAGATGTAAGTGAAGAGGTATTTACTCCAGGAACTGCACCAACCGCAACAAATACTGAATACAGTGATGCTTTTGTTGCAGCAGAAGCGTATCGGTTTAACTGTGTTTGTGTGGATACGGAAGATACGGCAGTACATCAGCTTCTCGCATCCTTTGTTGATCGTATATTTAATGCTGGTCAGCTTGCAATGGCTGTTGTTGCTGAGAAGAAGAATGTCGCACTCACAGAAAGAATGGCACACGCTGCGGCATTCAACAGCGAGAAAATGCACTATGTATTGAATGCATCTGCGGAAATTTCCGGTGAGCTTGTTGAAGGATACCTTGTTGCTGCAAGAATAGCAGGAATGATTGCGGCGACTGCTTCAAATAAGTCCTTGACACATACGGTGATGGAAGGATACACAAAACTGAATGATGCGCTAACACCAACGGAAATTTCAACGGCGGAACAGAAAGGCTGCCTTGTTTTGAGTACGAATACAAACGGCCAGATCTGGATTGACAGTGCAATCAATACGCTGGTAAGTCCGGCAGATAATCAGGATGATGGTTGGAAGAAAATCAGAAGGACGAAAACAAGATATGAGTTGATTACGAGATGCAATGATCAGGCAGATGCCCTGATTGGAAAGGTTGACAATGATGTAAACGGAAGAGCTACTGTTGTAAGCCAGCTTCAAAGTGTAATCAATGCAATGATCAATGAAGGGAAACTGGTGTCCGGAACAGCCTCTGAGAACACAACATATCCGTCTGATGGGGATTATGCATATTGTGACATCGAAGTGATCGATAAGGATTCTATCGAGCACCTGTATCTGACATATAAATTCCAGTTTTCAAGCAGAGTAACAGAATAAGAAGGAGGGAAAATAAATGGCTATTAACGAAAGAGCATCATCAGATGCACGTCATGCTCGTACCGGTAAAGATGCCGGTTTGTATAACGGTACCGGAGATCTTCTCGCCTCCATGGAATCATTTCAGGCGAAGGCTACGTACAACAATGTGAAGTATAAACCGATGGGAGATCCGCAAGAGCATGAGACAAGCGACTCGTACGGTATTACAATAACCGTTACAGAAATTGTAATTGAGGATATTGATATGTTTAGAAAGCTCATGGATTCAATGAAATCCGGAAAGACGCCACAGTTTGTATTCCAGGGCGTACTCCAAGGGCTTAATGGATCTGAAGAACGGGTGGTTTACAGAGAAGCTATTCCTTCTGGCGATATTGATTTGCAGAACATTGCAAATGGGGATGTTATCAAACGTACATGGAATTTCTTTGTAAACGGGAAACCGGATCTTCAGAAGGAACTTACAATTTAATTGAAAATGCAATGAAGGGGGCGAAACGTCCCCTTTTTATTTTAGGAGGATGAACAATGGCAAGATTATCAAGTGTAGAAAACAAGGGACAAGAAGTTAGAGAAGAGAATTTTTCCGAGAAAGAAACCCAGGGACAACTCCTTACTGTTGAAAATGATTTTATCTCTGGAATGCTTGCGGCAGCTGCTTATAAGAACGATGAATTGAGGCAGATTAACATCACCCGTGACGGAAAACTGTATTTTTCGTTTAAAGTGCATGCACTTGGCGAGGAGGAGGCAAACAAATGCCGCAAAAAGTACACCAAGTATGTGCGTAACAAACAGATTGGTATCAAGTTTGCTGAGGAAACGGATACGGCGAAGTTCCGTAGCTCGCTTATTTATCACGCTACTGTCGAAGAAGACAGAATAAAGCTTTGGGACAATCAGCAGGTTTGGGAAGGACTGAGAAAGCAGGGAGTCCTTGTTGTTACTGCTCTCGATGTTATTGAGGCTGTACTTCTTGGTGGAGAGAAAGACCGTGTAATTGATGAGATTAACAAGCTTAGTGGATTTGACTCCGAAAATCTTGAGGAAGTTGAAAACAAGATGGAGGAAGCTGCAAAAAACTAATTTTGGCAGGAGGAAAAACAACCCTCTTGCATCAAATTTTTCAGCGGCTTGGTATAACCCCGGATGAAGTATATGCAAAGCCTGCTGGTGTGCGTGCGTTTATGTTCGCGTCAATGAGAGTACGTCTGGAAGATGACGAGAAAGGAGGAAGATCGGGTGGCGACTAAGGTTATAAAGATAGAGATTCCTATCGAAACAAAGGATAATACTGGACCGGTTGTAGATAGCATATCTGAAAAAATGGAAAACCTTGATTCGGCTGCGAAAAAGGCACAAAAGAGTATGGAAAATACTGTAAATAGTGCAAATAAAGCGGCGAAAGGTTTTGAAAATGCATCAAGACGTGTTTCTGGTTTTGAAAAATCCGTTGGAAGTGGCTTTGATAGTGCATCAAAGAAAGCGTCCGGCTTTGAAAAATCTGTAAATAAGACACAAAAATCGCTTCTTGCTATGATGAAAGAAAAGTATCAACTTCTGCTCGAGGCGAAAGACCGGATCACACCAACTGTAAAACAGGCCATAACTTATGTAAAAAGCCTGACAGGAAAGACGTGGAAGGTTACATTAAAAGCTGTTGATCTAGTAACATCCCCTGTGAGACGTGTATTTGGCCTATTGAAAAGCCCACTCGTGGCGGCTGGCGTTACAATCTCGGCAGGCGCCGGTATTGCTGATACGGTGCAGACGTATGCGGATTTTGAAGCTGCTATGTCTGAGGTAAAGGCAATATCAGGCGCAACAAGCCAAGAGTTTGAGCAGTTAACAGAAAAAGCAAACCAGATGGGGGCTGTTACGAAATTTACGGCATCTGAATCTGCAGAGGCATTTAAATACATGGCTCAGGCGGGATGGGATGTAAGAGAAATGATGGATGGTATCGACGGACTTATGGCTCTCGCAGCGGCATCCGGAGAAGACCTTGGTATAACGGCTGATATCGTAACAGATGCTCTGACAGCATTCGGATTATCTGCGAAAGAAAGCGGAAGGTTTGCGGATGTTATGGCGCAAGCAGCGAGCGCAACTAATACAGATGTGGCAAAAATGGGAGATACATTTAAGTATGTTGCTCCTGTTGCCGGTGCACTTGGATACAGCATTGAAGATACAGCAGTAGCTATTGGCCTAATGGCAAATAGCGGAATCAAAGCTTCACAAGCCGGAACAAGTCTTCGCAGCCTGCTGACCAATCTTACCAGACCAGTTGGACAGGCAGAAGATGCGATAAATGCACTTGGAATAAGCATAACGAATACTGACGGATCCGTAAAACCTCTTTCTCAAACATTACAGGATTTACGAGCGAAATTTGGTGCTCTGACCGATTCGGAAAAGGCTCAATATGCGGCCATGCTTGCCGGACAGGAGGGAATGAGTGGACTTCTTGCTATTGTAAATGCATCTGATCAAGAGTTTGAAAGTCTGACAGAGCAAATAAATAATAGTTCTGGTGCGGCACAGAAAATGGCGGACGTTATGATGGATAACCTTTCTGGTAAATTTGAACTTTTTACGGGCGCATTAGATTCAATGAAAATGTCACTTGGCGAAAAATTTAAACCATATTTGATTGAAGCTCTTGAATGGATGACTGACAAAGTTCCAGATGTGGAGAATGCGTTGCTTACGGCAATGAATTCGTTTGATCATTTTGTTGATAATGCGAAGGCGAAAATAGATGAATTTACTGCTACAGACGAATGGAAAAACGCAGATCTGTTTGGAAAAATCGAAATAGCATGGGATGAACTTGTGGCGGAGCCGTTTTCAGATTGGTGGAATGGGTCTGGAAAACTGAAAGTAGCTGGTGTTGCAAGAGATATAGGCACCGGAATCGGAAGCGCAATTTCTGCTGGTATCTTGGCATTGATGGGAGTAGATGTTTCTTCTGTAATTGACGAAGGAAGTAGCATTGGCCGTCAGTTTGCAGAAGGTTTTTCTGAAGGCATGAGTGGCGTGGATGTATCAGCAGCTCTTGGTACAATGGTAAGCGGAGCGTTTTCGAGTGCCGGAAAACTTCTTCCTGGAGGGACAGCTCCGGATATTGGTTCTCTCTTGTCTGCGGCGGCAATAGCAAAGATCGCGGGACCGTTGATGAGCTTTGGATCTGGAGCATTCAAAGTAGGAAAGGGAATATATAAAAGTGCTACTGGAGGAGTGTTAAAGAAAGCGATAGGAAGTTTCTCAGTGGCAGATGAACTTGCCGGAGTAGGAAATGTTTCCGGAAGCGGACTGATGGGTCTTGCTGGAAAAGCAGGTATGGCACTTGGATCAGGAGCATCGACAGCAACCGGATTGGCGGCTGCCGGAGCTGGCGGAATAGCCGGAGGAATAGTCGGAGGAGCCGCACTTATAAGTGGTGGAATGGATGCTTTTGATGCTTACAATTCCTACAAAGAAGGAAATAAAGACGTTGCGAAAGCGCAAGGAACATCTGCCGGACTGAAAGTCGGCGGAGTAGCGGCCGGAGCAGCAGCAGGAGCCGCTATCGGAAGCGTTGTTCCAGTATTGGGAACAGCAGTCGGAGGATTGATCGGAGCAGGAATCGGCGGTCTCGCTGGCTGGTTTGCCGGAGATAAGGTCAAAGAGGATTATGAGGAAGCAGCGGCAGCGGCGGAAAACCTTGAACAAAAAAGCAAGTACGCTCTCGAAGGTGCAAAATTCGACAGCAAAGAGCTTAAAGAAGCTTTTGATGACACAAATGTATCTGCTGAACAATTTGGTGCTATGATGCAGGAAGCAACCTCAAACAAGATAAGGGATGCCTTTGGTGATATAAAGCTGACCATGCAGGAAATTGAAGAGGCAGCCAAGCAAATTGTTTTTGCGGATCAAGCGGAGGCTCTGAACAAATTCTCGGCAGCTGCGGAGACAGCAGACAGTTCTCTTGCTACGCTACAGAGCTCGTTCCAGACGATGGACAAGCTGAACTGGAAGGCGTCGCTCGGCATGGAACTTGATGAAGGAGATATGTCGGAATATATTTCGGCTGTTGACGCCATGATCGAAAGCTCGAAACAGTATCTCGAAGATAAACACTACGAGGCAACTGCGGCCATAGATCTTTTGATAGAGCCGGGAAACGAAACCGATATGACGTCTGGATTAAACCAGATGTATTCGGACTTACAGACTAAGATCGAGAGCCTTGGGGGAGATCTGAAAGCGAAGGTTAATGTGGCGCTGGAAGATGGAGTAATCACTCTTGACGAACAGGCGGAGATCGCGAATCTGCAAAACCAGATTGCGGATATTACGAACCAGATTAGCCAAGCTGAAACAGAGGCAAGTTTCCAAAGCTTGAAAATCAAGTATTCCGGCGCGTCATTAGATGCGGACTCGTTCGCATCTTTGGTGTCTGAAATCCAGGCAAATGTGCAAGATGCAGCGTCTCAATATGATGAAGCTTTGCAGGTTTCCTTGACGAATTTAAACTTACAGCTTCAAAACGGAGCTATCTCTCAGGAGCAGTTCGACGAGCAGCTTCAGGCGCTTACGGAAGGTTATCAGGCAAAGATTACAGATCTGTCCGTCAGAGTAGAAAGTTTTGAGCTACAGTCGATAGCGGATTCTTTTGGTAGTGAATTGGATGGGATACTTCCGGAGTTAGAAGGAACGGTAGCTGAACGGCTTGGAACTGCCATGCACAATGCAATGGCTAATGGAGTGGATGTGGAAAATTGGGATGTATCTACTGCATCAGAGTGGCTCGATTTGGATGGATTGTCTGCTGAAACGCAATCGGCTATTACTGAAATGATGAGTCAGGTTGCGGCTTCTATGCCGGATCAGATGACATCTGCCCTGGAAGGTAGTGGAGCGAATTTGAGCGAAAGCGTAAATAATATGGTGAAGAGTGGAATAGAAAATGCAGATTTTACAGAAGCAGGGGCAGCCATGAACCAGAAGCTTGGCGAGTCATTAACTCCAACGGATATGTCAGAATCATCTGCCGGATTACAAGATGGATTGCAATCATCTCTCATGGCTTCAGTAGAAAACATTGATCTTACGGAAGCCGGAAGTCTTATGAACCAAAAACTTGGGGAAGCAATGTCTTCTGTGGATATGTCTGAATCTGATGCGGGACTTCAGGAAGGGTTACAGAATTCCTTGACCGCTGCGCTTGAAGGAATAGATTTATCGGAAAGCGCACAGATGATCAATACCTCTATTGTAACGGCGCTATCATCAACCGAAGGGATTGACATGAGTGGCTTCACAGCTTCCATGCAGAGCAGTATTACCTCTTCGATAGAGGGATTGGATTATTCCGGCGTCACGACTGCTGTTGGTTCTGGTATATCGAATGCGATTACTGCAACTATGGGAACCATTCAAGGGGCAATAGACACCCTTTACAGCAACGTTGGATCTGCAATCAACACGGCATTTTCGGCAGGATTTTCTACCACAACAACCGTCACAATTACGGCGAATTATAAGCTCGCAAATCCATCAGCCACTATCAGCTTTAGTGGTGGCGGAACTGGAACAGCTACGGTCAGCGGAAGCATTTCAAGCCATGCGAATGGTGGTTTCGCTTATGGTCCGGAGCTTACGTGGTGGGGTGAGGACGGACCGGAAGTGATCATCCCGCTTGGAAGTAAGAGGCGGCAAAGAGGTTTGGAACTGTGGGCGCAAGCCGGAGAAATGCTCGGAGTTGGAAAGCATGCTGACGGCGGCATTATCGGCTCCGGAGGGGGTACAAGTAAAAATATATGGGATAACACAGAAAGGCTCATAGAGCCAATATCCGAGGGAGACAGCGGCACATCTGATGTATCAACGGTTATTGACAGCGAAAGGAACTCGGATACAAAAGAAGTAAACCTTAGCGTGACTGTAAATCCGCAGTTTGTGATATCGTCAACAAGTCAGAGAGAAGACGATATCCTGCAAATTATCAAAACGCACATGAAAGAACTGGCAGACGACCTTGGCGGAGAGCTTGCTGATCGCCTGGGTGAAGTTTTCTCAAACATGCCGATAAGTAGTTAAGGGAGGCGCTTTATGGATGTTATTTTAACTGAAGTTGAAAACGGTAAAAGCAAATTTATCTTTCCTAGCCTCCCAGAGGAGGTAAAGGGGACGAATCGGACCAATTATCAGTCTTACGATATTCTGTCCTATGGTGAGGTAAAAATCCCAAAGGGGATGAAGCTTACAGAGATTTCATTCGATGGAATATTTTTCGGAGCAGCGAAAAGGAATGAGTCCATTGTAAAACAATGGGTTAAGCCGGCAGAGTGCGAAAAAATTCTGAAAAACTGGCAGGAAAAAGGAACTGTTCTGCGGCTGATGGTCACTGAAACTAATGTCAATATCGATGTTACGATTAGTAGCTTTGAATGTACTGATTACGGCGGATACGGAAACAAGAAGTATTCGCTGGAGTTCGTACAGTATCGATCGCTGAAAGTTTATACGACAGACGAGTTGAAAATCGTAAAGTTCGTAAAGAAGACAATAACGAGACCAGCGGCAGCCTCTCCGTCGAATAAAGGAAGCTACACTATACGGTCGGGCGATACGCTGTGGGCCATTGCCCGAAAATTTTACGGTGGTTCTGGATCGAACTGGACAAAGATATACAGTGCAAACGAATCGACCATTGAGTCCACCGCCAGAAGATACGGGAGATCGAGCAGTGACAATGGACACTGGATTTACCCTGGAACTGTCTTGGTTATCCCGAACTAGAAAGGAGGCGGACACTTGATTGATTTGTCGAAAATCCAATACCGATTTGTCATTATGGACGAAAAGGGAAATCAGTACAATATAAAAGATTATGTGGAAAATCTCGGGTGGGAGCAAGGTGAAGACGAACTCTCCACCCGAATTTCATTTACAACTAAAAATGAAAAGTCGTCAAAAGAGGTGTTCTCGGATATAGCGAAACTTGGATGTTTAGTGGGGATATTCGCCTCTGATGGGGTTGCGGATGAAGAGGTGGCCAGAGGAAACATTATAGACTGGAAACCAGCATATTCTTCAGACGCATATAAGTTTGATGGTAAATGCTACGATAATTTGTATAATCTGCAAGAAAGTCAGGACAACATTTACTATCCCGCGGGTACCGGTACAAAGTCTGCTGTAACGAAGATTTTTGATGACTGGGAAATTCCACTCGGTTCGTATGAAGGACCGAATGAAACACACGCAAAGTTGACTTTTAAGTCACAGGATCTTGCGAATGTAATTGCAGAAATACTGGACGATGCCTACAAAAAAGGCGGCGTGAAATGCGTCGTGCAGGACAGAAAAGGAAAAGCGTATGTGGTTCCGTATGCGAATAATAAGACGGTATATCACTTCGCAGCCGAGAATGTGATCAATGCCACACACAAAAGAAGCACTGCAGGCATGATTACCCGGGTGAAAGTGATAGGTCAGGAAGATGATGACGGTAAAAGCTCGGTGGAAGCTGTGCTGAACGGCAGCACAAAATATGGCGTACGGCAGAAAATTGTTCGCAGAGGAACAGATGAAAGTTTAGAGGATGCAAAGACATCGGCACAGACAATTCTCGATGAAGAAGGAGAAGTGCAGGAGGAGATGACCGTAAAGGCGCCCGATATACCATGGGTACGGAAAGGAGATCTGGTTCACGTAACGGTTGGAACTATGAATGCATACTACTATGTTATCGGCATAAGACATGATGTGGATAGCCACAGCATGACATTGGATCTTCATGTGCCATTCAAAGAATACGAGAAGAAAGCGCAACAGACGGTACAGAAAAAGTCTTACAACGTGGGCGATATTGTGAATTTCCACGGTGGAACGCATTACGTCAGTTCTTATGCGGGATCCCGCGGATATAACGCAAGAGCCGGACGGGCAAAAATAACCATTAAGAATGGATCGGGAAAGATCCATCCGTGGCACCTGATACATGTGGATAGCTCAAGCAATGTATATGGATGGGTAGACGATGGTACATTTGATTAAGGAGGGATGACAATGGCGTTTGATGGGCATGCTGGAGCAAACAAACTGGCAAGGACGCTTCATAAAAGGATGAAAAGCATGTCGGACTTTCCTCTTGTCCTTGATTTTGGGAAGATAGAGTCTGACTATGGGCTGATTACGAATACCTTTCCGGTAAAAATCCCAAGGGGAGATTATACAGTGTGCCGGCATGTGACGGGCATATCACTAGGAACTTCGGGAGGAAACCATGGCGGGCATGAATATGGCGATGGTTCGCATTCGCATTCTATATCGGTTCCAGGATTATCTCCTGGAAATCATGTACTTGTGGCATGGGTACAGAATGAGGCAGTAGTCATCGATGTGATCAATTAGTGGAGGTGGAAGCATGGACGAAGAGAATACACTATTTCCGGTAGAAGAATCCCCCGAATTTATCGATGACGGAGAACGATTAGATCGGGATTACCATTATACGGTTGCGTGGGATGTTGAGAAACAGGATTTTGTCCTCAACGGTAAAGGACAGATGGATCAGTGCGATGGTGTGGAAGGGTATAAAGTGTGGTGTTGCAAAATGGCTCTTACACAGCGCTATGCCTGCGCAGCTTATCCGGACGAAATTGGTACTGAGTTGGATGAGGCTCTTGCAGAGGACAGTGAAAAGGCAGTTGAGTCCGCGATAGAGAGAACGATATCAGAGGCACTGTTGGTGAATCCGAGGACGGAATATGTTAGGCAATTTGAATTTGTTTGGAATGGTGATGCTGTAAGTGTTTCGTTCGTTGTTAAAGGCGTGGATATTGACGAGTTTAAAGTTTCTATATAGCGAGGAGGTGAAATGAGTGAATGCATGGAGTAAAGAATTTACGCCACCGGAATTCGTGGGTTATAGCGAGCCGGAGGAAATACAGCAGAGGATGATGAGTGAACTTCCAGAAGGTATTGATGATATGCCGGGAGGATTCCCTTATGATTTTACAATGCCAACGGCGATTGAAAAGTCAGAACTGATTCAGTTTCATATGGTTCGGACGCTCATGCTCATGTTTCCGATGTGGGCGTGGGATGATTGGCTTGATCTACACGCAGCAGTGGCAGGCATAGAACGCCGTCCGGCTGGTTATGCAAGCGGTAAAATCGATGTTACCGGAGATCCGGGAACCATAATTCCGAAAGGAACAATTTTTTGTACGGAGGCAACAGATGTATCTCCGGCGTTGGAATATTCATCCGATGAATCCATGGCAATACCAGATGATGGGATAGTTGAAATCTCAGTGATTGCTGTTGATCCTGGAAAAGGGTCTAATACAAATGCGAACACAATAAAATTTTTGCTGAATAACATAAAGGGTGTTTCGTCAGTAAAAAATTCTGAAGCGATTACTGGTGGTACGGACATAGAAAGTGACGAGTCTCTGCGGCAGAGAATAGAAGAAAAATGTACGCAGGAAGGAGTAAGCTATATTGGAAATGATGCTGATTATATCCGATGGGCCAAGGAAGTGGTTGGGGTGGGGGATTGCATTGTAGATGCAACATGGAATGGTCCAGGAACGGTTAAACTTATAATTGTAGACTCAAATGGATCTCCGGCCAATGAGAAATTGATACAAGATGTATATGACCATATTGTTTCTCCAAATGATCGTTCGCAACGATTGCTCCCTACAGGAAGCGCAGAGCTGACCATAGTTCCGGCTACTATTAAAAATGTGTCATATACATGTACCGGCTTAGTTTATGATGAAACGACAGACATACCTACTATTATAAGTGCTTTCAAAAATCTTGTCCTGCAGGAATACTCAGAATCAAAATTTGATGGAGTCCTGATTTATAACCAGATTCGCCCTTTTATTACGGATATTCCTGGAGTGTCTGACTTCGATACGTTTTTGATAAACGGGAGCGATGAAAACATTGTCTTAGATAAGGGAGAGTACCCAGCGACAGAAAATGTGGATTTCAGTTAGGAGGGATCTTATGAATATAGAAAATTTCCCGACATCTCAATCTGCCAAAAGGATGATGGGATACATAACAGGAAATGAATTCTATGGAAAATCCTATGTGGGAAAATGGATCTTTCAGGCAATGGGTAAAGAGATGGACGATGCGCATCTTCGCATTGAAGAGGAACTCCCATATCAGGCATTTCCTGAGACGGCAACATGGGGGCTTCGGTATCATGAGGAGAAATACGGCCTTCCGGTAAGAGAGAATTTGAGTTACAAAGAACGTAGAAAGCTCATACTGGAAAAAAGGAATACTAGAGCTCCCATGAATCCATATATGATGGAAAAAATACTGGAAAATATAATAGGAAGAAAGGTTTATGTAAATGACGAAGATACACCTATCAATACTTTTACAGTCGAGATTGAACCTGGAGATAATGCGGTTGATGTTATAGCTGCGATAAAGAAATTAAAAGAAATCAAACAGTCTCATGTGGCGTTTACGTTTTCGTTTACATCGCTTGCCAGAATAGAGATATGTGGTCACACACAAAAATGGAAGACATCGTATGCTCAGTGCGGTACAACACCGATGGTAAGCAACGGCCTTGGACTTGCAGAAACAGGAATAGATGTAGTTCCGTCAACTGATTATTACAAAACAGAAGTACCTCTAACCGGTGAAATACATAAATCCGGTCAATATCCTATCACAAGCGTTGGAATGGAATTGGTGGATAATAATATTTATGTATCAGGACAAGGAAAAGGACTTTCAGTTGTATATCCAAACACGGGTGAACATGTCAAAACGGGAATGTATCCAAATACGCAGGATAGTGTTAGGTATTCTGCCGTGGAAATTGATGCAGAAGCAGAAGCAGAAGGACACATTTATTGCAGTAAATTAACAGGCACAGATCCAAAAGTAAGTGTCCGGTCGGCAGAATCCGATAACGGAGTGGTTCCAGAGGTTTCCACAGAAGCATATCAAATCAGATACAAGCTTTGTGGAGATGCCTTTGAGATATAAAAAGGAGGTATGCAGATGAAACTATTGACAAGCAAGGCAATCCAGGGATATCGCGATTACACGAAACGTACGATTGCCTATGCGAAGTACAAAGTCGGTTCGACTTATCACAAGACGAAGATTGAATCGGTGGATGTAACGGAAGAGGGGATTGTAGAAGTTCGATTTAAGATCGAAGCAGCTACCACAGGTGCCGCTACTGTTACGGAAATCCAATTGTATGACACGAATAATGACTTATGGCTCTCTAAACAGGAATTCTTAGAAATGAATTCTGTTGCAGAGGGCTTTTATTATGTCTGCCAGTTGGAAATCAGTGAAAGGGAGGTTGAAGAATAATGCGAGAACTTGTGAACTGGAAAGATCATGTGGTTCAGTATCCCGGAAGGTTCGAAGAACAGGTTTTGGGCGGAGGGCTTGTGCAACATACACCATCTCCGGGAAAAGTAGAACAACAGGGAACTCCACAGAATGCTACGAATTTGAACACGATGGATCTGGCAGCGTTGGAGGCTATGCTGATGGCATCGGAAAACAGTAGAAATATTCTTCTTATGGGAAGAATCATGGAAGGACTGTCTGGTGACAAAATTCAGGTTACGCTCACAAATTCCCAGGTATATCCGCATAATAACTCAAAGAAGACAGTTCAGCTTCCGGTGACGAAAAATAATATGAAATATACAGTCAGTTGTGAAGTTGTGGAAGTAGAAGGTGGAGCAGTTGGAGAATTTGAGTTTAGCGATAAGCTGCTCAATGGATTCAAGATTGCATATACCGGATCAGCAACCAAAGTTATTGTGAATTGCTATGTGAGAGGAGGTGTATAGGTATGGCGAATGTGATTATCAAAAATGAGAACCGAAAAGCTGATGCAGAACACATCATGAAAGCCTATGGCGTGGACAGAAGAGATTCAGCTATGAGGGAGGCGGCTGAAATTGCAGCGGCAAGAACAAATGAAGCAGTTAGAATGTCACAGAACAGAAGGAGGTATTTCTGATGAAAGTAGTATATCTGCCGGAAGACGGCACAAATTTCATTCCCTACGAAGTAATGGGAAAGAACATTGATTTCAATGATGGAGATTTGATGTTCAATGTTTCAAAGAAGGAAAGGGACTACGAAGTTGTGATTGATATTTGCCAGGATTACACAGGAGCATTAGTTATGGGTACTGATTCCGGCGAAAGATATGTGGCACAACTTATTGTACCGGCAAGAGAGTACATTGAGACAACCACAGTAAATCCGGACTATGATCCGGAAAATGAGGAGAGCATGGAATCTCCGACTATTACAAACAAAGAACCGGTTCCTTTTGATATTAACAAATGCGAACTGAGATTATGGGATATGGAGGTATAAGAGATGCCAAATTTTGATGATTTTAAGTTAGCGATTGAAGCGATGACGGGCGGTAAAAATACCGTCCTTTTTGATGACATGGAAATGCCGTCTGTTATGGTTCCGTTTCCAAAAATGAAAATTGCAGAAATTATGAGCGGCGGCAGTCAGAATATTCATCCGGCTTTTTCTGTGGGTGGCGTAGAGAAGGACGTTCTGTATATATCTAAATTCCAGAATATCGTACTGAATGACAGAGCTTACTCCCTTCCTATGCGTGATCCGAAGGTTTATGTTACGTTCGATCAGGCATTATCGTTTTGTCGCAATAAAGGAAAAGGCTGGAGTTTGAATCCGTATTCGCTGTGGAGTGCGATTGCTCTCTGGTGCAGAAAAAATGGAACTATGCCAAGAGGAAACAATTTCTGGGGTAAAGATTACACATACCAGCATGAAAAAGGTGTTCCCTGTGCATGGGAAAGCAAGGAAGCGGAATCACATCCAGGCGAACCAGTACGTTGCCTTACCGGATCCGGACCAGCCACATGGTATCACAACTGGATGCCAGATGGCATTGCTGATTTGAATGGAAATGTGTGGGAATGGTGTGCTGGTATGCGTGTAAAGAATGGAGAAATCCAAATTATTCCGTATGCGAACAGTATGCTGGCAGAGACAAACATGGGAGATAAGTCAACGGAGTGGAAAGCTATCAAGAAGGACGGAACTCTTGTAGAACCTGGAACAGCAGATACATTGAAGTGGGATTGGGTATCAGGAAAGATTCAGCTTACTTCCGGTGCAGTATCCTACAAGACGGATCAGGGCAATGGTTGTCAGTATAAGGATATGACTCTCAACTCTTCTGTATCGGCAGCACCGGAAATTGCGAAGGCATTGTTGCTCTATCCGGATGAGCCAGGCGGCGATTATGGTAGCGACTATCATTGGGTAAATACTGTCGGCGAGCGGCTGCCGTTATGCGGGGGCAGGTGGTACAGTGGTGCCTCCGCCGGCGTTTTCGGCGTCTATCTGAACTATCCCCGTTCCTACTCCAACTCCGGCGTTGGCTTCCGCTCCGCTTTTGTAGATCTGTAATCTGCTTTACTGTGTTCTGCCCTCTCCCACGATAGTGGGAGAGATATTTTGATATTTGAAGTAATAACAGAATACGATATAAGATAACTTATACAGATTAAAAAGGCTGAAATATGATAATATCGATAAGAAAATGGCATACCGGAGGTTTCCAAGTGGAAGATCTTATTATTTTGCAGAAGGCGTTTGAAATGATGGAATATGGATACACAGCGCTTGCACAGTACCCGAAATCAGAAAAATTTGCTCTTGTAGTAGATATAAAACGCTGTATGCACAAAATATTGGAAAAAATAATTGAGGCTAACAAGAAGTATTACAAAAAGACTACGCTCCAGGAGTTAGATGTGGAAATAATGAAATTAAAAGCTTATTTGCGATTATCGTATAATTTAAAGTTTCTTCCTTCTAAAAAGTATGAAATCTGGAGCAGCAAGTCTGTTGAGTTAGGACGCATGGTCGGCGGATGGATTAAAAGTACCAAAAAAGATTAGTGTGTTTTGGGAATAGGATACAGCGGCTGCCGTTATGCGGGGGCAGGTGGAACAATGGTGCCAACGCCGGCGTTTTCAACGTCAATCTGAACAATCCCCGTTCCAACTCCAACTCCAACGTTGGCTTCCGCTCCGCTCTACCTTCGTTGGTCAGATGTTGCAAACTCAAGGGTTTGCATCCAGAACAGAAGGGTAAAGGATTCTATTTCCATGCTGAATAAGCAAAAAAGGAAGGGACCTGATCCGGCCCCGTTGGATGCGGAATGCCGAGAGTAAGACAATCTGAAATTCGCAATGCCTAAAATTTAAATAATGGAGGGATAGTGTGTCCATAAAAAATATTTATTCAGAAATCTGTTCGTTTGATACATTGCTGCGGGCTGAAAGAAATGTAAGGAATGGAAAACGGTATGGTAGGAAAGAGCTAAGCTTCTGGGCGAATCTCGAAGAGAATATATACCGCATTTCCGAATCAATCAAAAGCCTCGATTTTCCTCCGGACTGTTACACATCTTTTTATGTATATGAACCCAAATTGAGAAAGATTGTGTCAGCAGATTACACGACCAAGATCATACAAAGGGCAGCTTACGATGTCATAAACCCTTTGGTGTGCAAGGGGTTTATATCAGATACATATGCGTGTATAAAAGGCAGAGGGCAGTTAAATGCCATGAAGCGCCTTGCGTCATGGGTGGACTATGTTCACGAAAGTGGAGATACTTGGTATTATCTGAAGATGGATATCGAAAAATTTTTTTACAGAATAGACCACGAAATCTTAATGAAGATCATACGAAAGAAAATAAGTGATAAAAAAGCACTAAGGTTGATGGAACATTATATTTGCGAGGCATCAAGCCCTTTTGGACTTCCGCTTGGAGTCACGAATCCTATGGATATCCCGGAAGAAGATATGCTATGGGACGTTGGCATCACAATAGGAGGCGGATTGTCGCATATGTATGGGAATATGTATCTGGATCCTGCAGATCAGTTAGCAAAAAGAGAGCTTGGAATACAGAAGTATATCAGGCTGATGGACGACTCTGTCATTTTGCATCGGGATAAAGAAAAATTACATCAGTATAAAAAAGAATTTTCCGATTTTTTTGGAGATGTATTGCATTTAAGACTTAATGGAAAAACAGCGATACGCCCAATTAATCAAGGAATGGAATTTGTTGGATATCGTATTTGGCCACATAAAGTGAGACTTAGAAAATCAACGAGTCTGCGAATGAAACGTCGTCTTAAACGAGTGCAGGATGATTATCGAGATTACAGGTTGTCGTTTGAAAAGGCGAATGACACAGTGATGAGTTACGCCGCATTAATGAAACATTGTGATTGCGAAGCCCTTAAAAAGAAAATTTTTGATAATTTTGTCCTTACTCATAATCCGAAGGAGGTAATAACAAAAAATGGGCGATAGCAATTTACTTGAGCTGCTGGACATGTATATTGATATGGTC
Organism: Enterocloster sp.; assembly: GCF_057861365.1. Taxonomy (NCBI): domain Bacteria; kingdom Bacillati; phylum Bacillota; class Clostridia; order Lachnospirales; family Lachnospiraceae; genus Enterocloster; species Enterocloster sp. The sequence continues at coordinate 183,502 of NZ_DBMACH010000001.1, forward strand.
GAAAAGCAGGACGAGGCCATACATCAATTGTCTGAATTGGTAAAGAAACAGGCTTTTGAAATCGCACATATGAAAAATATTTGCGGATTTGCAGATGAAAAAGCACTAGAACAAACGGAAGGAACTAAACTTGTTCAAGAAGTCTTAGTAAAATATGGAAAACTTTAAATATGGAATGAGGAGAAAAAAGACTCATCAGATGTTAGAGAAAAGATCGGGAAACCGATCTTTTTCTTTTGCGGAAAGGAGGGGGGGATATGAATCTAATAAGGGCAAGACCTGTTTATTATTCATCGACTAAAAATAGACGATAATTTGTAGGGGAGAGTAACTATGGAATATTTGCTACAAGTATTCGGTGGTATGAGGCTTGATACAGCGGTTCTCTTAATTGCTGCCTTGATCTTTATGTGGAAGATATACAAGAAGGTCGAGATGTATTTCAAGGATAAATACGTGATTGAATTCGAAAAAGAAAAGCAGATGAAAGATATTCTGGGGCAGGTACAACAGTATCCTAAGTGGAGAGAACAGAGTATTGAACGTCAGAAAGAGTTTTCGTCTGAAATCAACGATTTAAGAAATACGCAGAAAGAGATAATTAAAGAGCTAAAAGACATCGAGGAGAGAAGAAAAAAGACGAAGAGAAATGAATTGCGTGATAGGTTACTTCAGAGTTACCGCTATTATACCAGTAAAGACAAGAATCCACTGCTTGCGTGGTCAGAAATGGAATCAGATGCTTTTTGGAAAATGTTTGGCGACTATGAAGAAGCGGGTGGAGATGGTGATATGCATACTACAGTACAACCTGCAATGAGATTGTTGGATAAAATTCCTATGCATGAAGAGGAAAGACTATCTGAACTGATGCAGAGTCGCAAATAGAATAGGGTATCTTACGTATTATATTTGATCAGAAAGTGACCAATGACGCAAAAAAAGGAACACAAAAATCTTTAAAGCTCACAGAGCTACATATGAGAGGAGAATACTATGGAATTATTAGAATTTTTGAAACAGATACCACTGCCTATTTTGATTTTGGTTGTCGCAATCTTGCTTATTGTTACGATTGTGATTGCCGTTCAGTATATGAAGGCTAAGGGATTGGATGGAATCAGGGAAGATGTATATCAGCTTATTTTAAAGGCTGAGCATATGTATAATGAGTCTGGAACTGGAAAACAAAAATTACAATGGGTAATTCAGCAGGCAAGAGGGCTGCTTCCGAAGTGGCTACAAGTTCTTGTACCGGAAAAAGCCATGGAGAAACTTATACAGAAATGGTTTGAGGGAGTGAAAGATCTTCTGGACGATGGGAAAGTAAATAATTCACAGAAATAATGAAGAAGCAGTCGGAGAAATCCGACTGCTCTTTTTGGAGGAAACTATGACAGAGAGAGAATTTATTGACAAGATTGGTTCACTTGCGGCTCAAGACATGAAACAGAGCGGTATTTTGGCATCCATTACGGTGGCGCAGGCATGTCTGGAATCGGGATATGGTAGCACAGAACTTGCGGTTAATGCAAATAACCTATTTGGAATGAAATGTTCCCTATCTGGCAATACATGGGACTCTGTGTGGGATGGTGTGAGTAAATATACAAAACAGACACAAGAGCAGAAACTGGATGGAACAATATATACCATTATGGCAGATTTTCGGAAGTATCCAGATATTCTTGCAAGCATCAAAGATCATTCGTGCTATTTGAACGGAGCCATGAACGGGAATCAAAAAAGGTATGAAGGGCTTTCTGGAGAAAAGAACTATCGGAAAGTTGCAGAACTAATTAAAGCTGGAGGATACGCAACAGACATTTCTTATGTTGATAAACTCTGCAGTTTAATTGAAAGATGGAATCTTACACAGTATGACAAGGAGGATAAAGGTATGAGTAATAGTAGTTTAGTAAATTGTGTAGTAAAAAGTCCTAATCACAGTGGAGCGAGGACGCATTCGATTGACCGCATTACACCGCATTGTGTGGTTGGACAATTATCGGCGGAAGGAATTGGATCTTGTTTTCCGGACGGCCGAGAGGCAAGTTGTAACTATGGCATTGGATCCGATGGTCGTGTATGTTTGGTGGTAGATGAGGCTAATCGGAGTTGGTGTTCTTCCAGCAATGCAAACGACCAGAGGGCGGTAACAATTGAGTGCGCAAGCGATATGTCACACCCATATGCTATGACAAATGCAGTGTATGAGAAGTTGATTGCCCTTTGCGTTGACATTTGCCGAAGAAATGGAAAGACAAAGCTACTCTGGTTTGGAGATGAGAATACGTCTCTAAATTACGATCCGAAGCCAAATGAGATGGTTCTGACTGTACATCGTTGGTTCGCAAATAAATCTTGCCCAGGTGACTGGTTGTATTCTAGACTTGGAGATGTGGCAAATAGGGTAACTGCTCAGCTGAGTGGGAGTACCGGTGGTGGAGGATCAACTGGTGGAGGAAGTGGATCCAGCAGCTATAAAACAGGAATGTACAAAGTCAATGTCGGAGACCTCAATATCAGAAAAGGACCAGGAACAAATTACGGAACTAATGGGGTTATTACCGACAAAGGAACTTACACAATTACTGAAATCCAGAATGGCTCATGGGGAAAGCTTAAATCAGGGGCAGGTTGGATTAACGTCAGCGCAGCATATTGTTCTTACGTTGGCGCCTCATCAGGTGGAGGAAGTTCTTCTGGCGGCGGTTCTTCTTCTGGCTCTTCTTACAAGACCGGAACGTACAAGGTTAATGTGGAGGAACTCAATATTCGGAAAGGTCCAGGAACAAATTATGGAATTAATGGATCAATCAAGGACAAAGGTGTCTACACAATTACAGAAATTAAAAATGATTCTTGGGGAAAATTAAAGTCCGGCTCTGGATGGATCAATGTCGATAAAGCATATTGCACCTATAAAGGTGCATCTTCTGGAGGAGGATCTTCATCTGGAACAGGAAACTTTATGGTACAGGTAAATATTTCAGATCTTTATATCAGAAAAGGACCTGGCACTAATTATGGAACAAACGGCTTTTGCCCAAAAGGCACATATACTATTGTGGAAACAAAGAATTCCGGTGGACATACATGGGGAAAACTTAAATCCGGTGCTGGTTGGATTGCCCTTGAATATGCAAAACGGGCATAATAAATTATACAGTAAAAAACGCCATAACCTAATTTGATATAATCTATCAAAATCCACTATGAATTACCATATTATGGTATTTTATAGCGGAAGGAGCAATGGCGAATGATAAAGATTTTACTGTCGAAAAAGCTTGGCGAGTTGCGGCTTACACAGGCGGATTTGGCACGAGCTACCGGCATACGTCCGAATACAATCAATGAGTTGTACCACGAACTCGCGGATCGTGTGAATCTGGAACATCTGGATCTTATATGTGAGGCATTGGACTGCGAGTTAGATGAATTGATTGTACGTATTCCGAACAGAGAATCTAACATTACTCACACAAGGCGTGGAAATCAAAAAACGCAGGGAAAGTGTCGCTGCAACGGCATCACCAAGAAATGAAAAGAGAGAGGCTTAACCCCTCTCTTTTTTCGTTTCTTGAATATTTGTTAATAAGGACGTTCTCAGAAAGTCATAATCAAGTCCAAAGTCCTTGTATCCTTGATATATGGTATCTATATATCTCTCGCTTGGTTGTCCTGGCTTCGCGCCTTTAAACATAATATAAACCATGGCCTTTATGTGCGAATCGTCCGAAATAGTCACGTAGACGTTTTGCTTAGAATAAAACCGAGGATAGCCCTCATATATATCAAGGTTTCTTTCGTCTGAGTGCTGAATGCCCCATACTACAACGGGAACCCGATACCCCTTTTTTCGACGTATTGTTGCGTATGATCCTGTCTTACTTCCCCTGTAAATCAACTCCCAGTTATTCAGATAACCGGTATATACCGGTTTGGCACTTGGACAACGGTGCCTCATTTGTTGTTTGTTCAGATTACTCCCATAAGCTACATATAATTTCATAATTAATCCTCCTCTCTTACGCTGCTATGGTTGCGGTGTTTTCTTTAAGATTCTTCATCATGTGGAATCTGCAAGTTTTAAATTCATCTCCGTACAACCCAAGCCTGTTTGTTAAAATGTGGTACATCAAAGTTACTTTCTTATCAGCAGAGTACCCAGAAACGCTTCTGAAGACAACTTTGCCGGTTGACTCTATTGACCATGCGGACAAAGCGAGACAAAACTGGATGTATGCTTTGATTCGACCAGCATGCAATGTGCTATTGAAAAGCCTAAATTCTACAGTCCCTTTTGAAAAAAAGCTGTGAAGATTAAGTGCATGATATCTTGTTTCATTGTAATGGTTGTGGTTTACGCCGCCCCAATAATGATCGTTCGCCTCGCTATACCAAATTTGCTCTGCTTTATCTTTTGTGAGATTAGATTCCTTTTTCATTGTATCGTAAAGGCTCTTGCAGATTGGTTTGCACCAGCGATTTTTTCTTTCCCCAACTCCCAATGCTTCATATATGATTTCTTGTCTGGATAACATGAAGTTTACCATTCTACGAAGTGATGTGGCTGTGTGGTTTGCACCGTCAATATGGATATGAATACCGCAGCTGCTATGAGGAACGCCGCCGATTTCTTTGAATTTTCGAATGATGTTTTGTAAAGTCTCAATGTCCTCATATTTAAGAGGCGGTGTAACGAATTCGACTCTGTATTCATCTATATTTGCGGTTCCGACATTTGTCTTTGGCGAAATTGAACTATCTCGCATCACTTTCCATGTTCTTCGTTGTGAATCCTTTATGGTTCTTGTGTAGTAAGCATCTCTTTTTGGACCGGAAATTGTTCCGCCAACGATTTCTTGAACAGCCTTTGCGGCCATTTCTCTTGTTATACCGGTGAATTCTACTTCAACTCCAAATTTTTGCTTTTTTAAAAGTTCTGACATAATGCTTCCTCCTTATTCATTCGCCGTCTACGAATGTATGTTCTTGTTTCTGTGGTTGTATATTAACATATGGACAACGAGTGTCAATAGAAAAAATAAAAAAAGTTAGAAAAAATATTTAATAAGTTAGAAGAAATATTGATAATTATAGAAAATATTTGTATTCTATAAAAAAGAGAAGGAGGAGATAAAATGTATATACCAAAAATTCGTTATATCAAAGGAGCACCAAAATCTTATCCTTTATGGGATGCAATAACTCCGGATGCAGAGAGAAGGATTAAGGGATATCATTCGTACCTGGAGGAAAACGGGTATAAGGTAAAGGCGGTTAATATAGCTCAAAAAGGAAAGGAATTATATTGGATACTTTTTGACAGTGAAAAATGCTACTTAGAAAAATACGGGGAGGTGATTGAAAATGATAACGTATAAGCCTCTCTGGAAAACACTAATCGAAAAGGGCATAAAAAAGACGGAGCTGCGAGAGATGGCAGGGTTCAGCAGTGGCACCTTAGCGAGAATGGGGAAGGATCAGTACGTTGAGCTGAAGCATATTGACAAGATCTGTCAGGTCCTGGATTGCGAGATCTCGGATGTAATAGAGGTTGACAATAGCACAACTAAAGAATAAACTACTTTTATAGTAGAGGTGGGAAATGTACAAAATAACTGGGCGCCTGATAGGCGGAGAACCAACTGTAGACGGAACTGGAATAAAAGAAATAGAAAAGGTATATAAAGCAAGGTGGAAACTTACGTTAATCTTTAAAGTTATATATGCTAAATTTTTCTATGATTGGGTAAAAGTTGAAGAATACAAAGAATAAGAAAACAGTATTTGTTTGTGATGTTATTATGATGTTAATAATGAAACGAAATGACAGGAATAAAAAAAATAGAAGAAAAATAATGCAGAAATGCGGACTGCAAAAATAAGAAATTACAAGAAATACTCTGATGAATCTTGAGTTTGAGTGATGAAATGGACTTGGAAAAGCCTTTATTTATGAGGGGTGCAAGCAAATTTATTTAAGTGCTGGCAACGATTTGGCAACATTTAGAGTATCACTCACTGAATAATAGAATACTTCAATAACAGAAAACCTTACTGATTTTCAGAAATAAAGCTGAAAGTCGGTAAGGTTTTTGTACGTTTCGAGGTCGAAAATTAGTCGGATTTGGGTTTCAAGTCCTGTAAGATAAGGTCGCTGAGTTCTTGTGAGGGAATGACCTTTCTCCATTGTTTTGAGGTGTCTAATTCGGGATATTTGTACCGCCACTGGTCGTATTCTTCTTCGGTTATCTCGCCCTGTTCCAGACGGGCAGCCTGTTCCTGCCATGCATGGAACATATCAAACATAGTGGTGTAGGTTGTTCCGGCAGATTTATCTAACCGCAGACACACTTCTCCGTCAATCTCTCCGATTTTTAAGCCATACATATCTTCCAACGCAAAAAGTGTGTGCATAAGTCCGATATAACTGTCTATTTCCGGCACAGTGATTGCACGAGGACTTACATCGAGGAGATGTGCCATTTCTTTTACAAGGTCTTGTTTCGGTGTTCTGGATTCTGATTCGTATTGTGCCATACGGACATCAGAGGTCTTTCCTAGAAAACCGAGGAGTTCGCCTAACTGTTTCTGTGTCATGCCTTTCCGGTTGCGGAAAAAGCGGATTCTTTTGCCGATTGCCATAATAAAACCTCCGATACTAAACATTTCTGTTGAAGTTAGTATAACATGATGAAATAGGAATAGCAAGTGGAACTTAAATAAAAAAAGTTAAGATTTTTCTGCAAACCACTTGACTTAACGGAATTTATTTAGTATCATAAAAGCGCAACTTAAACAAATAGAGTTAATAATTGAATGACCGTCCGAACCGAACAAACGCCATGACCTTTAAAGAAGAAGCGAGCGTCCCTTATGTAGAGGGACTGGCACAGCGCCGAAAAGGGTTGCCTGTCAGAACGGGAAGGAGAGAACGGCAGGAATTTTAGGGAAAGGAGAGGATATAGATGGCAGAAAAATCATTTATGACGGTGGAAGAAGTGGCAACAGAATTAAGGGTATCAAAGTCCAAAGCCTATCAGGTTGTAAGGGAATTGAACACAGAATTGCAGAAACAAGGGTATATGACAGTAGCGGGGCGTGTAAATACTACTTTTTTTCATAAGAAGGTCTGTTACAGTGATTAAGTTGGAAGGAGATGATGGAAATGGCTGTATATAAAGACAATGCTACGGGAACGTGGAGGGTAATTTATCGTTTCACGAATTGGAAAGGGGAACGGAAACAGACACAGAAACGTGGGTTTGCAACAAAAAGAGAAGCACAGGCATGGGAACATGAGGTTATGCTGAAACAGAACTCCAAACTGGATATGACATTTGCCAGCTTTTTTGAACTTTATGAAGCAGATAAAAAGCAGCGTGTCAAAGAAAGTACATGGGAATCTAAAAGCCATGTAATACGCACAAAGATTTTACCTTATTTTGGAAATCGGAAGATTGCAGAGATTGAAGCAAAAGACATTATTGCATGGCAGAATGAATTCATGGCGTATCAGGATGAGAAAGGTAAGCCCTATTCAGCAGATTATCTGAAGACAATACACGCACAGCTTACAGCAATTTTTACCCATGCTGTAAATTTTTATAATCTGCCTTACAATCCGGCAAGACGGGCTGGCACAATGGGAAATGAAATTCCAAAGGAGATGGACTTCTGGACAAAAGAGGAATATCTGAAATTTTCAGAAGCCATGATGGATAAGCCACGTTCCTTTTATGCTTTTGAAATGCTTTACTGGTGCGGTATCCGTTCCGGTGAGCTGTTGGCTCTTACTGCTGCTGATTTTGATTTCCAGAAGCAGACAGTCACGATCAGCAAGACGTATCACCGTTCCAAAGGGCGTGATATTATTACAAGCCCTAAAACAGCAAAAAGCAACCGTACCGTAAAAATGCCCCCGTTTCTCTGCGAAGAAATGCAGGAGTATATCAAAATGTTCTATGACATCAAGCCAGATGAACGGCTGTTTACGGTTACAAAATCTTATCTCAACCATGAGATGGAGCGAGGTGCAAAACAGGCGGGAGTGAAGAAGATTCGGGTGCATGATATTCGGCATAGCCATGTATCGCTGCTGATAAATATAGGATTTTCAGTGCTGGCGATTGGGGAACGGGTAGGACACGAAGCAGAAAAAATCACTTACAGGTATGCACATTTATTTCCAACTGTTCAGACAGAAATGGCAGAAAAGCTGGAAATGGAGCGAATGGAAAAGGAGAACAGCAATGGAAAGAAGTCTTGATTATAAAGGGCGTTGGAGAAATCATACCGTAGCATTTCGGGTATCGGATGAAGAAGCGAAGCTGCTTAATAATTTGGTAGCATTGTCTGGTTTGACAAAGCAGGAATATATCATAAGACGACTGACGTGCAGGGATGTGGTTGTACAGGGAAATCCGAGAGTTTATAAGGCATTAAAAAATCAGATGGCAGCTATTCATGAGGAGTTAAAGCGTCTGGAAACAGTAAGCCCGGATAATGATGAACTGCTTTATACGTTGCAGGTAATTGCAATTACGTTAGAGGGACTGAAAGGAGAAGATGAATGATGGGAAAAATGAAAACGACTGCTCCCGTATCATCTGTTGGCGCAGATGGGGTGCAGCCGAATGAAAAAAATCACAATGAAATTATAGCAAATCCGCAGAAACAAATCAATCAGCAAGCCACCAAAAAACCGGAGAAATCCGGGCGTGGCGGACTGCAAACTATGTCCATGCCGGAATTATACGACACCGTTTTTGTGCCGAGAATACCGATTGTAGACGGCTTTCTCTATGGCGGCATATATCTCTTTGTAGGTGCGCCAAAGGTGGGAAAATCGTTCTTCATGGCGCAGCTTGCCTATCATGTAGCAATGGGGATTCCTTTGTGGGATTATCCGGTACGGAAAGGGACAGTGCTGTATCTGGCATTGGAAGATGATTATGCAAGACTTCAACGGCGGCTGTCCGGTATGTTTGGTATGGAATGTGCGGATAATCTGTATTTTGCAACACAGGCAAAGACCTTGAATGAGGGGCTGGACAAGCAGTTGGAGGAATTTTTGAAAGAGCATAAGGATGCAAGGCTGATTATCATTGATACGCTCCAGAAAGTGCGTGAAGTCGGTGGGGACAGGTACAGCTATTCCAGTGATTATGAGATTGTGACAAAACTGAAATCGTTCAGTGATAAATATGGTATCTGCCTGTTGGTAGTTCATCATACACGCAAGCTGGAATCTGAGGACAGCTTTGATATGATTTCCGGCACAAATGGACTGTCGGGTGCGGCAGATGGAGCGTTTATCATGCACAAAAAGAAACGGACAGACAATGAAGCTGTGATGGACATTGTGGGACGTGACCAGCCGGATCAGGAACTGACCATAGAGTTTGACCGTGAGCGTTGTGTCTGGAAATTCAAGAAGGCAGAAACAGAGTTGTGGAAACAGTCGCCAAACCCTCTTTTGGAAGCAATCAATGCGTTTCTGACAGAGGACAGGCAGGAATGGGAGGGGACTGCAACAGAGCTTGTAAATCAGCTGCCGGATATGCAGCTACAGGCGAATGTGCTTTCCAGAAGGCTGAATACCGTCAACAGTCAGCTACTCAATGACTATGGGATTTTCTATGATAATAAACGGGGACATGAAAGAAAAATCATTCTGAAACGCCTTGAACCAAAGGAGTAAAAGCGACGATATGCGTCGGTTGCGACGGTATTTTTGATAGCAGGCTGGTAAAATATCGACGCTATCGACGCAAACCGACGCAGAAAGGGTGAAATGATGAAGAATGTGCAGATTCCTTATGAACTGTTTATGCTGTTGCTCCGTTATCATCTGATGGAAGATGATACCTGTTTGGAGGAAATCCGGCAGGGATTGGAGAAGAAATTGGATTCCTTGGTGCAGCATGAATTATATGGGAAATATAAGACTGCTCCCACACAGGAGGAACGGGAAAAAGCCAGACAGGAATATTTGGATAGACGTGGAGTGCCGGACAGTTTCCGCTGGTAGTTTTCCTTGATGATAATAGACAGGAGCGTGTCACGCTCCTGTGGATAGCAGACAAAGAGAAAGGTGTGATTGGATGATAATTCAGCCGGAGTGGGGGAACTCGGAACGTGAACAAATATTTTTACGAAAGTGAAACCCGGAGGATAGCTACCCTCAATGAAATATTTGGAGAGGTAGAGGTGACAGAAGATGAACAGCGAACATTGATATGGCTTGCCGGATGGGACGAATATACGATAGAAAATATACTATCGGCTATCCGAAAAGCTATGGCGGTGGAAGCAAAGCGGCTGGAATCCGCCCGTCCGTAGGACGGAAAAGCCCCCGGCAGGGCGCAACAGCACCTTTTGATGGACAGAACGGCTGTCAAAAGTGCTTTTGCGTTACTTTCGACGAAAGTAACAAAGCTTATGCGCCGTATCCGGCGCTGATTACCCGAATAGGGAGAAAGGATATAGATTGAAGCGAACGATTAGTTTTATGATAGGAAAAGGCTCTGTCAATCATAACAGCAGGAAATTTCATGCAAAGAATACAGACCCAGAAAGAAGTTATCTGAATGTGCAATACTGCAACGAAAATGTCAAAGACGTATATCACGAACTGTTTGATGAGGCCCTTGCCCGATATAATGAGAAGCAGACCAGAAGTGACCGCAGGATTGATAATTACTATGAGAAAATCTTATCCGGTAAACAGGAAAAACCATTCCATGAAATTATTCTGCAAATCGGGGATAGAGACAACATGGGTGCAACAACCGAAAACGGACAACTTGCGGCAAAGGTGCTTGATGAATATATGCGTGATTTTCAACGGCGAAATCCTACGTTGTGGGTATTTTCAGCATGTCTCCACATGGATGAAGCTACGCCACATCTGCATATAGATTTTGTGCCATATATGACAGGGAGCAAACGAGGACTTGATACAAGAGTTTCTCTCAAACAGGCATTGTCGGTTCTTGGTTTTAAGGGTGGTACAAGGAGGGAAACAGAATTAAATCAATGGGTATTGTATGAGAAAAAGCAGCTTGCGGCTGTTATGCTGGAACATGGGATTGAGTGGGAGCAGAAAGGAACACATGAAAAGCATTTATCGGTTCTGGACTTTGAGAAGCAGGAACGAGCAAAAGAAGTTGCAGAATTGGAAGCGAAAAAAGAAAGTCTGGAAGAACATAATGTTGCAATACTGGAAGTCAGTGAAAAATGGATGAATGAATTGGAAAATCTTGAGCATGAGATACACTCCGCACAAGAAAATCGTGAGGAAGCAGATAAACAGGCAGAAAAAGCTAAGGAAGAAGCAGAACGATATGATAAAAAACTGACAGAAATTGCTCCTATGGTAAAGGATATGGAACGATTTGCGGTTAAATATTCGTATGATCCAGAGGAAGTGCTGCCGGAAGCTGGAACGCTGGAAAGCGGAAAGACTTACAGAGAGAAAAAGGCAAAGCCGCTGATTGGGAAAATTGTAACAGTTCTACGGTCTGTGTATCGGGAGTATCTGAATATTTCCAACCGATATACAAAACTGCAAGTTGCGTATAGTAGAGGGCGAAGCGGAAATGAGCGGCTGACAAACAGACTGGAAGAAGTTTTAGAAGAAAACCGGGAATTGAGGACGATTGCAACGGATTTTGGACGTGTAAAGTCAGTGGTTGGTGTTGAACAGGTAAACGCAGTTATTGACCGGGCAAAGCAACAGGAACAGATAGAAGCGGAGCAGAAACGGGCTGCAAGGAGAAAGTACAGTAGGGAAGCCCGGTGACAGTTTAAAGGGTTACTCAAAACGCTCTTGGTAACTAGCTGGTAACTCTTTAGATAAAGATATACTTGCAAATAGTAAAAAGAGGTGTTAGAATATTTTTTCTTTAAAATATTAATTTGTGGGAGATGATAATTATGCAGTGGAATGAGCTGTTGTCAGAAAAACATTTTTATATAAACCAGGAAGAAAGTATTATATATGAGAATGATTATGACACAATTATTTGTAGTACATTGTTCCGAAGACTACAGGATAAAGCACAGGTTTTTCCACTAGACGATGATGACTATGTGCGAACACGTCTGACGCATTCTCTGGAGGTTTCAGCTATTGGAAAAAAGATAGGAGAGTATGTATTTTATAAGTTGAGAAAACAGAAAATGGATAGATGGTTTGAAGAACATACAGAGAAAGAATTTTCGGATGTACTTCTATGTGCGGGGTTAGTACATGATATTGGAAATCCTCCGTTTGGGCATTTTGGAGAATACGCAATTCGAGAGTGGTTTATAAAGAATTTAAAATATTTATCACTAGGGGAAAAGAAAGTGGTAGATATTTTGTCTGATTGGCAACAACAGGATTTATATTCTTTTGAGGGAAACGCTCAATCCTTACGTTTGTTGTCGAAGACCCCGCATTTGGGAAGAAAACAAGGGTTTAATCTTTCCTATAAAGTATTAGGAACTATTATAAAATATCCTATCTCATCAGCTGACTTGAAATACAATAATCCAAAACATTATAAGAAAATTGGTTATAACTACTCAGAATGTGAGTTGTTTCAGGATATAAATTTAAGTATGGGGTTGAATGGAAGCCGTCATCCATTATCTTATCTTTTGGAAGCTGCTGACGATATTGCATATCGTACTTCGGATTTAGAGGATGCTATGGTGAAAAAAGTCATAAGTTTTTCTCAGATAATGGGAGCATTTCAAGAGGATAAGAAAGAAGAACCGTTAGGGGACGAAGCAAAAATATATATGGGTAAATTGCAGGAAATGTATCAAGAGGAGCTATTAGCTGATGAGAAAAAGCCTGAATTAACATCTATACAAAGGTGGACTAGGTATATACGGGAAGTTATGATACAAGACGCAGGAAATGCTTTTATTCGATATTACAAGGACATAATGGAAGGCAATTTTAACGGAGAGTTATTTGATAATAGTATTTCGGGGTGTATTATTGATACAATTGCAAAATTGAGTGAGCGATTTATTTACACCAGTTCGATAAAAACACGAACAGAATTATTCGGTCGAAGGGTTATAGATTCCTTATTAACTCAGTTTATGCCAGCAGCTATCGTGTATTCTACAGAAGAAGAAACTACTTTTATAGAAAAAAGAACGATAGATACGGTATCAGAATTTTATAAAGTAATGTATTATAGTGAGTCTTATGGAAAAAGCGAACAAGAGAAACTGTATTTGCGTATCCTTATGATTACAGATTATATAAGTGGAATGACAGACAATTATGCGAAAAAGTTATATCGAGAGCTTTTTATATAAAATTTTTGATGGCACTGCTACGCTTTGGGTATTTTAAAACTTTATTTTTTAGAGACTTCAGGACGTAATGAGTGGGTTTGCGATACCTTATATTTATATTTTTGAAAATGGACTTTTATTGCGTAACATTTTGAAATGTATTGTCAATCTGCGAGGATTTGTTTATAATAAAGGCATGGCAACATTTTGGCAACAGAAAATCAGTAAGCCAGAATAAATGATGTAATTGAAGTAAAAACAGGTGTGTCTTTGTATAAAGCTTAAACAAATATAGTTAGCAACAGCAAAGAACACGCCGAGTTTGAATAACAGTAAAGAGAGAGCCGAGAATCCGTTTAAGCAGCGGATTTCTCGGCTTCTTGAGTGTGAGTGATCTTTTTAGATAGTCGTGTTTTGGTAATGCAATCAATACAGCCATTTATTAGGATTTTAAATCGTTAATACGACAACAAATTTCCGGCATATCCTCATCTTTCAACGAGGAATATTTCAGAATGCTCCATGAGCTTTTCAGCAATATCGTATTCATTTGAATAAGTCCTATGATAGGTGATGCATCTTTGCAGATAATATTATTAAGAATGGACGGTGGAATTAAAATTTCCGGCACTAGTCTTTTCATGGCATGATGCCATAAATAATATCGGGTTTGTAAAAACTCACATGCCGCGATATGAAGCATAGCTGCATATTGCCCAATGTTATTTTCATACCAATGATCACATAATTCTTTAGAAATAGCGGCAATCCAGATAGCAGCGAGTTCTTCTTCGTTTTTTGCAGTCACTAATATTTCAACGGTTTGAATGGTTCCTTTATTTGTAGGCTGGGTAAAATATAGAAATCCCAGAGGGTTCTTTTGTATCAGTTCTTTCCTTGCCTGTGCTGTATTATTTTGAAGCCAGTCAAATCCGTAGATATAACCGTCCCCATCGTATTCCACAAATACTGTTTTGGCAGTCATGGGATCGGAGAGGATTTTAGGAAAATTATAACTTTCATTATTCCAGAGTAAATAAACATCTTCCCATTTCAGTTTCCCAATCATATTAATCTCCATTCCGCCGCCTTCGGCTGGCGGCACAAATAGTAATGAAAGTGTTCCAACTCTCTATACTGTGCTGTAAAATAGTTTGCAAGAAGCTACACTACAAAGCACGGGAGGAGGAGTTGTAATAACTTCCTTCGTTTTAGACAGCATATTAATCAGTGTAAGTTCTGCCTTTTCAAGCACAAATAAGTGGCATCATGAATCTGTACACTAAGAATTGTTTAAGCCTTTCGTTTAATTGTGTGGCAGTTCAGTCAATGGCTTCTTATCATTCACGAAAGGAGTCTGACTATGAAAGTTACTTATCAAACCTGTTGTGGTGTCGATGTTCACAAATCTTTTCTCGTTGCCACAATTGTAAAAACTACCGGCGGCATTGAGCCTTCTTACCAAAAGAAGCGTTTTTCCACCTTTAACAATTCAATTCTTGAATTCAAGCAATGGCTTCTCGACAATGATTGCCATGATGTCTGCATGGAATCCACAGGTAAATACTGGGTTCCTGTCTTTAATCTTCTGGAAGATGATATCAATGTTGTCATTGCCAATCCTAAATGGGTAAAGGCGGTGAAAGGCAACAAAGATGATACAAAAGATTCTAAATGGATTGGGGATTTGTTCCGTCTTGGACTTGTCA
Source organism: Enterocloster sp. (assembly GCF_057861365.1). Taxonomy (NCBI): domain Bacteria; kingdom Bacillati; phylum Bacillota; class Clostridia; order Lachnospirales; family Lachnospiraceae; genus Enterocloster; species Enterocloster sp. The sequence goes on from NZ_DBMACH010000001.1 coordinate 198,528, forward strand.
AAGGCAGTTATATTCCCTGCAAGAAAGTCCGTATTCTCAGGGAATACACTCGCTATCGTTACAAGCTTGTTTCCTGCCGTTCAAGTGAAAAGAATAGATATCAGAATGCTCTTACTGTTTGCAATGTTGCATTAGATTCTGTTGTTTCCGATATCTTTGGGAAGTCATCCACATCCATTATCGACTATCTGTTTGAACAATCGGGTTCATCCATTAACCACGAAGAAATCGCATCAAAACTTCTTCGGAGCCTCAAATCCAAAGAAGATGCTGTTATAGAATCCGTCGAAGGATATCAGATGACTGATGCCCAAAAATACCGTATGCGCCTTGTCCGCGCACATATGGATTATATCACAGCCGAAATCAATGATGTTGATAAAATGATAGAAAATATGATTTCTTCTAACACTGATTTTGAAAATGCTGTCCAGTTCCTCTGTACCATTCCGGGTGTCAAACGTGATAGTGCAATCACTATCATCTCCGAAATTGGCACTGATATGTCTCAGTTCTCAAGTTCCAGACGTTTATGTTGCTGGGCTGGTTTAACACCTGGCAGCAATGAATCTGCTGGTAAGAAGAAATCTGTCCGGATTACACGTGCCGGAGTCTACCTCAAACCTGCATTAGTACAGTGTGCTCATGCAGCCGTAAAATCTGACAAATCTCCTTACTACAAAAAGAAATATGAATCTCTTGTTAAACGTCGTGGCAAGAAAAGAGCCATTATCGCTATTGCCCGTATGATTCTTACCGCCATCTACCAGATGCTGTCTACTGGTGAGCAGTGGAATCCGAGCGATCTTTACAAAATCGACATGCCTGTAGCTCTTGTTGAAAAACAAAAGGCGAAGGCTATCAAATAAGCCAGGAAACTATTGCAACGAGAAGGATTACTTCCTCCTGATGAACCATTAGCTTCTTGAACTAATTTCCTAACTCTATAACACTTCAAAAAGTTGCCTGCTTTAGACAGCTTATTCAAGTGCGCCAATCTATGGCTTTCCTCTACTTTCTTTCACACTAAAATATCCGGAAGATTTTGGAAAAGAGGACAAAGGCGATGAATAGTGGAAAGTGGCAGATAAACAGGGCAGGACTGGTGGATTTTTGGTACTATGATGAGGAAACGTTTGAATTTTCGGAAGGCCGTATGCTTTTAAGAGGTTCAAATGGTTCGGGAAAATCAGTTACCATGCAGAGCTTTATTCCTCTTTTACTGGATGGAAATATGCGTCCGGAGAGGCTGGACCCATTTGGCTCCCGTGCAAGGAAAATGGAGAATTATCTTTTAGAAGAAAATGATGACCGGGATGAGAGAACCGGATATCTTTATATGGAATTTAAGCGTCTGGGAAGTGAAGAATATCTGACTTTGGGGCTGGGAATCCGTGCAAGAAAGAATAAAAAGCTGGAATCCTGGTATTTTTGTATTACAGATAACAGACGGGTGGGATATGATATCTTTTTGTATAAAGATCTGGAAAATAAAATCACCTGTTCTAAAATTGAGTTAAAAAACAGGATTGGCGATGGCGGGAAGGTGATGGAGACTCAAAGCGAATATGCAGCCTGTGTGAATCGCCTTCTGTTTGGATTTGAAACCCAGGAAGAGTATAAGGAACTGCTGGAGCTTTTGATCCAGCTTCGTACGCCAAAGCTTTCTAAAGATTTCAAGCCTACCGTTATTAATGAAATTCTGAGCAGTTCGCTGCAGACCTTATCGGAAGATGACTTGCGGCCCATGTCTGAGGCGATTGAAAATATGGATAATTTGAAAACAAATATGGACAGCTTAAATGAGAGCATCCGGGGGGCCAGACAGATTGAAAAAATCTACGACCAGTATAACCGGATCGTACTTTATAATAAAGCCCGTATGTTTGCAGAAGCTGGAAACGCCTATGAAGACTGTGAACGTATGGGGAAAAGACAGCTGGAAGAACTGAATGAAAAAACAGTGATGCTGGAAAAAGAAAAACAGCGGTATCAGGAGCTTGCGCGGGAGGAAGAAGTTTTAAAGAAGGAAAAAGAATCCCTCACAAAAAGCGATGCGGCAAAGTTAAAGGAACAGGAACTGAAATTAACGGGAGAACTGCGGGAAAAGGCAGAGGAAAAGTGTGTAAAAGAGAGACAGGAGCAGGAGAAAAAGGATAAGCTGCAGGAAACGGAGAGACGGCTGAAACGGGGAGAGGAAGAAAATGAACGCATCTGGGGAGAGATAGAAACCTGCATTGAGGAAATGGAGGATGAGCTGGAAGACGTACCGTTTGATGAGTTTTCCTTTTTGAAAAAAGAACTTCTGGAAGATAAAAATCCGGATTATTCGTTTGAGTCCCACGTACAGCTTTTGAAAAGGTATACGGAGCAGGCAGAGCGGGGAAAAGAGGGATTGACGGAGGAAAAAAACTGCCAGGAAAAATATGATCGTTATTTAAAGGAACTGGATTTATGCCAGGCAGAACGAAATGGGGCAGAGAGGGAGGTGCAGCAGTATGAACGTCTTTTGCAGGAAACAAAGGCAGAGCTGACAGAACAGGTATATCTCTGGGAACGCAGCAATGAAGAACTTTCTCTCACGCCGGATGTGATGCAGGAGATTTCCAGAAAAATTCAGGGGTATGAACAGGGGAGCGATTATTCTGAAATACGGGAGCTGGCGAAACAAACATTATATGAAAAGGAAAGCGAATTTACCAGAGAACGAATGCTGCTGGAGCAGGAGATGGAAAATGAGAGCGGTGAATTACAGCGATTAGAGGAGGAGCTGACCGAGTGGAAGACGCAGAAAGAGCCGGAACCGGAGCAGCCGGAATGCGTACAGAAAAACCGCAGTCTTTTAAAAGAAAAAGGGATTCCCTATCAGCAGTTTTATAAGACCATAGAGTTTGGAACAGGGATGGAATCACAGCAGGCAGACCGCCTGGAAGAGGCTCTTCAGCAGATGGGAATACTGGATGCATTGATCATTTCGGAAGAATACAGAGACAAAGTGTTAGAACTGGACTGCGGCGTATGCGACAGGTATATTTTTGGCGATGTTTCTCATGTACGGGAAAATTTGACAAAGGTGCTGGATGTAGATAACGGAGAGAATGATATCCTGTTTTATCAGAAGATTTCAGGAATTTTATCTTCCATTGGATTTGGCAGAAGCAACGATCAGGGAAGAACCTGGATTGATGAACGGGGAAATTATCGTCTGGGAGTCCTGGAAGGAACGATTACCGGAGAATACCATGCCAGATTTATCGGTATCAGAGCCAGAGAACAATACAGGAAGGAAAAAATAGAAGAACTGGAAACGCTTTGTCATAACAAAATGCAGCAGGTGGAAACAATAAAGGCTGCATTGGAGAAGAATGGCCTGCGTTTGGAGCTTATTTGGAGAGAGTGGGAGAAATTTCCAAAAGATGAAGATTTAAAAATAGCCGCAAAAGAGCTTGCAGGCTGGGAATACCGTCTGGAACTCGCGGTCAGGCGGGTAGGAGAGCAGCAGGCGCTCACGGAAACAGAACGGAAAAAACTGGATGAAATTCGTATCAAAGTAAGGGAGCTGTGCGCGAAATGTTACCTTTCTCCCCGTCTGGATCTGTTTGTTTCCGTTTTGGAATCGCTGCATAAATATAAAGATCTGCTTGCCGGGCTTCAGGTGTCTTATGGCAACTATCAAAATGGAGTCCTGCATGTGAAAAGCCAGCAGGAGTACAGGGATGATATAGAGCAGGATCTGGATGATATCCGCTATGATTTGAGCAGAATCTTAATAAAGGTCAGGGAACTGGAAGAATTTCTGGTTTCTGTACGAAAACAGCTGGATCTTACCGATTACGAACAAATAAGAGAACGTCTGGATTATTGTATGCAGAGGCTTATTCTTCTGCCCGGTGAGAGAGAAAGCTGTGTAGGAAGGCAGAATCGATTAGAAAATGAAGCAGCTGTACTGCAGGATAAAATACGGGAAAATGAAACGAAAAAAGAACAGCTTTCAGATAAAAAAGAAACATACGGAACCGTGTTTAAGCTGGAATATGGTTTGGGATATACGGAAGATGTAATTGAGGAAACCGACGATATGGACGGATTGGCAAAGGCAGTCTGCGGACAGCTTTCAGGAAGCTGCGGAAATAAAAAGCAGGAGGATGTTTTTGGCAGTTTGCAGGAGGTTTATCATCAGAACCGTGGATTTCTTCTGGATTATCAGATTACACTGTCCTCTCTTTTTGAAGACCTGAATGATGAAAATTCCTTCCTGGATATGAGCGCAAAGAGAATTGATATTTCAGCGAAATACAGGGGAACCGCAGTAAAATTTAAGGAGCTGCTGCAAAAACTCTGTGAAGATGCGGATGGGCTGGCCAAGGTTTTAAGTGAAAGAGACCGGGAACTGTTTGAGGATATTCTGGCGAATACCATCAGTAAAAAAATACGTGCCCGAATTCAGGCAAGCAAACGCTGGGTAGAGAAAATGAACGGACTGATGGAATCCATGCAGACTTCCAGCGGATTGAAACTGAGCCTGCGGTGGAAAAATAAACGGGCAGAAAAAGAAGAACAGCTGGATACCAGAGCTTTGGTGGAATTACTGCAGAAGGATGCCGAAATCATGCGTCCCGAAGAAATAGACAAAATTTCGCTGCATTTCCGTTCCAAGATTGAGGAAGCAAGGAAGCTTGCGGGAGATACAGGAGCAGTGCAGTCCTTCCATGCGACGATGCGGGAGGTTCTGGACTATCGGAAATGGTTTGAATTCCAGCTGGAGTGTCAGAAAACAGGAGAGAAGAAGAAAGAACTTACAGACCGGGTATTCTTTACGTTCAGCGGAGGCGAAAAAGCCATGTCCATGTATGTACCGTTGTTTTCCGCAGTGGCAGCCAAATATGCGGGAGCCCGTGAAGACGCGCCGAAAATGATTTCTCTGGATGAGGCCTTTGCCGGTGTGGATGAAATGAATATCCGCGATATGTTCCGCCTTATAGTAGAGTTTGAATTTAATTTTATGATCAATTCTCAGATTTTATGGGGGGATTATGATACAGTTCCTGCATTGGCAATCTATCAGCTCATCCGGCCGGAAAATGCCAGATTTGTTTCTGTGATCCGCTATCTGTGGAATGGAAAGAAGAAGGTAATGGTAACAGATCAGATGGCTCAGAAAGGATAAAATATGGATGAAACCGGACAGAAAAAGCTGAACGAATGCCTGGATTATTTCCGGCAGCGATCTGTTTATGAAAAGCTCTTTCAAAAATTTAAAGAAAAATATGCCAGCCTGGGACATATGGGAGGAAAAGCAGTTCTGTCCGGGCTTACTTTGGCAGAAAAGCAGGACTTAAGCGGATTCTTACAAAAGGATTATACAGAAAACAAAACAGTAACCGTTTCCGCCGGATTGCTGGAAAAATGTCTCGCTGAAAGCCGGTTTTCCGGGATTTCCGGGGAAATGCTCCTTGAGGCTTATTTTGGAGAAAAATTGACGGTAAAGAAAGAAGAAAAAGAGAAGGAAGAGAAAAAAAGAAAGGATTTCTTTGCTGGGCTGCTGAATGGAAAGGAAGAAGATCCGGTGGGAATGTGGCTGAAAGAGGTTCTGGAAAAACATAGCAATGGCTATGAAATTCTGATGCAGCAGTATCGGGAAAATCCGGAAGGACTGAGGGATATTCTGAAAAATATTATGAAAGCCTATCAGCAGATCTGCATTATAAGAAAAAAACAGCTTCTGGCGGTGTTTGCAGCGCAGGTAACAGGAAATCCCCATTATTTTGACGCCGGGAAAACAGCGGAAAGACTTCTGATTTTATTTCTGAAAGACCAGTTTAAAAGCAGCTTCAGTGATGAGATGTCTCCGGCAGAAGAGAAGAGCTGCCTGCTGTATCAGGCAGGTATTTTAAAGGATGATCTGTCTAATGAAACACTGGCTTATGGTTTGCACGCCTGGAAACAGGATGGATGCATACATAAAGGAATTGAAGGATTTTTAAAAGAGAAGGAGCCTGTTCGATTGACCCTGCGTACCCTTGGAGAACTGGGTAAAGTTACTGCACAGAAGCGGGAAGTATATGTGGTAGAAAATCCGGCCGTATTTTCCATTTTGACAAGCCGGAATCCATCTTGTGCGGCGGTCTGCATCAATGGACAGCCAAGACTGGCATCCTTCCTGCTGTTAGATTTTCTGAGGGAAACGCATCAATTCTTGTATGCAGGAGATTTTGATCCGGAGGGACTTCTGATTGCCCAGAGATTAAAAGAACGGTATGAAGATTCGCTGTATTTATGGAAATATGAGGCAGAGTGGTATAAAAAGTATCTGTCCGGTGTAAGGTTAAGCGGCAGCCGGATCAAAAAGCTGGATCATGTATACAGACCCGAACTGCTGGAAATAAAAAAATGGATGCAGAAAGAGCAAAAAGCCGCTTATCAGGAGGCTATGATCGAGATTTATCTGGATTAGGAATAAACGGTAAGGCCGAAAATGCGGATATACATTTTCGGCCTTATGTTTTTCCTATGGAAGCTGCATAATATTGATTAAAATAATCCAGGACAATCCATAGTAGGAAATGACGGCCACCAGATCGTTTACCGTTGTGATAAGTGGGCCGGATGCTACTGCCGGATCCACTCCTATTTTCTGGAAGAAAATAGGAATGATTGTACCGGATAAAGAAGAGATAAGCATGGCAAGTACCATAGCTGTGCCAAGGCATCCGGAAACCGCAAAGGCAAAGGAGACGGTATTTCCCTTTAGAACCAGATAACCTCCGATTATGAGAAATGACAGGGCACCAAGGATTAAACCGTTGGTCAATCCTACCCGTGATTCCTTTATGATCAGCGCCAGTTTCTGCTTTCCTGAAAGCTGCTTATCCATAAGTACACGGATCGCAACAGCAAGAGACTGGGTTCCTACATTACCTGCCATGTCCAGAATCAAGGACTGAAAACACATAATAACAGGAAGCTGTGCGACGATGGATTCAAAGAGGCCTACGGTTGCCGATACGCCAAGGCCCATTCCAAGCAGGATAAAAAGCCAGGGAAGGCGTTTTTTTACGCTGAGAAAAATGGGTTCCTCCAGATCCTCTTCAGCAGAAAGACCGGCAAACTTTGCGTAATCCTCATTTAATTCGTCTCCAACGACTTCTACCAGATCGCTGGCAGTGATAACACCGATTAGTTTGTTGTCATTATCCAGTACCGGGATAGAATCTTCAGAGTAATCTCTAAGCTGAGGGATACAGTCTTCGATGGATGCACGCGCATAAATGTATGGATAGGAACAGGTCATGATACCTTTCAGATCCGTTCCTTCTCTGGCTATGATCAGATCCTTTAAATCAATAGCTCCATAAAATATATTATATTGATCGACAACATAGATGGTGCTGATATTGTCATTTTCCGCTGCCTGACGAACCAGCTCAGACATGGCTTCTTTGACAGAGGCGTGATCGGAAACAACGATGTAATTAGTAGACATAACGCTTCCGATTTCATCCTCATCAAAGGAACTCAGTAATTTTACGTCGGAGCGTACCTCAGGATCCAGTAAGTCGATGAGCGTTTCCCGTTCCCCTTTTTCCAGGTGCCGGAGTACATCCACTACATCAGAGGTTTCCATACGGGAAAATACATCGACTTTTTTTCGGATGCTTAATTCCTGGACGTATTCTGCAATATGGTCGGAATATTCTAATATATCCGCCAGTGCTTCTGAATCCAGGATCTGATATAATTTTGTGCGTTCTGTTTTATTTAAAAGATCCAGAGCCAATGCGATATCATTTTCATGGTAGGAAGATAATTGTTCCTGCATTCTCTTTGGAGTCAGATTGCTGCGGATCAGCTCTGCGATTTCCAGGCTGTATCCTGCTGCTGTTGTGTTTGCTGCCATTTCATTGTCCTCCTTTACAAGCTGATTTGGGCAAAGGCGGGTACAGAAATTCTGTTCGCAGCAAAAAGGGCATAAAAAAACCACTGCCGGCTGCAAACAAAACAGACTGCAATCGCTTTTGCTTATGTAGTGCTGTGTTGGAACAGACAATGGTATTCACTCATATATACAGACGAAATCAGGCCATGGACAGTCGGAAGCTGTCTGTGTATGTAAATGGTTGGAATACCTTATCCGTACTTCGACTATCACTACCGTCCATGATCTCACCTCACTTTTAATTGTTTTATTATATGACTAAAATGACCTGTATATTATAACCTATTTTTCTGGGAAGCACAACCTTTTTTCTGTTAAATCAGAAACGCTGCATGGAATCGTGATCATGGTGATGTAATCTGCCTGATTTTTAAGTGCCATTTCATTTAGCCCCTCTTCATAGGCATAGCCGGTAAGAAGCAGATGATGCTCTTTGGCATAGGAAAGGATTGACCGGTATACCTGAGGAAGCTTATCCCATGTCCCAATACAGAAGGAGCGCAGATAGGTTCCCGCCGGCAGTATTTCGTCGTATGCCTCGGAGGTATGAGGGCAGTAAGCAAAAAAGGAACTGTAGCTGTTAAAATGCTTTCTTCGGATAGAATCCATAGAAATACGGCTTCCGAAGCTGTCATAAAGATGAAATGTCTCTTTCAGCCTGAGAGAAAAATCAGCAGCAACTGAAAAATCCGCCTCATCATATTTTCCCGTAATGGCAGAAGAAATAAGAATTTTTTGCTGAGCAAGCGAGCACAGCTGAATGGAGCCGTGTTTTGCGTTCATAGCAATTTTAAGACGTTCCGCTTTTTGTTCTAAAAATGACTGTTCAGATAAAAGCTGCTGAATGGATTCTTCAATCCATAATTTCCTTTTCTCCATTATCCGGGAAAAGGAATCGTCCGATGGACTGGAAGCATATTCCCGGATTTCTTCAATGGACAGGCCGATTTTTCGCAGTGTCAGGATCATTTCCAGCTGTGCGAACTGAAAGCAGGTGTAATAGTGATAGCCATTTTCTTCAATGACCTCAGGACAGAATAAGCCGATATCGTTGTAGTAATGAAGAGTTCGTTTGTTGACTCCGGCACGTTTGGCAAATTCTCCGGAGGAGTATAGATAGTGTTTTTGCTCCATAAAAACTCCTTGACTGTACACTTACTGTACATTATATGATAGGGCATATAAGAATAATGTCAATAGGAAGAAGGAGATTGTATGGAATTTACATCAGTTAAAAAGCAGCAGTGGTCGGAAATAAAAGAAATTTATATGGAAGCATTTCCAAAATGCGAAAGAAAGCCCTTTTTTTTACTGCGCCAGTCAATTAAGAGAAAAAAAGCCGTGCTGGCGGTGGCAGCAGAGGGAAATCAGCTTCTGGGATTTACAGTTTTTGTTGTATATAAAGATATGGTTATGATAGATTATCTGGCAGTGTCATCGAAAATACGGAGCAGAGGAACGGGAAGCCGGATTCTGGAACATATATGCGGGCAGTTTCCGGATAAAAAAATCGTGCTGTTAATTGAACGTGTGGACGATATGGCAGAGAATTGTCAGCAGCGGACTGCCCGCCGGAGGTTTTATCTGAAAAATGGTTTCACTTCTTCCGGCATTTTTATAACGGGTGCAGGCGGAGACATGGAAGTTTTAAATTACGGAGGAACTGTTTCGCAGGAGGAATATATGGATTTACAAAGATATGCGCTTGGGAAGCTGTTTTTCCGTTTGTCGCGGATTCAGCTGGCAGAGGTGTGAGTATTTATTTATGATGCAGGAAGGGTGCTTTTAACAAATAAAATATATCAAAAATCTGCAATTCAGTGTTATAATAGGGGTACTGAACTCATTTGACAGGCCGTACGGTAAAATAAGCGGCAAAGGGCTGCAGACCGGTGATGTCATGTCGGCCTGATTCCCCGGCAGGGGGATGACGTTGGACCATTATAAGAACAGAAAGGCCATATAAAACTCGAAAATGGAACCATATTACTACACAAAACTACCCAAACACCATCAGTCCGTCTACCATGCCATTTTCCAGGGGCTTATGAATCTGGAGGATTCCTTTTTAGTCCCCAGAATTGACGGCAGGGAGCTGACAGACCTGTTTTTCCGTCTGCGTCTGGATCATCCGGAGATATTCTGGGCCAGTGGATTTCATTATAAATATTATCAGGATTCGCCCAATCTGATTTTTGAACCGGAGTATCTGTTTGAAAAGGGAAAGATAAAGGAGCATAAAAAGGCACTGGCGTCCCGGGTGGAGAAGCTGATCCGGCCGGCGGCAAAGCTTTCCGAGTGGGAGAAGGAGAAGTATATTCACGATTTTATCTGTGAAAATGTCCGCTACGATAAGCTGAAAAAGGCCTATTCCCATGAGATCATCGGTCCTTTGGGCCAGGGTGTGGGAGTATGTGAGGGGATTGCAAAGGCAGTGAAGGTGCTCTGCGATGGCCTTGGGATCTGGTGCATGATTGCAATCTGCGGAAATAATCCGGAAAAAGGCATCAAGTACCGTCATACCTGGAATATTGTGCAGATCGGAGGCGTGTATTATCATCTGGACACTACCTTTGACAATACGCTGGGAAAGCATAACTGCGCAGAAGGCGGGATCCGGTATGACTATTTTAATCTGGATGACAAGGCAGTATTTCGAGATCATGAGCCGTTAATCGCTCCGGCGCCGTCCTGTACAGACGGGGATCATTTTTATTATAAAGAAAAGAAGCTGTCATTTACAAAGGCAGAGGATGTCTATAAGAGAGCCTGTCAGGCAGCGAAAAAGGGAAAGCCCCTTACTTTTCACTGGAGAGGCGGTTATCTTACCAGGGCTGTGCTGGAGGAACTTTTAGATTTAATGAAAAAAGCAGGAGAAGAACGGGAAAAGACAGCGCGGATTGCGCTTAACTGGCCTCAGGCGGTGATTCGCCTGACCTATGCGGACGGCAGGGCGGAGAGCAGTGTTTCCGTAGACGAGGCTAATGAGGGAGAGCAGGAAGGTACATAACATAAATGACACAACAGGAAATTTTAAAGCATTATTTTGGCTACGACAGCTTCAGGGAAGGGCAGGAGCGTTTAATTGAAGCAATCTTAGAAGGCAGGGACGTATTGGGAATCATGCCTACGGGGGCCGGAAAGTCTCTTTGCTACCAGATTCCTGCCCTTATGATGGACGGGATTACCCTGGTGATCTCGCCTCTTATTTCTCTGATGAAGGATCAGGTGAGCAACTTAAATCAGGCGGGAATCCTGGCAGCTTACTTAAACAGTTCCTTAACCTACGGCCAGTACAGAAAAGCGCTGGAGTTTGCCAGAGCAGGGCGGTATCCTATTATCTATGTGGCTCCGGAGCGGCTGATGACAGAGGAATTTTTACAGTTTGCACTGGATCCTCAGGTAAAGATTGCCATGGTGGCTGTGGATGAAGCCCACTGCGTATCCCAGTGGGGACAGGATTTCAGGCCAAGCTATTTAAAAATCGTGGATTTTATCCGGCAGCTTCCGGTGCGCCCGGTGGTCAGCGCTTTTACAGCTACGGCTACGGCGGAGGTACGGGATGACATCATGGATATTCTGATGCTTCGCCAGCCGGAGGTCCTTACCACAGGCTTTGACCGCGGGAATCTGTATTTTGGCGTGCTGTCCCCTAAGGACAAGTATGCGGCTCTGGTGAATTATCTGGAGCGCCATAAGGGGGAAAGCGGTATTATTTACTGTATTACCCGCAAGGTAGTGGAGGAAGTCTGCGCCAACCTGATCCGGGAGGGCTTTCCTGTGACACGGTATCACGCAGGGCTTGGCGATGAAGAGCGCAGGCACAATCAGGAGGAGTTTATTTACGATCATTCCCCTATTATGGTGGCGACGAATGCCTTTGGAATGGGCATTGATAAGTCCAATGTGCGCTTTGTGGTTCACTATAATATGCCGAAAAATATGGAATCCTATTATCAGGAGGCGGGACGCGCGGGCCGTGACGGAGAACCGGCGGAGTGTATCCTTCTCTATGGAGGTCAGGATGTGATTACCAATCAGTTTTTTATTGACCATAATCAGGAAAATGATGCCTTAGATCCCATGACGCGGCAGATCGTGATGGAGAGAGACCGGGAGCGCCTGCGGAAAATGACATTTTACTGCTTTACAAATGATTGTCTCAGGGATTATATCCTGCGGTATTTTGGAGAATACGGCAGCAATTACTGTGGAAACTGTTCCAACTGCCTGACTCAGTTTGAAACTGTAGATGTGACGGAGATTGCAGAGACGCTCATCCGCTGTGTGCAGACCAGCGGACAGCGCTATGGGATCAATGTGATTATAGATACGGTTCACGGAGCCAACACGGCAAAGATCCGCAATTACCGCATGGATGGAAATATCTGCTACGGAAAGCTGGCAAAAGTTCCCGTATACAGGCTGCGTCAGGTGATGAACCATCTGCAGCTGTCCGGTTTTCTCACCGTTACCAATGATGAATATGCCATTGTGCATCTTACAGAAAGCTCTGGAAGGATTCTTGCAGGAGAAGAGACGGTTATGATGAAGATGGCAAAGGAGCAGGAGCACACAAAGACCGATACGGGAAGCAGAAAGAAGAAGGCAAAAGGTGTTTCGGCAGGTATGGCAGAGGCAGATATGCCCTTATTTGAGCGGCTCAGGGAGCTCCGCGCCCAGACGGCAAGGGAGGAAAAGGTACCGCCCTATATTGTATTTTCCGATAAGACTCTGGCTCATATGTGCGTTTTAAAGCCTGAGGACAGGGAGAAAATGCTGTCTGTTTCCGGCGTGGGCGAATTTAAGTATGAAAAGTATGGAGAGCGTTTTCTGGCCTGCATCAGAGAATGGAAGGAGAAAGAAGCATAAAATGGATCAGGATAAGAGAAAAGAGATCATAAACAGTTCAGAGACACAGGAGGATTTGGGTGTACGGGAGGATGGCGTACAGGTGACAGGTGTACAGGAGTCCGGTATACAGAGTGAATCCGCCGTTCCTCACAAACGCCGTGTCCGCTACAAGGGTACCCACCCGAGGAAATTTGAGGAAAAGTATAAGGAACATCAGCCGGAAAAGTACCGGGATACCATTGAAAAGGTCATCAGTAAGGGCAGCACTCCTGCAGGTATGCACATTTCCATTATGGTAAATGAAATCCTGGATTTCCTTCAGATCCAGCCGGGACAGACCGGGCTGGACGCTACTTTGGGCTACGGAGGCCATACGGGCCATATGCTGGAGCAGTTAAAGGGACAGGGCCATATGTGGGCGCTGGATGTAGATACCATCGAGATGGAAAAAACAAGAAAGCGGCTGGCAGACAGGGGATTCGGACCTGACATTTTGACCATAAAGCATCTGAATTTTGCAAATATTGACCAGGTGGCAGAGGAAGCCGGAGGCTTTGATTTTATACTGGCAGATCTGGGAGTTTCTTCCATGCAGATCGACAACCCGGAGCGGGGATTTTCCTATAAAACCGATGGCCCTCTGGATCTGCGCCTGGATTCTTCCAGAGGGATGACGGCAGCGGAACGATTAAAAGAGCTGGACGAGGAAGAACTTGTGGGGATGCTGGTGGAAAATTCCGATGAACCTTATGCGAAAGAAATTGCCAGAAGGGTGATGCGCGAGCTGAGAAATGGAAATGCCGTTGACACAACTACCCGCCTTCGGGAACTGATTGAGGAAGCCCTGGTATTTCTTCCTGTGGCTGATCGGAAGGAGGCTGTGAAAAAGTCCTGCCAGAGATGCTTTCAGGCACTGCGTATTGACATTAACAGCGAATTTGAGGTGCTGTATTCCTTTTTGGATAAACTGCCGGGAGCCTTAAAGCCCGGAGGAAGGGCTGCGATTTTAACCTTCCATTCCGGAGAAGACAGACTGGTAAAAAGGGCATTTAAAGACGGAAAGAAGGCAGGGCTTTACAGTGAGATTTCCGCTGATGTGATCCGTCCCTCGGCAGAGGAGTGCATAAAGAACGGACGTGCCCGTTCTACCAAGCTTCGATGGGCGATCCGGGGATAAGGTTTTATACGGACCAATTGACTGCAGGAGGTTTTTGCAGAAGGAGAAGGGAGGCATGCAAAATGGACATGGAACAGCTGTCGCTGTTTGATACGGAAGCAGTTTACGATCCGCTGGCAAGCCGGATGCGTCCGGAGGATCTGGATGAGTTTGCAGGCCAGACGAATCTTTTGGGAAAGGGGAAGCTTTTGCGCCAGCTCATTGAGCAGGACCGCATCCCGTCTATGATTTTCTGGGGGCCTCCGGGGGTGGGAAAAACCACGCTGGCAGGGATTATTGCAAAGAGAACCCATGCAGAATTTGTGAATTTCAGCGCTGTCACCAGTGGAATCAAGGAAATCCGCGAGGTGATGGCCCAGGCAGAGGGCAGACGGCGCATGGGCGGAAAAACCGTGCTTTTCGTAGACGAGATCCACCGCTTCAACAAGGCACAGCAGGATGCCTTTCTTCCTTTTGTGGAGAAGGGAAGTATTATCCTGATCGGGGCAACCACGGAAAATCCTTCCTTTGAGATCAACAGCGCTCTTTTGTCACGGTGCCGTGTATTTGTCCTTCACAGCCTTTCAAATGAAGAACTGGTGCAGCTGATCCGAAGGGCGCTCACATCCCCAAAGGGGCTTGGGTACCTGAAGGTGGATATAAGCAGTGAGATGATTGAGAAAATTGCTGCCTTTGCAAACGGAGATGCCAGAACGGCCTTAAATGTTCTGGAGATGGCAGTGGCAAATGGGGAAATTACCGGGGAAAAGACCATTGTGACCATGGATACTCTGATGCAGTGTATCGGGAAAAAGAGCCTGCTTTATGATAAAAAGGGAGAAGAGCATTATAATCTGATCTCGGCTCTTCACAAATCCATGCGCAATTCTGACCCGGATGCTGCGGTATACTGGCTGGCTCGGATGCTGGAGGCAGGAGAGGATCCCCTTTACGTGGCAAGAAGGCTGGTTCGGTTTGCCAGTGAGGATATCGGGATGGCAGACAGCAGCGCCCTTCCTCTGGCAGTGGCTGCTTATCAGGCCTGCCATTTTCTGGGAATGCCGGAGTGCAATGTCCATTTAAGTCATGCGGTCATCTACCTGTCCACCGCGCCCAAGAGCAATTCTTCCTATATGGCCTATGAGGCAGCCAAAGAGGATGCAAAGGAGATGCTGGCAGAGCCGGTTCCTCTTGTGATCCGCAATGCGCCTACAGACCTGATGAAGGAGCTGCATTACGGAGACGGCTATGTGTATGCCCATGATACAAAGGAAAAAATCGTGCGGATGCAGTGCCTGCCAGACAGCGTAAAGAACCGTGTCTATTACAGGCCGGGAATTCAGGGGGATGAAAAGGTCATAAAGGACAGAATGGAACGGATCAAACAGTGGAGAAATAAAGGAGTGCCGGAGCATTAAAGCCCCGGACACTCCTTTAAATTTTTCAGGATACGTTCCAGATTTTTTTTAAGAAGCTCTTGTTCTTCCGGATCCATTCCCTCACAGATTACATCATTAAGACGGTCAAAGCCCTGATGGATCTGGGCCGCCTCTTCACGTCCTGCCTTGGTGAGGCAGATGAGAAAGGATCTTCGGCAGTCCGGATCACGTTCCCGTACCAAATATCCGGATTTTTCCAGCTTATCCAGACTCCGGGACATGGTGGTTGTATCCATACGGCAGCGCCCCGCCAGCTCTGTCTGGGTCAGATGGTCTTCCTCCAGAAGGCAGTTTAAAATCCTGGCATGTCCCTGGCCCAGAGTAAGTCCCAGATTCTGTAAAAATGGCTGTACCAGCCGTTTTCGGGCCTTTTCAATCTGTATCATCAGATCTCTTATATCTGTATTTCCATTCATAATAGAGGGTCCTTTCTGTCAATCCAATTCAAATTGTCCGGTATAAAGCTGATAGTACCGTCCCTTCTGTTCCAGCAGCTCGTCGTGATCTCCCCGTTCCATGATTTCCCCGTGCTCTAATACTATGATCGCCTCGCTGTGGCGCACCGTTGAGAGACGATGGGCGATTACAAATACAGTTCTGCCCTCCATCAGGGCGTCCATACCCTGCTCGATGAGCTTTTCTGTACGGGTGTCAATGGAGCTGGTAGCTTCATCCAGAATCAGAACCGGAGGCCGTGAGATGGCGGCCCTGGCAATGGCTAAGAGCTGTCTCTGCCCCTGAGACAGATTGGCACCGTCGCTGTGGAGCACCGTGTCATAGCCCTGGGGCAGACGGCGGATAAAGGAGTGGGCGTTCGCCACCTGGGCAGCGGCCCGTACATCCTCGTCGCTGGCATCCAGACGTCCGTAGCGGATGTTGTCGGCGATGGTGCCTGTAAATAAATGGGTATCCTGAATGACCATGGACATGGAACGGCGCAGATCATCCTTTCGGATTTCCCTTATATCAATGCCGTCATAGGTGATAGAACCGCCATTTACTTCATAAAAACGGTTTACCAGGTTAATAATGGTAGTTTTTCCTGCTCCTGTAGATCCCACAAAGGCGATTTTCTGTCCGGGCTTGGCATACAGGCTGATGCCGTTTAAGATGGTCTTTTCAGGCACATATCCAAAGACAACATCATTGAAACGGACATCTCCTTTCAGGGGAATAAAGGCAAAGCCATCGGAAACAGGAGCATCCAGTCTGGTTCGTTTTACCATTTCCTCAGGAACCTTCCAGGCAAAGCGGCCGGTAAATTCGCTGCATTCCTTAAGCTGTCCCATCGGATTTTCCCGAACCTGGCATAAGCGTACGTTTCCCTCGTCGATTTCCGGTATTTCATCCATCATGTCAAAAATTCGTTCTGCACCCGAAAGGGCAGACAAAAGAAAGTTAATCTGCTGGGTAAACTGGTTCATGGGCATGGCGCTCTGGCGCACATAGACCAGATAGGAGGCCAGTGTTCCCAGATCCGTCAGGCCGGCCAGTGCAAAGAGGCCTCCCACACAGGCAGAAACGGCGTAGTTAAAATAGGAAAGGGAAACAATGGTGGGGATCGTCATGCCGGAATAGGCTAAAGCTTTTGTTCCGGCATCCCGGAGGGCTTCATTTCTGCGGCAGAATTCTTCAAAATCCTGCGGTTCATGGTTAAAGACCTTTTCCACCTTCTGTCCTGCCACCATTTCCTCTACAAAGCCGTTAATGCTTCCAAGACACTGCTGCTGCCGGATAAAATATTTCCGGTTGCGGCGGCTGTTGTATCGGATGAACAGGGTCATGCAGGCAAGGAAGAAAATGACGATCAAAGAAAGACGCCAGCTTAAAATAAGGAGCATGGTAATGGTACCGGTAATGGTAATAAAGCTCTGGATCATCATGGCAAAGCTGCCGTTTAAGGCCTCTGTCAGAGTGTCCACGTCATTGGTAAAGCGGCTCATGAGCTCGCCGTGGGTATGAGCGTCAAAGTAGGATAGGGGAAGCTTTTGGGTATGCTCAAACAGATCAGAACGGATTTCGCTTACTACCTGCTGGGACATATGGACCATGAGCTGGTTATAGGCCAGACAGGCTGAGGCGCCGAGTGCATACATAAGCCCCATGAGGGCGATCATGCGGATGAGTCCCGGAATATCTCCGGGGAGAATGTAGTTGTTGATCACAGGCTTTAGAAGGTAGGTACCCATGATATTTGCCATGGCGCTTGCAGCTACTAAAAGGGCAATGGCAAACATATACCATTTATGCCGTCCCAGATACCCAAACATCTGCTTGATTGCCCGTCTGGTGTTTTTTGGACGGCTGAAATTTGCTATTCTTGCCATTACAGATTCGCTCCTTCCTGCTGTGAATAATAGATTTCCTGATAAATGGAGTTGTGTTTCAAAAGCTCCTCATGGGTTCCGCACCCGGCCAGCCGGCCGTCCTCCAGGATAAAAATCTGGTCTGCGTGGAGTACCGAGGAGATGCGCTGGGCAATGATGATCTTGGTGGTGTCCGGAAGGCTTTTTGCCAGCCCTTCCCGGATCTTTGCCTCAGTGGCAGTATCCACAGCGCTGGTGGAATCGTCCAGGATCAGAACTTTGGGGGCTTTTAAAATAGCTCTGGCAATGCACAGGCGCTGTTTCTGTCCGCCGGACACATTGACGCCTCCCTGGCCCAGCTCGGTTTCGTAGCCCTTTGCCAGCCGTCCGATAAATTCATCCGCACAGGCGATCCGGCAGGCGGCATCAATTTCTTCATCTGTGGCTGTTTCCTTTCCCCATCGCAGGTTATCCTTTACGGTGCCGGAAAAAAGCGTGTTTTTCTGCAGCACCACAGCAATGGAGTCACGCAGCTCTCTGAGAGGATATTCCCATACGGGATGGCCGTCTACCAGCACCGTTCCTTTTGTAGCCTCATAAAGCCTTGGGATCAGCTGTACCAGTGTGCTTTTGGCAGCTCCGGTCTGTCCGATGATGCCTACGGTCTGTCCCGCCTTAATATGCAGGGAAATGTCAGAAAGCACATCCTCAGAGCTTTCCTTATTGTATTTAAATGACACATGGTTAAATTCAATTTCTCCCCGTTCTACCCGGATGTCTGTTGCCCGGTCTTCTTTGATATCAATGTCTTCATGCATCACTTCCATGATCCGGTGCCAGGACGCCATGGCTCTCGTAATCATTAAAAACACATTGGAAAACATTATCAGGGAATTTAAAACCTGAAGCACGTAGCTTAAAAAACCGGTCAGTTCGCCAACGCCGATGCCTCCGATGGTAAGGATATTTCCACCGAACCACAGGATGGAAAGAATGGTGCCGTACATTACAAACTGCATGGCAGGCATATTTAAGGCTGCCAGCCGGAAGGCCTGTTCAGAGGCGGTCCGGAGCTCGGTGTTTACCTGCTCGAATTTGGCGGTTTCGTAATCTCCGCGTACATAGGATTTTACTACCCGGATGGCAGTCAGATTTTCCTGGATGATCCGGTTGACCTGATCCATGGCACCCTGCATCCGGGAGTAGAGCGGCCGTACATGGCTGATGATGAAAAACAGCATAATGCCCAAAATAGGGGCAGCCACTAAAAAGACCATAGCCAGCCTGGGATTGATCAGAAAGGAAGCGGTCATGGCTGTGAGCATCATGATAGGGGAGCGCAGTCCCGGCCTCAGTCCTGTAGCGACCGAGTTCTGGATGGCAGTCACATCGCCCGTAAGGCGGGTCACCAGAGAAGAGGTGGTAAAATGGTCGGTGTTTGCAAAGGAAAATTCCTGCAGACGGGCAAACTCCGCCCGGCGCAGTTCGGCTCCCAGCCCATGGCCGAACCGGGCGGAAAAAATGGCAGAACCCTGGCCCAGGATCAGGGCGATCAGAGCAAAAAGGATCATCTGTGCGCCTTTTGCCAGAATATAACGCCGGTCTCCGTTCGCCACGCCTACATCCACGATCGAAGCCATTACAAGAGGGATCACCAGCTCAAAAATGGTTTCTGTGACAATGCAGAACGCAGCCAGAATCCCATCCCGGCGGTAAGGGCGCAGATAAGACATAAATTCTTTCATAAATCGTAAGCCTCCTGTTTATGGGTAATAGCAATAGTTGCATATACAACTATTGTAAGGCTGAGGATGGGAAAGGTCAAGATTATTTGGGAAAGTAAGGAAATATATGAAAGCATAAATGAAATCTAATGTGAAAAAGACAGGGGATATGGTATACTTTTATAAAAGACAGGCGTACAAAGGGCGATAGTGACAGCATAAATTACAGAAGTGGAGAGTTCCAATATGAAAGACAAGATCATTCATCTGATTGCATCAGAAGACAGCAGAAATCCCATGACAGATGAGGAAATAGCGGAGACTTTGGGAATTTTTAGAGAAACAGTTACAAATATAAGAAAAGAGGCAGGACTGGGAGATTCAAGGGAACGAAGAAAAGCGGCAGTGTTTCAGGATATGAAGGAGCTTCTCAATATGGATCCGGATCTTACAGAGCGGGGATTAACACGATGTTTGGCTGAACGGGGGTATGTAATTGGAAAATACGCAGTGGGAAAATTAAAGGAAGAGCTTTTAAAGGAGTGGCAGCCTGAACCGGAATATGGGAAAACAGGAGAAGAAATTCAGGATGGGAGCCGCTTTTTTTCAAAGGTGATCGGTTATGCGGGAAGTATGAAAAGCCAGATCAAGCAGGTACAGGCAGCAATCTTGTATCCGCCTAAAGGTCTTCATTGTCTTCTTTACGGTCCTTCCGGCGTAGGAAAGAGCTATCTGGCAGAAATCATGCATGAATATGCAGTGACAACGGACAATTTTGCTTCGGATGCCCCATATTTTGCATTTAACTGTGCAGATTATGCAGACAATCCCCAGCTTCTTTTGTCACAGCTGTTCGGTTATTCCAAAGGTGCCTTTACAGGTGCATCTGAGAATAAAAAAGGAATCGTGGAACAGTGTGACGGGGGAATCCTCTTTTTGGATGAGGTTCACCGGCTTCCACCAGAAGGACAGGAAATTTTGTTTTATTTGATGGATAAGGGGAAATTCCGCCGCCTGGGAGAGACAGAGGCACAGCGGGAAAGTCATCTGATGATTATTGCAGCAACAACGGAAGATCCAAGAAGCTCCCTGCTTCTTACATTCAGGAGACGTATTCCCATGATGATTGAAATTCCATCCCTGAAAGAACGGCCATTAAAGGAAAAGCTGCAGTTTATCCGTCTGTTTTTCTGGATAGAATCGAGACGTTTGAATGCGCCTGTGCTGGTTCGGGCAGAAGTGATCCGCTATATGGCAGATGAGGAATACCAGGGAAATGTGGGGCAGTTAAAGGCAGATATACAAGTCTGCTGTGCAAGAGCCTTTCTGGACGGCAGAACAAAAAGAAGATCAAAGATGATTGTGGGAATGGAGGCTCTTTCTGGAAACAAAACGGAGCCTATATCTTCTGGAGAACATTCCCGTCTGGCGGAGCTGGTACCGGAAGATGAGATATTTACACCGGATATGCCGGCAGTTACGACAGCTGAAACGGATAATGGCTGGGATATTTACCGTGATCTGGAGGAACGCTACAGTGCTTTGACAAAAGAGGGATTAAAAGAAAATGAAATTGAAGAAAAGCTTTTGAGAGAAATTGAGAGCAGTTTTCAGCTCCATATCCGCCAGGTGGAGGAAGCGAGCTTAAGCCTGGAAGAACTTTCTCACATTACAGGAAGCGACGTAATGGAGATGGCAAAAGAAGTGTATGAACTGGCCAGTCAAAGGCTTCCGTATCTGAAGCGGGAGATGATTATTCCGCTGGCAATCCATCTGAAAATGGCCTGTGAACGGTTAAAACAGCAGGAGCGGATCGTAGAGAAGGGAATTAAGAATCTGGGAGAACTTTACAGGGATGAATATGAGGCTGCAAAAGAAATCCTGAATTATATCTGCAAAAAATACTATGTTTGTTTTTACAAAGAAGAAGCCGGATTTTTAGCAATGTATTTTCACCGCTTTCAGGAAAAGCACAGGAAGGAAGGCTGTGTGGGTGTTGCGGTAGTTTCCCATGGGCCTGTAGCCAGCGCCATGGCAGAGGTAGCCAACTCTATTATGGGAGTCAGTCATGCGGTAGGAGTGGATATGGGGATCAAAGATACGCCGGTTCAGATGGCGGAACGAACAATGGAAGCCGTGCGCCGGATCGACCAGGGAAAAGGCGTTTTGATTCTGGCGGATATGGGTTCCCTTTTAGATATGGAAGAAAAGGTGAAAAAGGAAACAGGAATTACTGTAAAAATTGTAGGAAGAACGGATACAATGATGGTTATTGAAGCAATCCGAAGAACCTACTGGACAGATGAAAGCCTGGAAACAATTGCAAAGGTACTTGACTGGAAGCAGTTCTCACCTGCAAAGCGTCAGACGCGTAAACCCAGAGAAAAAGCAGTTCTCTGTTTGTGTATTACGGGCGAGGGAGCTGCCAGAATGTTAAAGAGCTATCTGGAAGAGCGTTTAAAAAGCACTCTGGGGAACGTGAGGATCATTACAAAAGGATATATTGAAAATACGGATATTACAGAGCTGATCCGCGCATCCGAAGAAGAATATGAAATTTTAGCTATTGCGGGAACCATTGACCCAAAGCAGACGCAGTACCCGTTTTTATCGGTTTCAGAAATTTATGCAAAAGAGGGAATCAGGACACTGCGTCAGATTTTGAAACGCCATTTCTTCAAAGAGCAGAATTGCCTTCAGGATGTGATTTTTAGAGATCTCATTTTTATACAGGAAGATTTTGCTTACAAGGAGCAGATTTTAGATCAGTGTGTGGAAGCAATGGCTGAAAAGGGATTGGTTCAGTCGGAGTTTCTTTTAAGCGTTTATAAAAGAGAGGGCATGATGCCTACATTTTTGAAGGGAGGGATCGCAATTCCCCACGGTGCGGGAAATCTGGTTACAAAACCAGTCATATGCATTACAAAATTGGACAAACCCATTGTCTGGGATGGATTTAATACGGTAGATCTTGTATGTGTTCTGGCTTTAAATGAAAAATCGACAAAATATTTTGAGCAGTTTTATCAGGTTATTTCTGATGAAATCATGGTTTCCAGAATACGCTCATGCCATACCCCAGATGAGATATATGGAATTTTGTGTAATTATACAAAAACAGTCAAATAAGTTGGCATCATTCTTGCTCATATATAAGGTATAACGAGCAGGAAAGGAGCTGATTAAATGAAAGTAAATGATTTTCCCAAAGTAACTGTTATCTTAAGAGGCTATACCTACGATCAAATACATACCGTTGTAAAAAATCTGATAGGGACAGAGCTTAAGGCGGTTGAAATTACCATGAACACGCCTGGAGCTTTGGAAACGATTCGGAAAATCCGTGAGGAATTTGGAGATTCCATTCTGGTAGGAGCTGGAACGGTTCTTACATACACGGAAGCGCAGCAGGCAATTGATGCAGGTGCAGCCTTTTTACTTTCTCCAACTGTATTTGATAAGGAAATACTGGATTTGTGCAGAGAAAGAGGTGTTATATCAGTTCCGGGAGCATTCTCACCATCGGAAATATGGAAAAGCATTCAGGATGGAGCAGATATCGTAAAGGTATTCCCGGCAGGACGACTGGGAAGCAGGTTCTTTTCAGATATCCAGGCGCCTCTTGGCAGACTGCCTCTGATGGCAGTAGGAGGAGTAAATGTGGAAAATCTGGAAGAATTTTTTAATGCAGGAGCATCATTTGCGGGAATCGCTTCCGGTATTTTTAACCGTCAGGATATCATTGAGCAGAGAGAAGAACACTTAAGAACATCAATCAGGGAAGCAGAAAAGAAAATCAGGCAGTTAAGGGAAGCACAGGAGGAATGAAATGAGTGCAATTATATTTGATGAATCGTTTATTTTAAGATTCGACACCCATTTAACGAATACAGAGGTATTATCGGCTATGGCCGATAATCTCTGCAAAAGGGGAATTGTAAAAGAAACATATAAAAAGGCAATTTTAGACCGGGAACAGGAGTTTCCAACAGGGCTTAATACAGGGGGAATTAACGTGGCAATTCCTCATGCAGATATCAGCCATGTAAATAAAGCGGCAATCTGCGTCGGTATTTTAAAGGAGCCCGCAGCCTTTCATGCAATGGATGAGCCGGATTATGATGTTCCGGTAAAGCTGGTTATTATGCTGGCTCTTACAGAAGCTCACGGACATATTGAAATGCTTCAGAAGATCGTTGGCCTGATTCAGGATCAGGCAGCAGTAAAAGAGATTACAGAAACAGATGATTCAGAAAAAGCAGGAGAGTTGATCAGCAGATTTTTATTAGAGGAAAAGGAGAATTAAGAGATGAAGAGAATATTAGTGGCATGTGGAAATGGGATCGCAACATCAACCGTAGTAGCAACAAAGATCCGTGAGAAATGTGAGGAAAACGGCATTGCTGTTACAGTCACACAGTGTAAGCTTTTAGAGGTAAATGCCAAGGCAGATAATTTTGACCTTTTAGTAACAACAGGAAAGTTCACAGGAGGAAATGTAAATATTCCCGTTGTAGGCGCTATTTCTTTATTAACGGGAATCGGAGAAGAGGAAACTCTGGATCAAATTCTTGACTATGTTCGATAAAAAACATACTGGGGAGTATTACAGATAGAAAAAGAGGAATGCAGTTATGCAGATTATTTACAATATATTTAATGTGATTCTGGATGCAGGGGCGGTTGTAATGCTGCCGATTATCATCACAATCGTAGGACTGATTTTTCAGGTAAAATTATCAAAAGCGTTCCGTTCCGGTTTGACAATCGGAATTGGTTTTGCAGGCATCAATCTGGTTATCAATATGCTAAAAAGCAATCTGGGTCCTGCTGCTCAGGCAATGGTAGAAAATTTCGGCATTAAGCTGGATATCCTGGATGTGGGATGGGGAGCGATCGCGGCAGTTACATGGTCTTCTCCGATTATTGCAATTTTAATTTTCTGTATTCTGGCTACCAATATCATTATGCTGGCATTAAAGGCTACAGATACGTTGGATGTAGATATCTGGAACTACCACCACATGGCGATTGTGGGAATCATGGTTTATTTTGTGACAAAAAATGTGGCTTTGGGAATTGCTGCTACCGTTGTAATGGCTATCGTCACATTTAAAATGTCCGACTGGACTGCACCTTTAGTAGAAGAATATTTCGGGATTCCCGGAGTGTCCCTTCCAACTATGTCTGCATTGTCATCCATCGTAATTGCAGCACCGTTAAACTGGATTTTAGACCGGATTCCCGGAATCAATAAAATTGATTTTGAGATTAAGGACGCCCAGAAATACCTTGGCTTTTTCGGTGAGCCAACCATGATGGGCCTGATTTTAGGCTGTATCATCGGTGTACTTGCAAAATATAATCTTGCCTCCATCCTTTCTCTGGGCGTAAATATGGCGGCTGTTATGGTTCTCATTCCAAAGATGACTTCTCTGTTTATGGAAGGACTTATGCCGATTTCAGAGGCAGCCAAAAACTTTACGCAGAAGAAATTTAAGGGAAGAAAGTTCCTCATTGGTCTGGATGCTGCTGTTGTAGTAGGAAATCCGGATGTAATTACAACTTCCTTAATCGTGATTCCGATGACTATTTTAATGGCAGCCGTTCTTCCGGGCAACCGTGTTCTTCCTTTTGCGGATCTGGCTGTGGTGACATTCCGTGTAGCCCTTGTTGTAGCTGTCACAAGAGGAAATCTTTTCAAAAATATCATTATGGGCCTTGTCTGTACGGGAGCTATCCTGCTTGCAGGAACAGCAACTGCACCGGTTTTAACTGAGCTGGCTCTCAGCGTGGGACTTGATCTTGGAGAAGGACTGATTACGTCCTTTGCTGCAACCAGCCTGACTGTAAGCTTTCTTGTCTACAAAGCATTTATCAGCAATTTGTATATCAGTGTTCCTCTTCTTGTGCTTGTTGTGGGAGGTACCTGGATGGTTATGAGCCGTATCAATAAAAAGAAAGCAGAGATGGCAGCACAGGGAGAACAGGCCTGAATATCACAATAAAACAGGGAGGAAATAAGTAATGCAGAGAGCCATTGACCGATTAGAGCCATTTCAGCGGGCCATATCAAAAGCACATTTAGCAGCAGCCGGTGTTTCTGTTGATGCGCTGGAAAAGAAACCGCTGATTGCCATTGCAAACAGCTGGAATGAGATCTGTCCGGGACATGAACCATTAAAGAAGCTGGCAGAAGAGGTAAAAAAAGGGATTTTAGAGGCTGGGGGAGAGCCTGTAGAATTTAATACAATTGCGATGTGCGACGGGATTGCGCAGGGACATTCAGGGATGCGTTACTGTCTGCCCCACAGAGAGATTGTTACAGATTCCATTGAAGCAATGGTAGTAGGAGAAGGAGTGTTTGACGGTGTTGTTTACATGGCGTCCTGTGACAAAATCATACCAGCCATGCTGAATGCAGCGGCACGTATTGATCTTCCGTCCGTGATCGTTACCGCAGGCCCCTGTTTTGCTCAAATAAAACCCAATGAGTCAAAGGAATTAAGACAGCGCTTCTTAAGGGGAGAGATTACGGAACGCCAGCTCATCGAGGGAACGCTGAAATATTATACAGGGCCGGGAGTCTGCCCATTCCTGGGAACTGCCAATACAATGGGGGCTCTGTGTGAATCTCTGGGAATGATGCTTCCCGGAAGCAGCCTGATTCCATCCAGTACCAGCATGAGAAGATTTTCAGCCAGAGAATCAGGAAGTACGGTTATGAAGCTGGTAGAACAGCAGATACGTCCTTCACAGATTATAACAAAAGAAGCTCTGGAAAACACCGTGACGCTTTTAAGCGCAATCGGCGGATCCTTAAATGCCATGATTCATCTTCCGGCTCTGGCAGCAGAACTGGGGCTGGAGCTGGATTGGGATGATATAGCAAAGATCACTTCCAAAACACCGGTGCTTTGCGGAATCGTTCCAAATGGGAATCTGACAGCTGTAGATCTTCACTATGCAGGAGGAATACCAGCTGTTATGAAGGAACTGCGGGACAAACTTCACGGGGAGTGCCTGAATGTGTGCGGCCTGTCCTTAGGAGAGATTCTGGAGCAGACCAAGGACGGAGACAGAACCGTGATCCATACGGCCGGAGAGCCCTTGGAAAAGGCAAATGGAATCCAGGTTTTATATGGAAATCTGGCGCCTCAGGGAGCTTTGGTAAAAACATCGGCTGTGCCTGAAAATGTAAGGGTATTTGAAGGCACTGCGAAGGTCTTTGATGGAGAGGATGCCTGTTATGCTGCATTCAGAGATCATGCTATCCATGAGGGAGATGCGGTGATCGTGCGTTATGAGGGCCCCAAGGGAGGCCCTGGAATGAAGGAACTGCATCGAATTACGGAGATTATAAAGGGAATCCCCCGGACAGCTGTGATCACGGACGGACGTTTTTCCGGAGCGAGCGGAGGCTTAAGCATCGGCTATCTCTGTCCGGAGGCAGAGGAAGGAGGTCCAATCGCTCTTGTAAAGAATGGTGACAGGATTCAGGTGGATTTATATAAGGGAATGATTCATTTGGATGTTTCTGACGAAGAGCTGATTTCGCGCCGCAATGCATGGGAGCATGGCGAAAAGAAAAAAGAAAAGGGCCTTCTTGGAAGATATGCAGCAATGGTGGGAAATGCAAGGCAGGGAGCCACATTTCATATTTAAAAACTAGCTGTTTCGAGCAAAGACTTATAAAAAATGCCGCAGCCTGTAAGCGATTCCGATGGGAATCCTACAGGCTGCGGCTCTTTTGTATCTCACCTTTCCCCTCTGCCATCCCCGTGGCCCCGCAGGGCCTGTATGTGTGATGGAGTGTAATGCAATCAGGGAATTTCATACTTTGTTTTGTGATTTCTCTGCCGGGTAACGCAGCAGGGGAATGGTTTTTCTTCTGTTTCATCCGTTCATAAGGTTAATGCACAGGCAGCCTGTTTTATTGCAAAAAAAATTTGCCTCTTATTGCCAGTCCTATGTTTCTGTGCTAATATATAGGTTGCTTTATTGCAGGAAAAGAGGAATAAAAACGTGATGCAGTATTTAATTGTCTGCCCCCTGGTATTTTTAGCAGGTCTGGTAGACTCCATTGCAGGGGGAGGCGGACTGATCTCCCTGCCCGGCTATATGATCGCAGGGGTGCCGGCCCACATGGCTCTGGGAACGAATAAGATGAGCTCTACCATTGGTACTCTGGTTTCCACAGCCCGTCTTTTAAAGCACGGATATCTGAAAGGAAAGATTGCTGTTGCCGCTGTTTCGGCTGTGTTTGCCATGACAGGCTCTGTGCTGGGAGCGCAGATTGCCCTCCGGGTACCGGATTCGGTGATCCGGAGCATGATGATCGTGATCCTTCCCATTGTAGCCTACTATGTGCTTCGCAATAAAAATATGGGAGACAGTGAACGGACGGGAACCATTTCCAAAAGGCGCGTCTGTGTGATCTCACTGGCAGCCTCCTTTGTGATCGGAACCTATGACGGCTTTTACGGCCCAGGTACGGGAACCTTTCTGATCCTGGTGCTTACGGGAGCAGCCCGGATGGATATGCGCACAGCTGCAGCCCAGACCAAGGTGATCAATCTGTCGTCCAATATCTCCGCACTTGTCACATTTATCCTTACGGGAAATGTGTATTATACATTGGGAGCAGCCGCTTCTGTCTGTTCGGTAGCAGGCCATTATCTGGGAGCAGGACTGGTGGTCCATGACGGCCAGAAGATTGTCCGCCCCATGGTACTTGTTGTGTTAGGAATTTTGTTCCTTAAGATCATTGCCGGAGCATAAAGAGGAAGGCCGGAAAACTGTAACTGAAAACCTTATTTGAATCAGGAGAAATGCTTATGAAATGGAAGAAATTTACACTTACAACTACCACAGAGGCCGTAGATCTGGTCAGCAGTATGTTTGATGACATCGGGATCGAAGGAATTGAGATCGAGGATAATATTCCGCTTACAGAAAAAGAGACAAAGGGAATGTTCATCGATATCCTTCCGGAGCTTCCGCCGGACGAGGGCATTGCCAAAGTAAGCTTCTATCTGGATGATGATGCGGATGTGGCGGAAATGCTGAAAAAGGTCAATGAGGGACTGGACGAGCTGGCTTTATTTACCAATCTGGGAGCACGCACCATTGAGGCTTCTGAAACAGAGGACAAGGACTGGATCAATAACTGGAAGCAGTATTTTAAGCCCTTTACCGTAGACCATATCCTGATCAAACCCACCTGGGAGCCTATCCCTGAGGAGCATAAGGACAAGCTTCTGGTTCAGATCGATCCCGGCACAGCCTTCGGCACGGGGATGCACGAAACCACCCAGCTTTGTATCCGCCAGCTGGAAAAGCACGTTCACGGACAGGCTGAGATTCTGGACGTGGGAACAGGCAGCGGCATTTTAGGCATTACAGCCTTAAAGCTGGGAGCAAAGGAGGTCTGGGGAACAGATCTGGATGAAAATGCCATTACGGCAGTGGGAGAGAATCTGGAGGCTAACTCCATTTCCAGCGACAGCTTCCATGTGCTTCAGGGAAATATCATTGACGATCAGGCGGTAAAGGACTGGGCCGGATATGAGAAATACGATATCGTGGTTGCAAATATCCTTGCAGATGTAATTATTCTCCTTGTAGATGAGATTCCGGCTCATCTGAAAAAAGGCGGATATTTTATCACCTCCGGAATTATCAATATGAAGGAAGAGGCAGTAAAGGCGGCCTTTGCGGCAAATCAGGAGCTGGAAGTAACCGAGATCACATATCAGGGCGAGTGGGTGTCTGTCACAGCCAGAAAGAAGTAAGAGATGCATCATTTTTTTGCCGATCCGACCCAGGTGGCAGAGGATACCATCTTCATTACCGGGCCGGATGTAAACCATATGAAACATGTGCTCCGCATGAAGCCGGGGGAAGAAGTTTTGATCAGCGACGGCACAGGCCGCGACTATACCTGTGAGGTAGAGGCCTTTGAGCCGGATCGGGCTGTGGTGAGAATCCATTCTGTCTGTGACAGCCGGATGGAGCTTCCTGCCGAGATTTGGCTCTTTCAGGGCCTTCCAAAAGCAGATAAGATGGAACTTATCATCCAGAAGGCAGTGGAGCTGGGAGCTTCTGCCGTGGTTCCTGTTGCCACGAAAAATGCGGTGGTGCGGCTGGATGAAAAGAAGGCGCAGGCCAAGAAAAAGCGCTGGCAGGCCATTGCGGAAAGTGCAGCCAAGCAGTCAAAGCGCAGCCGGATCCCCCAGGTGGAGCTGGTGATGACCTTAAAAGAGGCATTTTCCTTTGTTCATGACAGGGAATTTGGCCTGTGCCTGATCCCATATGAGCAGGAAAAGGGGATGGACGCCATGAAGCAGGCTTTGGAGAAGACAGCTCCCGGCCAGAAAATTGCAGTATTTATCGGTCCGGAGGGGGGATTTGACGAAGGGGAGATCCGTCAGGCTCTTGAAATGGGCGTCTGTCCGGTGAGCCTTGGAAGCAGGATTTTGAGGACAGAGACAGCAGGGCTTGCCATTCTTTCGGTGCTTATGATGAAGCTGGAAGGGGCATTTTGAGAAAGGATCAGCAGTATGGAAGTATATTTTGACAATTCAGCCACCACCAGGGTTTTAGATGAAGTAAAGGACCTGACGGTGAAGCTTATGACAGAGGATTACGGAAATCCCTCTGCCCGCCACAGAAAGGGAATGGAGGCAGAGCAGTATGTAAAAAATGCCGCTTCCCAGATCGCAAAGACCCTGAAGGTAAAGGAAAAGGAAATCCTCTTTACCTCCGGTGGTACGGAGTCCAACAATATGGCTCTGATCGGCACAGCCCTTGCCAACCAGAGGGCGGGAAAACACATCATCAGTACACGGATCGAGCATGCTTCCGTGTATCAGCCCCTGGCATTTTTAGAGTCTCTTGGCTTTGAGGTGACTTATCTTTCCGTGGACAGTGAGGGACACATTTCCTTAGAGGAACTGGAGCAGTCCATCCGTCCCGATACGATTCTTGTATCTGTGATGTATGTAAACAATGAAATCGGGGCCATTGAGCCCGTAGAAGAGATCGCATCTCTGGTACACGGAAAGGGAAAAAACATTATTTTCCATGTGGACGCTATCCAGGCTTATGGTAAAATAGTAATCCGGCCCAAGAAGCAGGGAATTGACCTTTTAAGCGTCAGCGGCCACAAGATCCACGGGCCAAAGGGCGTAGGTTTTCTCTATATAGATGAAAAGGTAAAGATTAAGCCCCTTCTTTACGGCGGCGGCCAGCAGAGGGATCTGCGCTCCGGCACGGAAAATGTTCCGGGTATTGCGGGTCTGGGGCTTGCCGCTCAGGAGATGTACCGGGATCATGAGGCTAAAATTGGGAAAATCACCGGTTTAAAGGATTATTTCATTGACCGTGCGTTGGAGCTTGAGGATGTAACCGTAAACAGCCAGAAGGGCGGTTTAAGCGCTCCCCAGATCGTCAGCCTAAGCTTTAAGGGCGTCCGCAGTGAGGTGCTTCTCCACGCCCTGGAGGATAAGGAAATCTATGTATCCTCAGGCTCTGCCTGCTCCTCCAATCACCCCGCTATCAGCGGCACCTTAAAGGCTGTGGGAGTAAAAAAGGAGCTTTTGGATTCTACCCTCCGGTTCAGCTTCGGCCTTTTTAACACAAAGGAAGAGATCGACTATTGCATGGATGTATTAAAGGAGCTGCTTCCGGTTTTGAGACGCTATTACAGAGCGTAGCTGTCAGTTTGTTCGTTGTTTAGAAAGAGGTATATATGCAGTATCAGTCATTTTTAATTAAATATGCGGAGATCGGCACCAAGGGCAAGAACCGCTTTATGTTTGAAGACGCCCTGATCAAGCAGATCCGTTTCGCCCTCCGGGAGGTAGACGGAAGCTTTGAGGTGACAAAGGAATCAGGACGCATCTATGTAACCGCTGAGGGCGATTATGACTATGATGACACCATTGAGGCCTTAAAGCGGGTATTCGGTATCGCAGATATCTGCCCCATGGTGCAGATTGACGACAGGGATTATGAGAACCTGAAAAAACATGTGGTAGAGTATATGGATAAGGTCTACCCTGATAAGAACCTTACCTTTAAGGTGGTGGCAAGAAGAGGCGACAAGCGTTATCCTGTGTCCTCCGACCAGATTAACCGTGATATGGGAGAGGCCATTCTTGAGGCGTTTCCTCAGATGCGCGTGGACGTGCACAACCCGGATGTGCTCCTGAGAGTGGAGATCCGCCAGAAGGTAAATATCTTTTCCCTGATGATCCCGGGGCCGGGTGGTATGCCTGTCGGCACCAACGGAAAGGCCATGCTTCTTCTTTCCGGCGGCATCGACAGCCCGGTGGCAGGCTATATGATCGCAAAGAGAGGCGTAAAGATCGATGCGGTTTATTTCCATGCACCGCCTTACACCAGCGACCGTGCAAAGCAGAAGGTAGTAGATCTGGCCAAGCTGGTAGCCCGCTATTCAGGCCCCATGGATCTTCATGTGGTGAATTTTACGGATATTCAGCTGTATATTTATGAGAAATGCCCCCATGAGGAGCTTACCATCATCATGCGCCGCTATATGATGCGGATTGCTCAGGCTATTGCGGAAAAGAACGGAGCCATCGGCCTGATCACGGGAGAGAGCATCGGGCAGGTAGCTTCTCAGACCCTACAGTCACTGGCAGCTACCAATGAGGTCTGCACTATGCCCGTATACCGTCCGGTGATCGGCTTTGACAAGCAGGAGATCGTGGACGTGTCAGAAAAGATCGGAACATATGAAACATCCATCCAGCCCTTTGAGGACTGCTGCACCATCTTTGTGGCAAAGCATCCGGTGACAAAGCCAAATATCAACGTGATCCGCAATTCCGAGCGCCATCTGGAGGAGAAGATAGACGAGCTTGTAAAAACAGCGCTGGA
Source organism: Enterocloster sp. (assembly GCF_057861365.1). Classification (NCBI taxonomy): domain Bacteria; kingdom Bacillati; phylum Bacillota; class Clostridia; order Lachnospirales; family Lachnospiraceae; genus Enterocloster; species Enterocloster sp. Next base: position 230,849 of record NZ_DBMACH010000001.1, read on the forward strand.
GACAACAGAGGTAATCCGCTGTCAGTAAAAAAGGACGAAAAAACGCCGCCTGCCAAAGCAGACGGCGTATCCTGTTAAAAGCGCTGTTTCATCAGTCGATGATGTAGGGAGCCAGTGTAGATAAGATGTCCTCAACACTATTTTCAGCGTGGATATTTAAGTCGATGGGCTTGGAAAGATCCAGGCTGAAGATGCCCATGATGGACTTTGCATCGATCACATATCTTCCGGATACAAGATCAAAGTCAACATCAAATTTTGCCAGGTCATTTACAAAGGATTTGACCTTGTCAATGGAATTTAAGGAAATACGAACAGTTTTCATATTGAAGAACCCTCCTTGCGGTATGTATAATCTGATTTTATACTAAAGGAGAGACTCATAAAAGTCAATAGTGAGTTTGTATGAAAAAAACCGGAACAAACTGTAAAAAGTTTAAACGGCAGGAAAGGAGATTAAGTTATGCCGAAAGCGGCGTTTCACAATTTGGGCTGCAAGGTAAATGCCTATGAGACAGAGGCCATGCAGCAGCAGCTGGCACAGAGGGGCTATGAAATTGTCCCCTTTGATGAGAAGGCAGATGTATATATTATCAATACCTGCTCTGTCACCAATATCGCGGACCGGAAATCACGCCAGATGCTCCACCGGGCAAAAAAGCTCAATCCTCAGGCACTTGTGGTGGCAGCGGGATGTTATGTCCAGGTGGCCTCAGAGGAGCTTAAAAAGGATGCCAGTGTGGATCTGATCATTGGAAACAACAGAAAAGCAGAGCTGGCAGATATTCTGGATGCCCGTCTGGCAGAAAAAAATGAGGAAAACAGGGTGTATGTGCTGGATATTGCCCATACCCACGAGTATGAGCGCCTTCATCTGGATCGTCTGGGAGGCCATACCAGGGCTTTTATCAAGGTACAGGACGGCTGCAACCAGTTCTGCAGCTACTGCATCATCCCCTACGCCAGAGGAAGAGTCCGCAGCCGCAGCCATGAGGATGTGGCAGAGGAGGTAAAAGGACTGGTAGCAGGAGGGTATAAGGAAGTGGTTCTCACGGGAATCCACTTAAGTTCCTACGGCATTGAGCGCATGGAGGAAAATCCGGTGAGCCATGGCGACTGGAACCACAGGGAGCTGCTGGCGCTGATAAAGGAAGTTCACGCCATCGAGGGGCTGGAGCGTATCCGTCTGGGATCTTTGGAGCCAAGGATCATTACCAGAGAATTTGCAGAGGAGCTGGCAAAGCTTCCCAAGTTCTGCCCTCATTTCCATCTGTCTCTCCAGAGCGGCTGTGATGAGACCTTAAAACGCATGAACCGCCATTATACCACAGAGGATTATGAGGCCAGATGCCGTCTGTTAAGAGAGGTCTTTGACCATCCGGCCATTACAACCGATGTGATCGTGGGCTTTCCGGGGGAAACGGAGGAAGAATTTGCTCTCACAAAAGAGTATCTGGAACGGATCCATTTCTATGAGATGCATATTTTCAAATATTCCAGAAGAGAGGGTACAAAGGCAGCTGTGATGAAGGATCAGATCCCTGAATCCGTGAAGGCAGAGCGCAGCGACGTGCTCCTTTCTCTGGAAACGAAGATGTCTGAGGAATACAGAAAGCATTACGGGGATTCTGTACTTTCCGTACTGTTTGAGGAGATTACAGTCATAGACGGAAAGGAATACCTGACCGGCTATACGCCTCAGTATGTGAGGGCTGCCCTGCCTGTAACGGACAGGGAAATCTGCAGCCGCATGGCAGGAAATATCTTTGAAGTACAGGCGGAAGGCTTTGTAACAGATGAGGCTCTGCGGGTAAAATTGCAGGAAATAACTGTATAAATTAAACAAAAAACAGGGCAAATCAAAAATACTCTATTGCCGAATGGGGAAATATAGGGTAGAATATAGAAGAATACTTAAAGGACGTGATAATATGGGCAATATAAGAGAAACACAATATTTTCAGGCTGTTCAGGACAAAAAGATGGAAGTGAGCGATGTGCTGGAGCAGGTGTATATTGCCTTGACGGAAAAGGGCTATAACCCTGTAAATCAGATCGTGGGTTATATTATGTCCGGAGATCCCACTTATATCACCAGTCATAAGGGCGCCAGAAGCCTGATCATGAAGGTGGAAAGAGATGAGATCCTGGAAGAGCTGATGGCTGTTTACATTGATGCCCGTCTGAAATAACAGTGCCGGTCAGACTGCGGCTGCAGGCGGATACAGGCAGCACTTTGCTGCTTCGGATAAAATACCGTCAGGAGACTGGGAACGGTCTCTTTGTTTGATGACGGTACAGTATAATACAGGAATATGAAACGGTCATTTTCCTGCTGCAACGTCCATTGAGGTCTTCTAAAATGGGGAGCCTGATGGACGTTGTATTGTATATGGAAATAAAGCAGAGGAGGACGCTTTTTAAGTCCGCTCCTGCTTAAAAATGGCGGCTGCCAAAGCCGAAATCCGGCAGCTGCCGTATAGATGTGGAGGAATTGAATATGAGAATCATGGGTCTTGATTACGGCTCTAAGACTGTGGGAGTAGCAGTCTGCGATCCTTTAGGTATCACAGCCCAGACCGTGGAAACGATCACCCGCAAGGATGAGAATAAGCTGCGCCAGACCCTGGCCAGAATTGAAGCTCTGGCTTTAGAGTACGGGGTAGAACGGATCGTTCTTGGTTATCCTAAGAATATGAACAATACGCTGGGAGACCGGGCTAAAAAATCCGAGGAATTAAAAGAAGCCTTAGAGCGCAGGACAGGCCTTCCTGTGGTGCTTTGGGATGAACGTCTTACCACAGTGGCTGCAGAGCGCGTGCTGATGGAAAGCGGCGTGCGCAGAGAGCACAGAAAGGAATCTGTGGATCAGATCGCAGCTGCCATGATCTTACAGGGATATTTAGACCGCATGGCGATGGAACAGAAAAAGGAAGAAACAGCCGGTGATATGCCGGAGAGCGGAGAATAAGATGGAAGAAAGAACAGACTGCATTACCATGGTGACAGAGGATGGAGACGAGGTGGTGTTTTCCGTACTGGAGGAGACCAGGATCCATGGGAAGGATTACCTTCTTGTCACAGACGCCCCTGAGGATGAGGATGGAGAATGTTATATTTTAAAGGATGTATCCGGAGAACAGGAGCCGGATGCGGTTTATGAGTTTGTGGAAGATGACAGAGAACTTGACAGTGTAATGGGGATTTTTGAAGCCCTTTTGTCTGATGCAGATGTGGAAATTGAAAAGTAAAAATAAGGAAGAAAGATTGGAGGAATCAGTTTGAGTTTAGAAGAAAAAGAAAATGGAATCGAGCAGGAAAATAATACGCCTGAACCAGCAGGGCATACAGGAGAAGCCGGTTCAGAAAACAGTGCGCCGGTAAAAAGACGCCCTCAGAACCGCCGGCCGGTTCAGAGAAGAACGGCGAGACCGAAAAATACATCTGAAGAAGGAAGGAAGGCTGAGGGAGCGGAAAGTACGGTACAGACAGAAGGCGCACCGGAGGCCGCAGAAAAGAAGGAACAGAACAGACGGGCTCCCAGACGCCGCACTCCGGCTCCCAGACAGGGACAGGGTACCGGCAGAAGACAGGTTCCGGCTCCTTTAAGAAATACAGATGAGACAGCGGCAGCTCTTCCTGCAAAGCGCAGCACACGGGGAACAAAAAAGGACGGAAAAGGCAAGTTAAAGGTGATCCCCTTAGGCGGCTTAGAGCAGATCGGCATGAATATTACAGCCTTTGAATATGAGGATTCTATTATCGTAGTAGACTGCGGACTTGCCTTCCCGGGGGATGATATGCTGGGAATCGATCTGGTGATCCCGGATGTGACCTATTTAAAACAGAATATTGACCGTGTAAAGGGCTTTGTGATCACCCATGGACATGAGGACCATATCGGTGCTCTTCCTTATATTTTACAGCAGGTAAACGTGCCGGTTTACGGAACCAAGCTGACCATTGCGCTCATTGAACACAAGTTAAAAGAGCACAATCTGTTAAAGACCACCAGGCGCCGTGTGATGAAGCATGGCCAGTCTGTGAATCTGGGCTGCTTCCGGGTGGAATTTATAAAGACAAACCACAGTATTCAGGATGCGTCTGCTCTGGCAATTTTTTCACCGGTCGGCATTGTGCTCCACACTGGCGACTTTAAGATTGATTATACACCTGTATTCGGCGATCCCATCGACCTGCAGCGCTTTGCAGAGCTGGGAAAGAAGGGCGTCCTTGCCATGATGGCAGACAGTACCAATGCCACCCGTCCCGGCTTTACCATGTCCGAGCGCAGCGTGGGAAAGACCTTTGATGCGATTTTCGCAGAGCATACGAATCACCGCATTATCGTGGCTACCTTTGCTTCCAATGTAGACCGTGTGCAGCAGGTAGTAAATACGGCTTATAAATATGGCAAAAAGGTAGTAGTGGAAGGCCGCAGCATGGTAACGATCATTGATATTGCCAGTGAGCTGGGATATATCAATATTCCCGACGGAACGCTCATTGACATTGACCAGCTGAAAAACTATCCGCCTGAGTCCACCGTGCTGATCACCACAGGAAGCCAGGGCGAGTCCATGGCCGCTCTGTCCCGCATGGCAGCCAGCATCCATAAGAAGGTGTCCATTATGCCGGGAGATGTGGTTGTATTAAGTTCCAGCCCTATTCCGGGAAATGAAAAAGCAGTGGCAAATGTGATCAATGAGCTTTCCACCAAGGGAGCCAAGGTGATCTGTCAGGATACTCATGTATCCGGCCATGCATGCCAGGAGGATTTAAAGCTGATCTACTCTCTGGTACATCCCAAGTTTGCCATTCCCGTACACGGCGAGTTCCGTCACAGGGTTGCGCAGAAGGAACTGGCAGAGTATATGGGCGTTGCCAAGGATAACGCGATCCTGGTTAATTCAGGCGATGTAGTGGCTCTGGATGAGGACAGCTGTCAGGTGATCGACCATGTGACAGCAGGCGGTATTCTGGTAGACGGTCTGGGTGTAGGCGATGTGGGAAATATTGTCCTGCGTGACCGTCAGAATCTGGCTCAGAATGGTATTATCGTGGTAGTGCTTACGCTGGAGAAGCATTCCAACCAGCTGCTTTCGGGCCCGGATATTGTATCCAGAGGCTTTGTCTATGTGCGGGAGTCTGAGGATCTTTTGGAGGAAGCTCATAATATCGTGGCAAATGCAGTAGAGGACTGCTTAGACCGCCGCGTAAGCGACTGGGGCAAGATTAAAAATATCATCAAGGACAGCTTAAGCGAGTTTTTATGGAAGCGCATGAAGCGCAATCCTATGGTCCTTCCAATTATTATGGAAGTATAAGCCTTTGATATACAGCAGGAGGAGCGACAGGCCATGAGCAGACGGACAAGGGAGATCAATCGAATAACCACAGCCATTATCACCATTTCCATTAAGCTTATGGTGCTGGCTCTTCTTATCCTGCTTTTATACGAGGCCGTAGTCCGGGGATTTGCCTTTGGCCATGAGATTTTTTATGCAGAAGCGGCAGAGGCGGCTCCGGGGAGAGAAATCACGGTCGAGATAAAAGAGGGAGAGACAGCAAAAGAGGCCGCGGGAGAACTAAAGAAAAAGGGACTGATCACGAATGATTTCGCATTCTGGTTTCAGAGTATTTTCTATGATTACCAGGACATTTATCCCGGGATCTATACGCTTAACACCTCCATGACTTCCAAGGAGATTTTAAGAGAGCTGAATGTAAAACCTGAGGAGGAAAGCGAAGCGTCCCCCGAAGCCCGCACGGTGAGCGGGGAGGCGGATCTCTCAAAAGATGCAGATTCCTCAGAGAACAGGAAGACCAGAGCGGTTCAGGCAGAGCTGGACGGAGAGGATATCTATATGGAGGAAGAGGAATCCGGCGGCTGGATCGAAGAGGCAGAGGAATAAGACATGATTGTAAATGACAGAATCACAGACTATATCCAGTCCCTGGAAACCAGTCAGGGACCGGTTTTGGATGAAATAGAAAAAGAGGCTCTGGATCAGTTTGTGCCTATCATCAGAAAGGAGACGGCAGCTTTTTTAAGAACCATGACGGCAGCCCTTAAGCCGTCGGCCATACTGGAGATCGGCACGGCCGTCGGGTATTCTGCTTTGCAGATGTGCCGGGTGATGCCGGAGCACTGCCGCATTACTACCATTGAAAAGTATGAGAAACGCCTTCCCATCGCCAGAGAGAATTTTCATCGGGCAGGAGAAAGCGGACGGATCACACTTTTAGAGGGCGATGCAGACGTGCATCTGAAGGAGCTGGCAAAAAAAGGCTGTCAGTTTGATCTTGTGTTTATGGATGCAGCCAAGGGGCAGTATCTAAACTGGCTTCCCATGGTGCTTGATCTTATGCCCAAAGGCGCGGTGCTCATTTCCGACAATGTGCTTCAGGACGGCGATATCATCCAGTCACGGTTTGCCGTGGAGCGCAGAAACCGCACCATCCACAGCCGCATGAGAGAGTACCTGTATGAGTTAAAGCACACAGAGGAACTGGAAACCTCCGTGATTCCCATTGGAGACGGAGTGACAGTCAGTACAAAGGTTAGATAGGAGAACGATATGAGAGAAACAGAGCTGCTGATACCGGCAGGCAGTCTGGACGTATTAAAGACTGCTGTGGTTTACGGAGCAGATGCCGTATACATCGGCGGAGAGGTCTTTGGCCTCAGAGCCAAAGCGCACAATTTTTCCAAAGAAGAAATGAAAGAGGGAATTGCCTTTGCCCATGAGCGCGGGGTCAAAGTCTATGTGACTGCCAATATTCTGGCGCACAATGACGATCTGCCGGGGGTAGAGGCTTATTTTGAAGAATTAAAAGAAGTGGGGCCGGATGCCCTGATCATTTCAGATCCCGGCATCTTTGCCATTGCAAAGAGAGTTCTTCCCCAGATGGAGCTCCATGTGAGCACTCAGGCGAATAATACCAATTACGGCACCTATTTATTCTGGCATCAGCTGGGAGCGAAACGGGTAGTTTCTGCAAGAGAGCTGTCCTTAGAGGAGATTAAGGAGATCCGGGCCCATATTCCGGAGGATATGGAGATCGAGAGCTTTATCCACGGAGCCATGTGCATTTCTTATTCCGGAAGATGCCTTTTGAGCAATTTCTTTACCGGACGGGACGCCAACCAGGGGGCCTGCACCCATCCATGCCGTTGGAAATATTCGATTGTGGAGGAGACCAGACCGGGAGAATATATGCCTGTTTATGAAAATGAGCGCGGCACCTATATCTTTAATTCCAGAGATCTGTGCATGATCGAGCATATTCCGGAGCTGATCGATGCGGGAGTTGACAGCTTTAAGATCGAAGGCCGTATGAAGACAGCTCTTTATGTGGCAACGGTGGCAAGAACCTATCGAAAAGCCATTGATGATTATAAAAAGGATCCTGCCCTCTATGAGCAGAATATGGAGTGGTATAAGGAAGAAATTGGAAAATGTACCTACAGAGAGTTTACCACAGGCTTTTATTTTGGAAAGCCGGGAGCAGATGCGCAGATTTACGACAGCAATACCTATGTAAAAAATTACACCTATCTGGGAACGGTAGAGGAGTCCGAAGGCTGCCGGTTCAGAATCGAGCAGAAGAATAAGTTCTCTGTGGGAGAAACCATTGAGATCATGAAGCCCGACGGACGAAACGTACAGGCCCTTGTAAAGAGTATCTGCGATGAAGAGGGCAATGCTCAGGAGAGCGCTCCCCATCCCAAGCAGATCTTGTGGGTGGAGCTGGATGCGCCGGCAGATGTGTATGATATACTGAGAAAGAAAGCGGAGCAGTAAAAGACAGGAGGCGGTAAGTTTGGTGGATGGTATCCTGCTGATCCTGGCAGCATTGTGTGCGGTTTACTTTGTGATCATTGTGATCTATGGGGGAATCGGCACTTCTTTTGCCTTTATATGGCTGTTTTTTGCGGCTCTTTGCGTATTTCTTGTTTATGGAAAATGGTATTACAGCCGTCATATGTTTGACATTCCCAAGTGGGTGCCTGTGAGTATCGTTACCACCTGTGTGATGGGAGTGACCGTCATGGCAATGATATGTACTCTGGTGTTTTTGGGCGTCGCTTCCGAGGAAGAACCCGGACTTGATTATGTGATCGTTCTGGGAGCTAAGGTAAAGGAACATACGGTGAGCAATTCACTGAAAAAACGGCTGGATAAGGCCATTGACTATGCCCAGAAAAATCCGGAAACCTATCTGGTGCTTTCAGGGGGAAAGGGAGCGGATGAACCCATAAGCGAGGCTCAGGCCATGTACAAATATCTGGTCTATAACGGTGTCCGTCCAGAGCAGCTGCTCCTTGAGGATCGGTCTGCCAGTACGGTGGAAAATATTGCCTACAGCAGACTTGTGATCGAAGGCCATCGGGAACGGCTGCGTCTGGAACGGGAGCAGCAGGAGAAAAAACGCAGGGAACCTTACCTTATGGTAGATGACAAGCCTGTGGAAATCGGTGTTCTCACCAGCAATTTCCATGTATTCAGAGCCAGGATGATTGCCCGCAAATGGGGTTTTGAGCATGTTTATGGCATCAGCGCCCAGTCGGATCCTGTGCTTTTTATCCATCTGTGCGTTAGGGAATGTGCGTCGATTATAAAAGACCGGCTTATGGGAAATATGTAGGATAGAATGACTGCTTAAAGGAGGACTGAAATGATTGACAAAAAAATGTTAGACCGCGTAAAAGAGCTTTCACAGTACCGTCTTGTAGATGAAAGACCTGTTGAGGAGATGAACTCATATGGAATGGTGCTGGAGCATAAAAAGAGCGGAGCCAGGATTTTTTTAATGAGCTGTGAAGATGACAATAAAGTATTTTCCATTGGATTCCGCACTCCGCCCCAGGACAGCACAGGACTTCCCCATATTCTGGAACACAGTGTTTTGGAGGGGTCTGAGAAGTTTCCCGTAAAAGATCCCTTTGTAGAGCTGGTAAAGGGTTCTTTAAACACATTTTTAAATGCAATGACCTATCCGGATAAGACGGTTTATCCGGTCGCCAGCTGCAATGACAGGGATTTCCAGAACCTGATGGATGTGTATTTAGACGGCGTGCTCCATCCTTCCATTTACCGTGAACCGAAGATTTTTTTACAGGAGGGCTGGCACTATGAGATGGAGGAGACAGACAGCCCCTTAATCATCAACGGCGTGGTTTACAATGAAATGAAGGGCGCTTTTTCCTCACCGGAAAGCGTGCTGGACCGGTATACAAAGGCGGTTCTCTTTCCGGATACCCCATACCGCCATGAATCCGGCGGCGATCCCGCCTGTATTCCGGATCTGACCTATGAGCAGTTTATTGCCTTCCATAAAAATTACTATCATCCGGCCAACAGCTTTATCTACCTTTATGGAGATATGGATATGGCTGAAAAATTAGAGTGGCTGGACAGAGCGTATTTATCCCAATATGACAGGGCAGATTTTACCCGGGATTCCCGGATTCCCATGCAGAAGCCTTTTAAGGAGCCCATTGAGCGGGAAACTACCTACTCTGTAACAGCGGAAGAAGGGACAAAGGGGCGGACCTATCTGTCTTTAAATACCGTAGTGGGAACGGATCTGGATCCGGAGCTTTATGTGGCTTTCCAGATTTTGGAATATGCGCTGATCGATGCTCCGGGAGCACCCTTAAAGCAGGCGCTTATTGACGCCCATATTGGTCAGGATATTCTGGGAGGCTACGACAACGGGATCCTTCAGCCCTGCTTTTCCGTAATCGCCAAAAATGCAGAGCGGGAGCAGAAGGGGGAATTTCTTGCTGTGGTTAAGGGAACCCTGCGCCGTCTGGCAGATCAGGGCATTGACAGAAAGAGCCTTCTTGCAGGCTTAAACTACTACGAATTCCGCTACAGGGAAGCAGATTACGGCTCTGCGCCCAAGGGACTTATGTACGGTCTCTGGTCTATGGACAGCTGGCTTTATGACGGAGATCCTATGCTCCATCTCCAGTATCAGAAGACCTTTGACTTTTTAAAGAAGGCAGTATCCGAAGGATATTTTGAGAATCTGATCCGCGGATATCTTCTGGACAATCCCCATGAGGCTTTTGTGATCGTAAGCCCCTGTACAGATCAGACCGCCAGAGAGGATGAGGCTCTGGCAGAGCGGCTTAAGGCTTACAGGGATTCCCTTTCAGAAGAAGAGAGGAGCGAGATTGTCCGAAAGACAAAGGAATTAAAGGCATATCAGGAGGAGCCGTCCTCTCAGGAGGATCTGGAAAAGATTCCCATGCTCCAGAGATCCGATATTGAGAAAAAGGCAGAAGGCTTTTCTTATGAGGTAAAGGAGGAGAGCGGGATTCCTGTCATCCACAGCCCGTTATTTACCTCTGGGATCGGCTACCTGAAGGTGCTCTTTGACTTTTCTGTCCTGCCGGATGAGGATATTCCCTACGGAGCTCTTTTAAAGTCCGTGCTGGGCTATGTGGATACGGAGCATTACAGCTACAGCGATCTTACCAGCGAGATTTATTTAAACAGCGGCGGCCTGGATTTTTCCGTAGGCGGCAGCCAGAAAATGGGAGAGCCTGGAAACTTTACCGGTACCTTTACAGCCAGCGTAAAGGTGCTCTATGAAAAGCTGGATTTTGCTTTTGAGATGCTGGAAGAGATCCTCCTGCGCTCTAAGCTTACAGACGAAAAACGTCTGGGAGAGATTTTGGATGAGACTATGTCCAGAGCCAGAATGCGTCTGGAGAACAGTTCTCACAGCTCCGCTGCCATGAGAGCTGCTTCCTATTATTCGCCCCTGTCTTCTTTCTATGACCGCACCGGCGGTATTGGCTTTTATCAGTTTTTGGAGAAAATTACAGAGCGCTGCAGCAAGGAAGAGGGATATCGTCTCAAACTGGGGAAAAAGCTTATGGAAGTTGCAAAAACGCTCTTTACTGCTTCCAATATGACCGTAAGCTACACGGCGGATGAAGAGGGCTATGGCAGGCTTCCGGCTGCGCTGGCTGCCTTTAAGGCGGTTCTTCCGGAAGGGAATGGGATCCGTTACCCCTATGAATTTAAGCCAGAGCTTAAAAATGAAGGCTTTCGGACTGCATCGCAGGTCAACTATGTGGCCTGCTGCGGCACCTTCGGAGAGAGTGCTTATACAGGCGCATTAAAGGTATTAAAGGTGATTTTAAATTACGAATATCTCTGGGTAAACCTGCGTGTAAAAGGCGGAGCCTACGGCTGTATGAGCAGCTTTGGGCGAAATGGGGAAACAATGTTAGTATCTTACCGGGATCCCAAGCTGGGCGAGACAAACCGGGTTTATGAGGGAATCCCGGAGTATTTGAGAACCTTTTCCATTGACGACAGAGATATGACAAAATACGTTATCGGCGCCTTCAGTGAGCTGGATGCTCCCTTAAATCCTGCGGCAAAAGGAGCCAGAAACCTGGGAGCATGGCTTTCCGGCGTTACGGACGAGATGATCCAGAGAGAGCGGGATCAGGTTCTGAATGTGACCCAGGAGGATATCCGAGCACTGGCCGGACTGTTAGAGTCTGTGTTAAACACAGGCGCTCTCTGTGCCATTGGAAATGACCAGCAGATTGTGAATGAACAGGAACTCTTTAACGAAATAAAGCATCTTTACCACTAAATGAGCAGGAGCAGAAATGATGGAAGAAAATGTACAGAAGAAATCAGGCTTTGTCACACTGATCGGCCGTCCCAACGTAGGAAAATCTACGCTGATGAATCATCTGATCGGCCAGAAGATCGCCATTACCTCTGATAAGCCCCAGACCACCAGAAACAGGATCCAGACGGTGTATACAGATGAAAGAGGCCAGATCATTTTCCTGGATACTCCGGGAATCCACAAGGCGAAAAACAAGCTGGGCGAATATATGGTAGATGTGGCAGAGCACACCTTAAAGGAAGTGGATGTGATCCTCTGGCTGGTGGAACCCACCACCTTTATCGGGGCCGGGGAACGCCACATTGCAGAGCAGCTTTCCAATGTGAAAACACCGGTGATTCTGGTGATCAACAAAATTGATACCTTAAAAAATCAGGAAGAAATTTTAACATTTATAGATGCCTACAAGGATGTGTGCAAGTTTGCAGAAATTGTGCCTCTTTCCGCACTGAAGGAAAAAAATACCGATCTTTTGCTGGAGCTTCTTTTTAAATATCTGCCCTGTGGCCCCATGTTTTATGATGAGGACACAGTTACGGATCAGCCCATGCGCCAGATTGCGGCAGAGCTTATCAGAGAAAAAGCGCTTCGCCTTCTGGATGATGAGATTCCCCACGGGATAGCAGTTACTATCGAAAAGATGCGCGAAAGGAAAAACGGCATCATGGACATTGAAGCCAGCATTGTCTGCGAACGCGAGTCCCACAAGGGAATCATTATCGGAAAGGGCGGCTCTATGTTAAAGCGCATCGGCACCAATGCCCGCAGGGAAATTGAAAATATGCTGGAGATGCAGGTCAATCTGCAGCTGTGGGTAAAGGTACGCAAGGAATGGAGAGACAGTGAGCTGTATATGAAAAATTACGGCTATGACAAAAAAGATGTATAAGGGGAGCGAGCAGGGTGAGAGAAGCAGTTAGCCTCACGGGCATGGTGCTTTTGGCTGCATCCTTTGGGGAAGCAGACCGGAGAGTGGTGCTTTTGACCAGAGAACGGGGGAAGATCACAGCCTTTGCTCACGGAGCAAGAAGGCCGGGAAGCGCCCTGATGGCAGTTACCAGACCCTTTGTGTTCGGCACTTTTAACGTCTTTGAGGGCCGCAGCGCCTATACCCTTCAGAGCGCCCAGCCGGTATGCTATTTTGACGAGCTTTCTGCAGATATGGAGGGGGCCTGTTACGGAGCTTATTTTCTGGAAATGGCCTCCTATCTGGCTCAGGAAAACATGGACGGAACCGAACTTTTAACACTGGTTTACCAGACATTAAAGGCCCTTTTAAATCCGTCCCTTCCAAACCGCCTGGTCCGGCGGATCTTTGAGCTGAAAGTCATGGTTATAAACGGAGAATACACAGAAAATCCCCAGGGAAAGGTATCCGAGTCCTGTACCTACACCTGGCAATATGTCATTTATTCCCCTGTAGGAAGCCTCTATACCTTCGTACTAAAACCCGAAGTCCAGGCCGAATTCGAGCACCAGGTAGAAAATGCCAGAACCACCTTCATCCGCCACAACTTCCGTTCTCTGGAAATTCTGGAACTGATGACCAGGTAGAACAGATGGAAATGTTTTGGTTTTACCTATAGAAACAACCTATGGCCATTGGCGACCACAACAAATACTTGCCGATAAGGCTTGAAATTATACGCATCAGAAGATATAATAAGCGGTATATTGCTCCCGCGGATGCAGGAGAAGCCTGGAAGAAAGGAAGAAATATGAAGAAAAGCATAAGAGGAATCCTGCTTCTTGCAGCCTGCACCGTCTTTTTTGCCGGCTGTGCCAGATCCAAAGGGAGCTGGGAAGCCTTTACGGAAAATACCCTTTATGTAGCCGGCGATGGAAGCGTTTCCTGGGCTTCTGTCGAAAGCTTCGGGGAAGGCGATTACAAAGAAGAGGAGTTAAAAGCCTTTGCCGGAGAGAGAATCAGCCAGTTTAACCAGTCTCAGGGCGAAGAGCCAGCCTTTGAAAATGAGAAGGGGGCAGAAAAGCTTCCGGTTGCTCTTGATACAGTGAGTATGAAGGATGGAAGGGCAGTTCTGGTGACGGAATACGATACCCCTTCCCGGCTGGTGGAGTTTTCACAGGACATAGGAGATGAGGGGATGCCCTTTGATTCGATTGATATAGGCAGTCCTGCGTCCCTGGCTTTGAAAGAACAGACTTCTTATCTGGATATAGAGGGAAAAGCGGTAGATCAGCAGGAAATTTTAAAGGAAACAGGTCTTGCGGTCCGTGTTTCGGGCCAGGGGGTCATTTCCGCGGAAAAAAAGATCCGCTATATAAGTGAGGGCTGTACCCTTCGGGATGTTCATACAGTGGAAACCGCGTCTGAGGGAGTAAGCTGCATTATATTGGAGTGATGCCCTGAAAGGGGCTTGCTGACAGTAAGTATATAAAAAGAGAGGACATGGATCATGGAAAAGACAATGGAAAAAATCGTAGCTCTTGCCAAGAACAGAGGTTTTGTATACCCTGGTTCTGAGATCTACGGCGGTCTTGCAAATACCTGGGATTACGGCAATCTGGGTGTTGAGCTTAAAAACAATGTAAAGAAAGCCTGGTGGCAGAAGTTTGTTCAGGAAAGCCCATACAACGTAGGAGTGGACTGTGCGATTCTGATGAATTCCCAGACATGGGTAGCCAGCGGCCATCTGGGCGGATTTTCTGATCCATTGATGGACTGTAAGCAGTGTAAGGAGCGTTTCCGCGCAGACAAGCTGATTGAGGATTATAATGATGAGCACGGTATCGAGATCGAAGGCTCTGTAGACGGCTGGTCTCAGGAAGAGATGAAGCAGTATATTGAGGATAAGCACATCTGCTGTCCAAGCTGCGGCGCTCACGATTTTACAGATATCCGTCAGTTCAACCTGATGTTTAAGACCTTCCAGGGCGTAACTGAGGATGCTAAGAATACCGTATACTTAAGACCCGAGACTGCACAGGGTATTTTCGTAAACTTTAAGAATGTTCAGAGAACCTCCAGAAAGAAAGTTCCCTTCGGTATCGGACAGGTTGGAAAGTCCTTCAGAAATGAGATCACTCCCGGAAACTTTACCTTCCGTACCAGAGAGTTTGAGCAGATGGAGCTTGAATTTTTCTGCAAGCCGGGCACCGATTTGGAGTGGTTTGCATACTGGAAGCAGTTCTGTATTGACTGGCTTCAGACCCTTGGCATCAAGCCGGAGGAGATGCGTGCAAGAGATCATTCACCGGAGGAACTGTGCTTCTACAGCAAGGCTACCACAGACCTTGAGTTCTTATTCCCCTTTGGCTGGGGTGAGCTGTGGGGTATTGCAGACAGAACCGATTATGACCTGACCCAGCATCAGAATGTATCCGGACAGGATATGGCATACTTTGATGACGAGAGCAAGGAAAAATACATTCCTTATGTAATCGAGCCTTCATTGGGTGCAGACCGTGTTACACTGGCATTCTTATGTGCTGCTTATGATGAGGAAGAGATCGGAGAGGGCGATGTGAGAACTGTTCTTCATTTCCATCCGGCGCTGGCTCCTGTAAAGATTGGTGTTCTGCCTCTTTCCAAGAAGCTTAACGAGGGCGCTGAGAAGGTATTTGCAGAGCTTTCAAAATACTATAACTGTGAGTTTGATGACAGAGGAAATATTGGAAAGCGCTACAGAAGACAGGATGAGATCGGTACTCCGTTCTGTGTAACATATGATTTTGATTCTGAGAACGATCAGGCAGTTACTGTCCGCGACCGCGACACCATGGAGCAGGTACGCGTACCGATTGCTGAGTTGAAGGCTTACTTTGAGGATAAGTTCCGTTTCTAGGGAATATGTAAAATGAAAGAAAACAGCATCTGGGAAACCGTTAAAAACGGTATTTCCGGGTGCTTTTTTCATATGCCTTTTCCAAGCGGCGCGTAGAAAAGTTTAGAATGATTTTATAAACGCCCCGCCATAAGTATGGTATACTTAAACTATATGTAAATTGCCTGTCTGCGTGCTGCGCCGGGGGCAGTGGAAGGAGGATGAAAAGGTGAAGATAAGGACACGGCTTGCGGTAGCATTTATTATCATAACCGTTTTTCCGATGCTTATGATCTACCTTTCTGTGATCGCCCTCAGCGATTATCAGGAAAAGTCCTTTAAAGAAGCATATGGTCTTACAGAGCAGATTGAACTGTTAAACGGCAATTCCCTTCAGGTATTTAACCGTTTGACCAGACAGTCGCAGAAAGATATCCGAAAGGTGTTGGATGAAAAACCGGATAATTACAAGGATCCGGCATATCTGGATAAAGTGAATGCAAAATTAAATGAACAGTATGCCTATCTGATTGTCCGCCGTGAGGATACGATCATTTATTACGGGGCGAACGGAGAACCGCAGGATGCGTCTCTCTGCGCTCAGCTTCCGGATTTTGATGTGATGAAGGGACGCATGGAAGGTGGGATCTATCTGGACGGCGAGAGTCAGCATCTGATCAAGCAGATGGATTTTCAGTTTTCGGACGGTGCCGAGGGAAGTGTGTTTATTGTTTCCAATGTAGACGATCTGCTTCCTGAAGTAAAGTCCATGTTTCGAGAAATGCTGTTTTTGGGCGTGGCGATTCTGGTGGTAGCGGGCTTTACCCTTACGGTTTGGGTATACCGTTCGATTTTAAGCCCCTTAAACAAGCTTCAGGAGGCTACCAAGCAGATACGGGACGGTAATCTGGAGTTTACCCTGGATGTAGATGCAGATGATGAGATAGGCCAGCTTTGCCAGGATTTTGAAGAAATGCGGATCCGTTTAAAGGAAAATGCAGAGGAAAAGCTTCAGTATGATAAGGAAAGCAAGGAGCTGATCAGTAATATTTCCCATGATCTTAAGACTCCCATTACAGCCATTAAGGGGTATGTAGAAGGGATTCTGGACGGGGTTGCTTCCTCACCTGAGAAGCTGGACAGATATATCCGCACGATTTATAATAAAGCCAATGATATGGACCGGCTGATCGATGAGCTGACCTTTTACTCCAAGATTGACACAAATAAGATTCCTTATACCTTTGCAAAGATCAATGTATCCCAGTATTTTAAGGACTGTCTGGAAGAGGTGGGTCTGGATATGGAAGCAAGGGGCATTGAGCTGGGATATTTCAATTATGCGGATGAGGATGTGATGGTTATTGCAGATGCAGAGCAGATGAAGCGTGTGATCAATAACATTATCAGCAATTCCGTCAAATATCTGGACAAGAAAAAAGGAATCATCAATATCAGAATCAAGGATGTGGGAGACTTTATCCAGATTGAGATTGAGGACAATGGAAAAGGCATTGCGGCAAAGGATCTTCCCAACATATTTGACCGTTTTTACCGTACAGATTCCTCACGAAACTCTTCTCAGGGCGGCAGCGGGATCGGACTGTCCATTGTACGCAAGATCATTGAGGATCACGGAGGACGCATCTGGGCCACCAGCAAGGAAGGCATCGGAACGGAGATCCATTTTGTATTAAGAAAATATCAGGAGGTTATGCAGGAATGAGCAAAATACTGATTGTAGAGGATGAAGAAAGCATCGCAGAGCTGGAAAAGGATTATCTGGAGCTGTCCGGCTTTGAGGTTGAGATCGAAAATAACGGAACCGATGGTCTGGACCGTGCTTTAAAGGAAGACTACGATCTCCTGATCCTGGATCTGATGCTTCCGGGAACGGACGGATTTGAGATCTGCCGCAGGGTAAGGGAGATTAAAAATACCCCTATTATTATGGTTTCTGCCAAAAAGGAGGACATTGACAAAATCCGCGGTCTGGGCCTTGGAGCAGATGATTATATTACAAAGCCGTTCAGTCCCAGCGAGATGGTTGCCAGAGTGAAAGCCCACATGGCCCGCTATGAGCGTCTGATCGGAAGCGGCCAGCCCGCCAATGAGATTATTGAAATCCGCGGTTTAAAGATCGACAAAACAGCCCGCAGAGTATGGGTGGCAGGAGAGGAAAAAACTTTTACAACCAAGGAATTTGATCTTCTAACCTTTTTAGCCCAGAATCCCAACCATGTATTTACAAAGGAGGAACTGTTCAGCAAAATCTGGGATATGGAATCCATCGGCGATATTGCCACCGTTACAGTGCATATTAAGAAGATCCGGGAAAAAATTGAATTTAATACAGCCAAGCCTCAGTACATTGAGACCATCTGGGGAGTTGGGTATCGGTTTAAGGTATAGGGAAAATCCTCCGCTTGTGCGGGGGATTTTTCATATGCAGAAAGGAATGGCACATTTCTTTGTTAATAGTTACTATAAAATATTAGTTCGCATATACGAACAATAAATGAATATACGAAAATGACAGAAAATGAAAACGCTTACAGTAAATTTTGCTGTAAAATAACCAAATTTTTTCAAAATTTTGTCGGTAAAGGACTTTACTCCCCCAATCTTTGTGATATAATAAACGAGGTGGACGGATAAGGAGAACCATTGATTCCGTCTGATAGGCGGGCACAGGAAATTTCCCGGTATGTCCGGTTAAAGAGCGGCAGAGTCCTGAGGGAATCTGCCAGAATGAGGAGGAAGAAACTTATGGCTACAAAGTGGGTTTATTTATTCAGCGAAGGCAATGCGACCATGAGAAACCTGTTAGGTGGTAAGGGCGCTAACCTTGCGGAGATGACAAATCTGGGATTACCTGTACCACAGGGATTTACGATTACAACAGAGGCCTGCACCCAGTATTATGAAGATGGCAGAAAAATCAATGACGAGATCATGGGCCAGATCATGGAGCATATTGGAAAGATGGAGGAGATCACCGGCAAGAAGTTCGGCGATAAGGAGAATCCGCTGTTGGTTTCCGTTCGTTCCGGTGCAAGAGCTTCCATGCCGGGTATGATGGATACCATCTTAAACCTGGGTCTGAATGAGGAAGTAGTAGAGGTTCTGGCTGCAAAGTCCGGTAATCCGCGCTGGGCATGGGACTGCTACAGAAGATTCATCCAGATGTTTTCCGACGTTGTTATGGAAGTTGGAAAGAAGTATTTTGAAGAGTTGATCGATAAGATGAAGGCTGAGAAGGGAGTAACCCAGGACGTGGAGCTGACCGCTGAGGATCTTCACGAGCTGGCAAATCAGTTCAAGGCTGAATATAAAGAAAAGATCGGAAAGGATTTCCCAACCGATCCCAAGGAGCAGCTGATGGAGGCCATCAAGGCTGTATTCCGTTCCTGGGATAACCCAAGAGCAAACGTATACCGCCGCGATAATGATATCCCTTATTCCTGGGGTACTGCTGTAAATGTACAGATGATGGCATTCGGAAACATGGGCGAGACTTCTGGTACAGGCGTTGCATTTACCCGTGACCCAGCTACCGGCGAGAAGCACCTGATGGGCGAGTTCTTAATGAATGCTCAGGGTGAGGACGTAGTTGCAGGTGTCCGTACCCCTCAGAAGATTGACCAGTTAAAGGAAGTTATGCCGGAGGTTTATGAGCAGTTCGTAGGCATCTGCCATACTCTGGAGGATCATTACAGAGATATGCAGGATATGGAGTTCACCATTGAGGATAAGAAGCTTTATATGCTGCAGACCAGAAACGGAAAGAGAACAGCTAAGGCTGCTTTAAAGATTGCCTGTGATCTGGTAGATGAGGGCATGATCGATGAGAAGAAGGCAGTTCAGATGATCGATCCCCGTAATCTGGATACCCTGCTTCACCCACAGTTTGATGCAGAGGCATTAAAGAAGGCTGAGCCGGTTGCAAAGGCTCTGGCTGCATCCCCAGGCGCTGCCTGCGGCAAGATCGTATTTACTGCTGAGGATGCAAAAGAGTGGAAGGAAAGAGGCGAAAAGGTCGTATTAGTACGTCTTGAGACATCTCCTGAAGATATCGAAGGAATGAAGGCTTCTCAGGGTATCCTGACAGTCCGCGGCGGTATGACCAGCCACGCAGCTGTAGTTGCCCGCGGTATGGGTACCTGCTGTGTATCCGGCTGTTCCGAGATTATCATGGACGAGGCAAACAAGAAGTTCGTTCTGGCCGGAAAAGAGTACCATGAGGGCGACTGGCTGTCTATCGACGGTTCTACCGGTAAGATCTATGACGGCATTATTCCTACGGTAGATGCTACCATCGCAGGCGAGTTCGGCCGCATCATGGCATGGGCTGACAAATATAGAAGACTGAGAGTCCGCACCAATGCAGATACTCCAAGAGACGCTGCAAAGGCAAGAGAACTGGGCGCAGAGGGTATCGGCCTTTGCCGTACGGAGCATATGTTCTTCGAGGGCAACCGTATCGACGCATTCCGCGAGATGATTTGCTCCGAGACAGTAGAAGAGAGAGAAGCAGCCTTAGAGAAGATCCTTCCTGAGCAGCAGGGAGACTTTGAGAAGCTTTACGAGGCTTTAGAGGGCAATCCTGTTACCATCCGTTTCCTGGATCCGCCTCTGCATGAGTTTGTTCCTACCGAGGAAGAGGATATCAAGAAGCTGGCAGAAGCACAGGGCAAGAGCGTTGAGACCATCAAGGCAATCTGTGATTCTCTCCATGAGTTCAACCCGATGATGGGACATCGCGGCTGTCGTCTGGCTGTTACCTATCCTGAAATCGCAAAGATGCAGACAAAGGCTGTCATCCGTGCAGCAATCAACGTAAAGAAGGCTCACGCTGACTGGAACGTTTGCCCGGAGATCATGATCCCTCTGATCTGCGATATCAAAGAGTTAAAGTTTGTTAAGAAGGTAGTTGTTGAGACAGCTGATGCTGAGATCGCAGCATCCGACATTGACTTAAAGTATGAAGTAGGTACCATGATCGAGATCCCAAGAGCAGCTCTGACAGCTGACGAGATCGCAAAGGAAGCTGAGTTCTTCTGCTTTGGTACCAATGACCTGACACAGATGACCTACGGCTTCTCCCGTGATGATGCAGGCAAGTTCTTAAATGCTTACTATGATACAAAGATCTTTGAGAACGACCCATTCGCAAGACTGGATCAGACCGGCGTAGGAAAACTGATGGAAATGGCGATCAAGTTAGGCAAGAGCACCCGTCCTGATATGCATGTAGGTATCTGCGGCGAGCATGGCGGCGATCCTACTTCTGTAGAATTCTGCCACAAGATTGGTCTGGACTATGTGTCCTGCTCACCATTCCGCGTTCCGATCGCAAGACTGGCAGCAGCTCAGGCAGCGATTGCCAATGCAGGAAAATAGAAAATCGCAAGTATTTCTACTTCACAACGCTGGTTGTTACAAGGAAAGATGTGCAAGAATATATGAAACATCATTCTGAGTATACAAAGGCGAACCGATTTAAAGACATTATTTGCAAAATCTATATATAACTCGAAAGGGAAGCATTGTTTTGGCTTCCCTTTCCTTTCCTTATATCTCAATTAGGGCTAAATCCTAAAAGCTATGGCTTTAAAGGACTTAGTCCTTTTTATATGCAAAAAATTAAAATAAGGAGTGATATTGTCAATATTGGTGGCGGTCTTCCAGTCACTCAGTTCAAAGCGGGTAGCAGGTAATGGCGAAAGTAATGGCTTTTCATCTTCAAGGAATAAGTCCAACCGGCTACCCTCTTTCTTTTGAAAGAGCTTTCGATTGAATTGTTCCAGTTTTTCTCTGATTACACGATTTAATTCGACAAGGGAAAAGAACTGCTCATTCCTAAGTGCTGCTGTTATCCAAGTAGAGATATTTCCTACCGTTCCTTCAGCATTCGGCTTATCCTTTGGTGTTCTGACACGAGCAGGGATGATAGCTGTACCATAGTGCTCAGCCATTTCCTGATAAGTTTCATTGATCTGCTGGTCTTTCCATCCACCATTATGGACAACTGCAGTCTTGCAGTTATCCAGTACAAGTATTCTGGCAACACCGCCAAAAAACTCGTACATATGGACATGTGCTGTAATCCATGATTTCTGCTTCATATCCAGAAATGCTTCTACATATGCATACTGGCTGTAAGTCATTACGCCAACGAATATGTAAACCTTTAAGATTTCACCGGTATCTGGGTCAATGATTGTTGCAGGATCCCCTGCCCAGTCAACTTCAACCTGCTCACCGGGTTTGCGATTGATGTGCATGGTAGCGCGTCGTTTCTGTTCATCCTGTTGGATGTGATAGCAGAATTGTGAATACATAAGCGGTTCATCGCCGTTAGCACGGCAGTCCTCCATGTATTCCGTCCACAGAAGCTTTTTACTGACTCCGTTGCGGAGCAATTCTTTGTGGATGTAGTCGTAGTCAGGCATGCGTTTGTTTTTCGATACCAAACTTTCCTTAGCAAACATAAGTCTTTGAAGTTCAGTATCCGTCATAGATTCATCAAGAGGCCAAGAAAGATTTAATTCTCTGGCACGTTTTTGAACCTTGACTACAGTTTTCTGAGCAACACCACAGCTTGCCATGATGTTACGTTGAGAGAAGCCCAATCCAGTAAGACGGATGATTTCTCGATATTTGGTCATAATCGTGACCTCCTTGTAATGAATTTACACCATAGGGTGCATATCTTCATTATAAGGATTTAGTAATAAAATGATTTCCTTTTTGACAGAATCGTGATTTCCTGCAAAACGTAATGGTGATTTCCAAGCACCGGACAAGTGATGGATTTTACCCCGGATTATTCAACTTAATCAGCATTTTTGATGGCAAAAGGCGAAAAGCAGTTATACAGAGTATTTTAGAGGTAAAGAAATATTTGGATGATATGGAAATGTTGGAAGTGGTGTCAAGAGTACTTGAAAAATTGGACAGTATGTCAGATGAGGAATTTGAGGCAATGGAATTCGTAGCGGCAGAATAAAAACAGAATTTACGATACAAATAAAATGTAGTATAATTGAAATAGAAAATAAAATTTAAAATTAAGCAATCTGGAGGTGTATAATAGTGAATGATAAAGGCGTAGGTGCTATTTTTTGTTTGATATCATCAATTTTAATTTCAGCAAAATACTTATCAGCGGCAATATTTGTGAGTAATACATCTAATAAGGATGCAATTTTATTTTCTGCGAGTTTGGAATATGTGGGTTCTTTTTTGACAATAGCTTCTTTGATTGCATTGATAATTGGACTTCTGTTTTTGGGATTGAAAATTAGTCGTTCTTTTTTCTATGGGTATACATGATAAAATGCGGAGCTGAACAGCAAAATATAGAAATTTGCTGTTCAGTCCTGTTTATTCTTTACTTAAATCTAATATTTGTTCATCAATCTAAGCGGTTTACACAGAATGATTTAGAATATTTCTTTCTTATTTATAATAACTGGCGAGGTTAAATAATTTAAGAAAAGGAAAAAAGTTTTTTCTGCGGGTTACCGCACATAGCTTGTCGGATGAAGAAATACTGGTTTGTAAAAATTAAGTACTTCATCAATGAAATTAATTACTTTCTGTTTCATATTTCTCATCTCCTTTTGTTTTTCTGAAGTAATCATAACCCCAAATAGGATATATTGCTCGCCAAATTAATTTGAAAAGTGGACAAAAATTGCAAGATAAAGAAATATGTGCAGGTATGACTTTTTAGTAATGCTACGATTCAATACTGTTTCGATACTCAGAAGGAGAAATACCCTTCAATTTTTTGAATGTTCTGCTAAAATATAATGGATTATCATATCCAACAATACTGGCTACTTCTGTGATATTATATATATTGTTTTTTAACAGGGCTTCTGCGTTATATATTCGAATGGATAATATATATTGTAAAGGAGTAAATCCTGTGTATTGCTTGAAGTTACGAATAAACCAACTTGTACTCATATTGTGGCTTTGTGCGTACTTTTCAATGTTTATCTCTTGGTTATAATGTTCGTTAAAATAGAGTGTTGCAGAGTCCATGTCTTCTGCAATCTGGCTGTTACCCATTTTTGAACTTGTCTGAAAATGTCTGTGTGTCATGATAAATATTTCTCTTAAATGCATTTCTAATATTCCATCATAATGTTCCCGGCACATTTGAAGTTCTTGAATCATTGTTTTAAAGTGATTCTGATATTCTAATCTCTTACCACAGTAATATACATGTTTGCCTTTTGTGAAACCGTAATAGCGAAGGATGTTCGTTACATCGTTTCCTGTAAAGTGAACCCAGTATACTTCGGTTTGATCTTCGCCATAGTACTCATACTTTTGCGGCTCTTTTGGTCTGTAAAGAACTATATGACCGGCTGTAACAATCTCTTCTTTTTGGCTGAAATGAAAGTGGGCTTTTCCAGATGCAATGTACAGTAGCTGAAAGTCACGACGACCACGTGGTCGCCAGGTTGGTAATTTAGGGCGGGTAAACAAGTGATAAGTACCGCAACTGGTTACAATTAATGGTTTCGATTTATCTTTTATGTCCATAGTTGTATTGTTTAGGTAGGCATTGTTGGTGTACATATTTACTTTATCCCCCCCATTTTTCTGACTTGGTTCATTTTTTTGATGTGCACTTTGATGAAAAAATAGATAAAACTTACGTTATTTTAGAAATTGTATCATTTTGTGCATGTTTTGTCAAATTCTTGATATGTATTTTTCAGAGTCGATTTAGTATAATTTCTTACATAAGAAAGACATGGTTTGCAACGGCGAGGTTACAAATTTATCAAAAGAAAAGGAGATTGTTATTATGGAGCAAAAAAGGTACCTAAAAATGCGAAACATTGTCGGATATGGAACAGGTGATATTGCAGGTAATGTGGTTTATGCATTTTTATCATCGTTTGTAATGATTTATCTGACAAACACGGTAGGATTAAATGCGGGTATTGTAGGAACATTGATTGCAGTATCAAAGCTGTTTGATGGAATCTCAGATGTATTCTTTGGTTCAATGATTGATAAGACAAAGAGCAAAATGGGTAAAGCAAGACCGTGGATGTTCTGGGGCTTCTTCGGATGTGCAATCACATTATTCGGAGTATTTGCAATCCCTACTAATATTGGAAAAACAGCACAGTATGCTTGGTTCTTTATTGCGTATACATTATTGAATGCTGTGTTTTATACGGCTAACAATATAGCATATTCGGCACTTACAGCACTTGTAACAAAAAACAGTAAAGAACGAGTGCAGATGGGGTCTTTCAGATTCATCTTTGCATTTACTACAAGCTTATTTATTCAGACAATTACAGTAAGTGCGGTTGATGTATTAGGTGGTGGAGCAGTAGGCTGGAGAAACATAGCTATTATTTACTGTATTTTAGGTGTTATTACAAATACTCTTGCAGTATTTTCTGTAAAAGAACTTCCGGAAGAAGAACTGAAGGACTGTGAAGATGCAGAGGAAAAAAAGGATGACAAACTTACTTTAATTCAGTCGGCAAAGTTACTGTTCAGCAATAAGTATTACTTAATGATTTGTGGGGTATATATTCTTCAACAGTTATATGGAGCAATGATTAACATTGGAATCTATTTTATGACATATGTGCTTCTTAATAAAAATTTGTTTGGAGCATTCTCCTGGGCAGTAAATATTCCGTTAATTATAGCATTGGTGTTTACACCTAATTTGGTTTCCAGATGGAAGGGAATGTATAAACTCAATAAGTACAGCTATATGGTAGCAACAGCAGGTCGTTTGCTGGTAGTTGTAGCAGGATACATGGGAAGTGTACCCTTGATGTTACTCTTTACAGCAATCGCAGCTTTAGGACAGGGACCTTGGCAGGGCGACATGAATGCGGTTATTGCATCTTGCTCAGAACATACATATTTAAAGACCGGAAAAAGAGTAGATGGAATCATGTATTCATGCACTTCATTAGGTGTAAAACTTGGCGGTGGTCTTGGTACAGCAATTGCAGGTTGGCTGCTCGAAATGAGTGGATTTATCAATGGTGATGCTGCGGTACAGCCAGACAGTTGTATTAATATGATGTATTTTATGTACCTCTGGCTTCCGTTCATTTTTGATTTGGTTATTACAATCATTCTTTCATTTATGAATGTGGAAGAGGCTAATGAAAAATTGAAAGCAGAAAGACAGTAAATAAAAATGGCCTTTAGAGTAAAAGCTTTAGAGGCTATTTCAGAAAGCGAGGAATATTATGCAGGCAGATATTAAATGGTTAGATAATCCGGAAGTGTTTCGTGTAAATCAGATAGAGGCTCATAGTGATCATAATTATTATCTGAATTATGAGGAGTTCAAGAGCGGTAAGAATAAACTGATGCAATCATTAAATGGCGAATGGGATTTTAAATTCAGCATCAATGTTATGGAAAGACCGATGAATTTTTATCAGACAGATTATGATAGAAGTGGTTTTGACAAGATTCTAGTTCCCGGTCACATTGAGCTTGCCGGTTATGATCAGATTCGGTATATCAATACGCTGTATCCTTGGGAGGGGAAAAGATACCTTAGAGGTGCACATAGCATAGATGGTGCTGGTGATGGAGCTGGAATGTTCAGCAAAGCAGAGTATAATCCGGTAGGCTCTTATGTAAAACACTTTGATCTTGATGAGAATCTGGTTGGTAAAAGAATCCATATTTGCTTTGAAGGTGTGGAAGAGGCAATGTATGTCTGGTTAAATGGGGAATTTATCGGATATGCAGAGGACAGTTTTACACCATCGGAGTTTGATTTGACCCCATATATTAAAGCAAAAAATAATGTGCTTGCGGTACAGGTTCACAAGATGAGCACAGCAGCTTTTTTAGAGGATCAAGATTTCTTCCGCTTCTTTGGTATTTTTAGAAATGTGACATTGAAGGCGATTCCGGATGTTCATGTACAGGATATGTGGATTAAACCTACTTTGAACGAGGATAATACAAGTGGTGCAATTAGAGTAGATGTAAAGATTTCTGCTGTAAAGGTAGGAGAAAAGAGTGCAAAATTTATACTTGCTGACAAGAGCGGAAATAAACTTTTATGTAAAGATATCGCTTTAGAAGATACCGAAGGTATGGTACAAGGCTCTATGATGGCAGAAGTAGAAAAAGTAATTCCTTGGGATAATCGCAGCCCTTATCTTTATGAGGCATTTATTGAAGTTTATGAGAATGGACAGCTTGCAGAGGTTGTATTTTACAGAGTTGGGTTTAGAAGACTTGAGATTATTGATAAGGTAATGTACTTAAATGGAAAAAGATTGATTCTGACAGGTGTGAACAGGCATGAGTGGAATGCGAAAACCGGACGAGTGATCGGAATGGACGAGATGATTTCTGATATGAAATGTGTGAAACGGAATAATATCAATGCAGTGAGGACATGCCATTATCCGGATCAGATTCCTTGGTACTATATGTGTGACGAAGAAGGAATTTATTTAATGTCAGAAACAAATCTTGAAAGTCATGGCTCATTTCAGAAACTGGGAGCCATTGAGCCATCCTGTAATGTACCGGGTTCTATTCCGCAGTGGAAAGAAGCGGTTATTGACAGAGCAAGAAATAACTTTGAAACATTTAAAAATCATACATCGGTTTTGTTCTGGTCTTTGGGAAATGAGTCATATGCCGGAGATAATATTGAGGCGATGAATCAATATTTTAAAGATAAGAAGGATGGAAGATTAGTTCACTATGAAAGTTCTTACTACAACAGGGCGTATGAAGATACCATTTCTGATATAGAAAGCCGTATGTATGCAAAAACGGCTGATGTTGAAGAGTACCTGATTAACAGTGCTAAAAAACCGTATATCTTATGTGAGTTTATGCATGATATGGGAAATTCTATGGGTGGTCTTGGTTCTTATATGGAGCTGATCGATAAATATGAAATGTATCAGGGTGGTTTTATCTGGGACTTCATTGACCAGGCAATTTTAGTAAAAGATGAGGTTACAGGGAAAGAAGTACTAAGGTATGGCGGAGATTTTGATGACAGACCGGCAGACTATGAATTTTCAGGAAACGGAATTCTATTTGCTGACAGAAAAGAAAAACCGGCAATGCAGGAAGTGAGGTATTACTATGGGTTGTACATTTAAAACATTGAGAGTAGTATATGGAGATTTTACACTTGGTGTTCATGGGGAAGGATTTGATTACATTTTTTCTTATGTACAGGGTGGTCTGGAATCCCTTGTGAAAAATGGATATGAGTGGCTTTATCGCTGTCCGAAACCGACTTTCTGGAGAGCAACCACGGATAATGATAGAGGCAGTAAGTTCCATATTAAGAGCGGAAGCTGGCTTGCAGCAGATATGTTTATTGAATGTAAAGATGTTGAAGTAATTACCGATGGTAAATCTCAGGGAAAGCCCTGTGCTCCGGAAAACAACAAGTATGGCGGTGATGTATTTGCCGAGAATGTAATTGTAAAATATGTATATGAAACGATAACAACACCTGCTACAACCGTTGAGGTGGTATATAGTGTGGATAACAAGGGAAAGATTGCTGTAAATGTTTCCTATAAAGGAGCAAAGGGCTTGCCGCAGCTTCCAGTATTTGGACTTCGTTTCATTATGCCAACACTTGCAGACAAATATACATATGAAGGACTTTCTGGAGAAACTTATCCGGATCGAATGGCGGGAGCTGAGAAGGGAATCTTTGAGATAGACGATATAAGCCTTACAAATTATCTTGTTCCGCAGGAATGTGGAATGAGAATGGGTACAGAGTGGCTGGAGGTAACAAGGCATACAAGCCTTAATAACTGTAGAAAAGGAAATTCCAATCAGATTCTTAGAATAGAGAAGAAAGACAAAGGGTTCGCATTTTCCTGTCTGCCTTATACAGCTAGTGAGATTGAAAATGCAACTCATCATGAAGAACTTCCGCCGGCAAGAAGAACTGTGCTTTGTATTTATGGAGCGGTAAGAGGTGTAGGCGGAATTGACAGTTGGGGCAGTGATGTGGAAGAGGCTTATCATATTAGTGCAGAGGACGATATAAAATATTCTTTTGTGATTTGTTAAAAAAGAAATGCCTGCTTTAGCATCATAACTACATTGGATGGTAGCATTTATAGTAGTCCTTATAGAAAAACATAACATATTTTAAGTAACTGATAAGTTTTTTCATGGTTATATACCTCCTTTTCTGTTTCCATTATATATAAGAGTGAATTGGAATTCGTGTCATAATAGAATAATATGTGGACAAAAATTGCAACAGGAGTGATTTGATTGATATTAACATACGAAAATAGAAATACGGAAATATCATATGAACGCAAGAAATCTATCCATGTTCCACCACACTTACATGATGCAATAGAAATGGTTTTTGTGACAGAGGGAAGTGTTGAACTAGGAGTTGGAAAGGAATTATATCATTTGGAAAAGGGAGATTTTGGAATTGTTTTTCCAAATGTAATTCATCATTATCAGGTATTTGGAAGTGGAAGAAACAGAGCAATCTATTTGTTCGCAAACCCTACATTTTTTTCATCCTATATTGAAGAATTGCAGAGCAACTGTCCGAGAATCCCGATTATAAAAAAAGATAATATTTCTCCTGATATAGAATATGTTATCAATCAACTGATCAAACAAGAAAAATATAATGGGAGATTGGAAAAGGCATATATGCAAGTGATTTTGGCTCATGTCTTTACAGATATGGAAATTATTCCAAGGGAATCTTCCGGAAAAGATGATGTTATTTATAATGCTGTCGAATATGTTGCAAAGAACTTTAGGGATGAGATTACATTAGAAAAAATGGCTTACGAGTTGTGTGTGAGCAAATATGTATTATCCAGAATGTTTGCAAAGACATTTCACTGTAATTTTAGTAAATATGTCAATGGCGTCCGTTTGAATTATGCTGAAGCTTTGTTACAGGATTCAAAGGAATCTATTATAAATATTGCATTGGATTGCGGTTTTGAAAGCCAAAGAACTTTTAATAGAGTATTCAGGAAACGATATAAAATGACTCCGAGAGAGTTCCGCAATAGGGCAATGAAGTTACGTGCTGGAGAAGATGGATATGATTGATCCGCAAACAGCGGGTTGTAATTGAAATGTCCGTAAAAGTAATTGAATATACGGCAAAAGAATACCGCAGCCGTATTACCGGTGCCCGTGTACATGCCCCATTCCCGCCAGGCTATACCAATGAGGTGAATTATGACGGGACGGTAAAAGCCCTTGCTTTCCTTCTCAGTAATGAATGCAATGTCTCACATGGAAGAATAAGGACGCTGCTTTCAGAACTGACTGACGGAAAAGTGGAACTATCTGACGGAATGCTCAACCACCTGAGTGAGGAATTCGTATTAAAATCCGGAACCGAGAAAAAGGAGATCATAAGCAGGCTCATGTCTTCTCCGGTCATGAATGCAGATTTTACAAATGCAAATGTAAATGGACAGAGTGCCCAGGTACTGGTGCTTGCATCTCCTGTTAACGGAGCGGCATTGTATATAGGCAGGGAGAAGAAAGGGCATGAAGGGGTCAAAGGGACGCCCCTGGAAGACTATACGGGGACTGTGGTGCATGACCATGACCGTACTTTTTACAGTTACGGGACCAGGCATCAGGAATGCACACAGCACGACTGCAGATATCTGATCGGGAGTAAGGAAAATGAGCCTGATCTTGAATGGAACCACAAGATGCATGCATTATTTCAGGAAATGCTCCATTACCGTAACGGGCTGTGCGAAGAGGAGGGGCCTGATCCGGTTATCGTGGCAGATTTTGAAACGAGATACGATGAGATCCTTGATAAGGCGAAGGAGGAATACGAAGCCAGTCCGCCAAGTAATTATTACCGGGAAGGATATAATCTGTCTGTCAGACTGCGGGAGTATAAAGAAAGCGAACTTCTCTTTCTGCATGATAAACGGGTACCTGCCAATAACTCCCTTTGTGAAAGGCTTGCCCGGGTTTATAAAAGGAAACAGAAACAGGCAATGGTTCTGCGGAGCCAAAAAAATTTAGGATATATCTGTGACGGCCTGAGCACAGTTCATTTGCTGCGCACAGATGCCAGAAATGTATATCAGGAAATCGCAGCCATTTTTGAACGTAAAAGCCCACAAAAACCAAAGAAAGAAGTTGAAGCCGGTGCCCTGACATGATTTATCAGGACACTGGCTCTTTTTAGTTATTGGAGTGGGTGTGAAAAGTAACAAATTAAATGTTTGACGATAAAAAAACTCAATAATGGACTTGACAAAATATAAAAATTAGGATAAGCTAACTTGCGTGAATGAAGAATAACTTATCTGATACATAAAATAAATATATAGATATAAAAGGAATGGAGTGTGCCAAAGGTTTATGAATTTATCAGAGGCTAAAGAAGGAAAAGAATATATTGTCAAAGATATATTGACAGATGATGAAGAATTAAATGAATTTTTGTTTTCTCTGGGATGTTACAGCGGAGAGCCGATTACTGTGATCACGCATCGAAAAGGCGGCTGCGTGGTATCTATCAAAGATGGCAGATATAATATTGATACTGATTTAGCGCAGGCTATTTCAATATAAAAATGGTGATTTTGATCACTGTTTTTTTAAAACGATGGGTTAGCTTATGCTAATCTGAGTATGAAGGAGGAAACATCAATGAGAATTGCGTTGACAGGAAATCCCAATAGCGGAAAAACAACCATGTACAATGCGCTCACAGGAAGAAATGAACGTGTGGGAAACTGGGCTGGAGTTACAGTAGAGAAAAAAGAGAGTCCGATCAAGAAAGGATATTACGGCGGTTCGGAGGAACTGATCGCGGTAGATTTACCGGGAGCCTATTCTATGTCTCCGTTTACATCGGAGGAGAGTATTACCAGCAGTTATGTAAAAAACGAAAATCCGGATGCGATTATTAATATTGTGGATGCAACTAATTTGAGCAGAAGTTTGTTTTTTACAACGCAGCTTCTG
Source organism: Enterocloster sp. (assembly GCF_057861365.1). Lineage (NCBI taxonomy): Bacteria > Bacillati > Bacillota > Clostridia > Lachnospirales > Lachnospiraceae > Enterocloster > Enterocloster sp. Next base: position 262,327 of record NZ_DBMACH010000001.1, read on the forward strand.
GAACTGGGAATCCCGGTGGTAGTTGCTCTTAATAAAAGCGATATTACGGAGAAGAAAAAAACAGAAATTGATGTAAAGAAATTAGCGGATAAATTAGGCTGTCCAGTTATTCAGACTGTATCTATAACCTCAGGACATGAAGGATTAAAAGAGGTTGTAAATCATGCAGCAGCATTAAAAGGACGTGTGCAGAAAGCGCCATATGTGCAGGCGGATATTGATCTGCAAGACAAAGCGCAGGTTGAGGCAGCCGACAGGAAGCGCTTTGAATTTGTAAATGGGATTGTAAAAGCAGTAGAAAAAAGAAAAGTTTTAACAAAGGATAAAAATAAGCAGGACAGCATCGATGCGGTGCTTACCAATAAATTTGTTGGAATCCCAATCTTTGCAGTGGTTATGTTTGGCGTGTTTTACATATCCCAGTCTACGGTTGGAACATGGATTGCGGACTGGTTAGTTGGCTGTATTGAAGCTTTTCAGGGCTGGGTTGCAGGTTTGGTGGAAGGAGCAAATCCATTCCTTCAGGCGCTTTTGGTGGATGGCATCATTGGAGGCGTAGGCGCAGTAGTCGGTTTCCTGCCTCTGGTAATGGTTATGTATTTCCTGATTGCTCTTTTGGAAGACTGCGGATATATGGCTCGCGCTACTGTGGTTTTAGATCCGATTTTTAAGAGAGTTGGTTTATCAGGAAAGTCTGTAATCCCTATGGTGATCGGAACAGGATGCGCTATTCCGGGTATCATGGCATGCCGTACCATCCGGAACGAAAGAGAAAGAAGAGCAACCGCCATGCTGACGCCGTTTATGCCGTGCGGAGCAAAGCTCCCGGTGATCGCGTTATTTGCAGGGGCGTTCTTCGCAGACGCTTCATGGGTAGGGCCGACCATGTATCTGGCTGGAGCTGTGTTGATTTTCCTGGGCGCATTATTGGTAAAAAAGATTACCGGATATAAATTCCGTAAATCGTTCTTTATCATTGAACTTCCGGAATACAAAATTCCGAGTTTAAAACGGGCAACCCTTTCTATGCTTTCCCGCGGTAAGGCATACATTGTGAAAGCAGGAACGATCATTTTGGTATGTAATACTGCAGTGCAGATTATGCAGAGTTTTAACTGGCAGTTCCAGGTAGTGGAAGAGGGAATGGAACATACGTCTATCCTTGCCTCGATTGCTTCTCCTTTTGCAGTACTTCTGATCCCGCTTGGATTTGGCGTATGGCAGCTTGCAGCGGCAGCAATCACAGGTTTTATTGCAAAAGAGAACGTGGTCGGCACCCTGGCAGTTGTTTATGGACTTACGAATTTTATTGATACGGATGAGCTGGCGTTAGTTGGCGGAGCAAATGAAGTGGCAATGGTTATGGGACTTACGAAAGTCGCGGCACTTGCTTATCTGATGTTTAATCTTTTCACGCCGCCTTGTTTTGCAGCCCTTGGTGCGATGAATTCTGAAATGCAGGATAAAAGATGGCTGTGGGGAGGAATTGCATTGCAGTTAGCTACCGGTTATACAGTTGCATTTTTCGTATATCAGGTAGGTACGCTGATAACAACAGGAACCCTTGGAAACGGTTTTGTTCCGGGACTGATCGCAGTGGCTGCATTTGCCGGGGCATTGCTTGTGCTGATCCAGAGAAATGAGAAAGCTTTCAGCGCCGAGTATCGTCTCCACGCATAAAAAAGAAAGGATAGCGACGTATGGCAGATTTGTTGGTAACAGGTATCCTGCTGTTGATTATAGGCGCTGCGGCTGTTTATATATGGAAAGCAAAGAAGAGAGGCGTTAAATGTATAGGCTGCCCATCTGCAGGAAAATGTTCGGGAAAAGAAGGACATACAGTGTGCAGCTGCGGATGCCATAGTGCAGAAAAATAGGAAATTTCAGGGAAAGCCCGCACTTTGGAAAAGGTGTGGGCCTTTTATATAAAACACAGGAAATGGAGTGAGGTCTGTGAAAAGCTGCCAGAAAAATGAAAATCCGGATTTTTCCAGGACACAAATGGAAAAAGAAACAATTTTCCGTAAGTTAAGAGCGTGTGGAGGCCGTATTACGGCACAAAGGAAAATTCTTCTGGATATTATTTTGGAAGAAGAATGTGTCTGCTGTAAAGAAATTTATTATAAAGCGATAAAAAAAGACCCTGCGATCGGAATAGCGACAGTCTATAGAATGGTCAGGTCGCTGGAAGATATAGGAGCGATCCGAAGAAACAAAATGTATGAGATCCAGTATGGAAAGGAGAGGATTGAAGAAAATGCATTGGCGGACAAAATACTTGCCAGACACTCTTTTTTTCTAAAAATCCTGGTAGAGGCGGGAGTTGATCAACAGCAGGCAGAAAAAGAGGCCAGTATGCTGGAATATATCTTGTCGGATGAAAGTTTTGATAAACTGAAAGTATATATGGAGAAAGGAACGTGGGAAAATGGTAAATGAGATTATAATTGCTGTACTTTTGATTCTGGTATTTACAGGAATCCGTTCCGGCACAAAGCACTTTAAGGGGCAGGGAGGATGCTGTGGCGGTTCTTCGCAAATCAGGACAAAAAGAAAAAATTGAAAAATATCATAGGTCAGAAGAGGGTACAGATCGAAGGCATGACCTGTGAACATTGCAAAAATCGGGTTGAAAACGCATTGAACCGTTTGGAAGGGGTATCTGCAAAAGTGAATCTGAAGAAAAAAACGGCAGTTGTATCTATGGAAAAAGAGGTAGAAGATATGCAGCTCCAGAAAGCGGTTGAGCAGGCGGGGTATAAGGTAATACAAATACGGTGATATGATTGCGGCACGCCATTTGTTGAGAAAATATTTCATTAAAAGAAAAATACTTTGACTGTATATATATGAGAGAATATAATAACAAACCAGAGAAGAGGTGACAGAATGAAACAGCATAGGTTATGGGCATGGGCAATGATTGTTTGTCTCGTCATGTTATTCTATACCGGAAAAAAACACAAATAAAATCGCACAAGACAGAAATGGAGGATATTTATGGATAGTTTAAAATTAAAGAACCTTGCATTGTTTGCAGGCGGAGTATTATTTGGAACGGCAGGTGTGAAAATCCTTTCCAGTAAGGATGTGAAAAAAGTATATGTGGAAGGAACAGCAGCAGTTCTTCGAGCAAGAGATTGTGTGATGAAGACCGCTGAGACCGTTCAGGAAAATGCAGAAGATATCCTGGCAGAAGCAAAGCAGATCAATGAGAGGCGCGCCGCGGAAGAAGCTGCCTCTGTACAGGAAGATACAGTAGAGGATCATGCTGATCCTGAAATAGAGGAAGCGTAATTGAAATTCACTATAAAGCATGAGATTCCGGGAAGAATCCGTATTCATATGGAACAGAAACAAATGTCTTATAAAGAGGCCGATACATTACTGTATTATTTGGATACGCTGGAATATGTCACGCAGGCAAAGGTTTATAGAAGGACGGCCGATGCCTGCGTTTGCTTTTCAGGAAAACGAGAGCTGTTGATTCAGGCTTTAAGAAAATTCCGATATACGTCTGTAAAAGTTCCGGATGAAGTGTTAACAAATTCTGGAAGACAGTTGAATGATATTTATCAGGAGAAACTGATTGGTAAAGTTCTTTTTCATTATGCCGGTAAAATCTTTCTGCCATATCCGGTCAGAAAAGCAGTGGTTTTATGGAAGGCTGTACATTATTTAAAAGAAGGCTGGAAGAGTCTTGCAAGGCGGAAGCTGGAAGTCGCAGTGTTGGATGCATCAGCTATTGGCATTTCTGTTTTGCGAGGTGATTTTAATACGGCTGCTTCCGTTATGTTCCTGTTGGGAGTTGGAGAGACCTTGGAGGAGTGGACACATAAGAAATCGGTAGGAGATCTGGCACGCAGTATGTCTTTGAATGTGTCGAAGGTTTGGCTGAAAAGTGAAGAACAGGAAGTACTTGTTGATTCCAGAAAAATCAAAGAAGGGGATAATATCGTAGTTCACATGGGGAATGTTATTCCTTTTGACGGGGTGGTATGCGAAGGCGAAGGAATGGTAAATCAGTCTTCTCTGACCGGTGAACCGCTCCCGGTTTTGAAAAAGGCAGGAGGATATGTATATGCCGGAAGCGTTCTGGAAGAAGGGGAACTTACTTTTACTGTAAAAAAAGCCGGGGGTTCTTCTCGGTATGAGAAGATTGTTGAGATGATCGAGGAGTCTGAAAAGCTGAAATCTTCGTTGGAAGGAAAAGCAGAACGACTTGCAGATCGATTAGTTCCGGTGACCTTCGCAGGAACAGCTCTTACATGGCTCTTTACGCGAAATATCACGAAGGCTTTAGCTGTGCTTATGGTAGATTTTTCCTGTGCGTTAAAACTCACAATGCCGATTGCGGTATTGTCTGCAATTCGTCAGGCAGGCTCTTATGATATTACGGTAAAGGGCGGAAAATTTTTAGAAGCGGTTGCAGAAGCGGAAACGATCGTACTGGACAAAACAGGCACGCTTACAAAAGCTATGCCTACCGTGAAAATGATCGTTCCATTTTGTGAAGCAGGTGAAAATGAACTGCTTCGTATAGCGGCCTGTCTGGAAGAGCATTTTCCGCACTCTATGGCGAAGGCAGTAGTATCTGCGGCAAAAAAAGCAGGACTTGAACATGAGGAAATGCACTCGAAAGTGGAGTATATTGTAGCTCATGGTATTTCTTCCAGTATAGAGGGAAAACGTGTCTTTATAGGCAGTGCACATTTTATTTTCGATGATGAAAAATGTACTGTTCCGAAGGAATATCAGAAACAGTTTGAAAGCCTCCCGGAAGAATACTCTCATTTATATCTGGCGATAGACGGAGTTCTTGCAGCAGTGATCTGTATTGAAGATCCGTTGCGGGAGGAAAGCGCGAGCGTAGTGAGAGCATTGAAAGGGGCAGGATTTCAGAAGGTTGTTATGATGACGGGAGACAATGAGCGTACAGCAGCGTTCATTGCCCGAAAGGCAGGTGTTGATGAGTACTACTCAGAGGTATTGCCGGAAGACAAAGCCATGTTTATTGAGAAGGAAAAAGCCAAAGGAAAGAAGGTACTCATGGTAGGCGACGGGATCAACGATTCTCCGGCACTTTCAGCGGCGGACGCAGGGATTGCAGTCAGCGATGGGTCAGAACTTGCCAGAGAAATTGCAGACATTACGATTCCGGCTGATAATTTATATCAGATTGTGCGATTGAAGTATCTCAGTCAGGCATTGATGAGAAGAATAAACAGGAACTATAAAGAAATAGTGGGTATTAACACATTACTCATTCTTTTAGGAGTGGGAGGAATGATACAGCCTACGACTACTGCAATGTTCCATAATATGTCTACGATAGCAATCAGTTTGCAAAGTATGCAAAATCTTTCGGAAATAGAAGAAGTTTAAACAAATGTGATCCGCTGTCATACCGGCAGTAAAAATGGTTTAACAGAGATTCTGGGAAGCTGTTGCGGATAAAATAGTTTAGGAGGATTTGGAAAACTCTCCGCTGACTGCTGAAATGATGTGATATGAGAGAGGGATAACTGGTTTAAGGCCGGTTATCCCTCTTGCTTTTTAGGACAGAAGGATTATAATAAAAAGTAATATAAAAAGGGGAGCTCGCGCAAGCGGGCTGAGAGTAAGCTGACAGCGCTTAGACCCGTGAACCTGATTTGGATAATGCCAACGTAGGGAAGCTTTTAAAGAGAGAGTGCACCTGCCGGGGTGGGATTATGTCGCTGATGCGACCCGCCGCAGGCGGAGAATCCTGCTTGCGAGATTCGTTTTTATGGCAGCCGAAGTATGTTTTATCGCTGTGAGTCTTGATCGTTCCCTTTTTGTAAACAGAAAGGAGATTCAAATGAAAACGGTATTGACGATAGCAGGCAGCGACAGCAGCGGAGGAGCAGGAATCCAGGCGGATTTAAAGACTATGCTGGCAAATGGAGTATATGGAATGAGCGCCATCACGGCTCTCACAGCACAGAATACAACCGGTGTAAGCGCTATCATGGAGGTGGCGCCGGAATTTCTGGAGAAGCAGCTGGATGCAGTATTTACGGATATACGGCCGGATGCGGTAAAAATCGGCATGGTATCTTCTGCACAGCTGATCAAGGTGATCGCAGAGCGCCTGAGCTTTTATCAGGCGGAACATATTGTAGCAGATCCGGTGATGGTAGCCACCAGCGGAGCTAGACTCATAGGAGAAGATGCGGTGGAGATGCTGAAAGAGCGGCTGCTGCCTCTGGCAGCTTTGGCGACGCCCAATATACCGGAGGCAGAGGTGCTTTCCGGCTGTGAAATCCGGTCTGAAGAGGACATGGAAACAGCGGCCAGGATCATTTCACAGACATATGGCTGCAGTGTGCTCTTAAAGGGAGGGCACCGGATCAATGATGCTAATGATTATTTATACAGAATGGGCCATGGAATCTGGCTTTACGGAAAAAGGATCAACAATCCCAATACCCATGGTACCGGCTGTACCCTGTCCAGCGCCATTGCTTCCAACCTGGCAAAGGGAATGGAACTGGAGGCTGCAGTCGCTCAGGCGAAGCGGTATCTTTCTGCTGCCCTGGAAGCACAGCTTGATCTGGGAAGGGGAAGCGGCCCCATGGATCACGGCTTTGCTGTCAGGGGAGAATATTAAGCACAGTGCTTTAGGCAAATTGTGACTAAACTGTGATATTTTTATAAAGTCCTTTACTTGTGGATATCCGGAATGGTACAATGATCTGGCTGCCTCTTATCAGAAAAAAGGGGCAGATGAACGGACGGGAAAGGAAGGAATACAGGATGAAAAAATGGATGACAGTCTGCCTGGCCGCAGTGACAGCAGCAGTATTTATGGCCGGATGCGGCAGTACACCAGATGCAAAGGAAACAGCAAAGGAGACAGCAGCGGCTTCTTCAGAGGCAGAAACCACAAAGGCAGAAACAGCAGCAGAGTCTGAGAAAGAGACAGCAGCGGAAGACGGAACAGCCCAGGCAGATGAAAAGAGTACAGCAGGTCATAAGGAGAGTCTGGATCTGCAGGCTGCAGCCGGAAAGCACCATATAGAGATCAATGTAAAGGATTACGGCACCATTTTCGTAGAGCTGAACGGAGATAGCGCCCCGATCACAGTGGCAAATTTCATGGATCTGGCAGAACAGGGATTTTATGACGGACTTACCTTCCATCGGATCATCAGCGGATTTATGATTCAGGGAGGAGATCCCATGGGAAATGGTATGGGAGGCTCAGAACGGGAAATCAAAGGAGAATTTTCCTCCAATGGTGTAGAGAATGACTTATCTCACACAAGAGGCGCCATTTCCATGGCACGTTCCCAGATGAAGGACAGTGCAAGCTCCCAGTTTTTTATTGTACATGAGGACAGTACGTTCCTGGACGGTGAATACGCCTGCTTTGGCTATGTAACCGATGGTATGGAGGTTGTGGACGCAATCTGTAAGGATACTCAGGTAGAGGATAATAATGGTACAGTTGCAAAGGATAATCAGCCGGTGATCGACAGCATTAAGGTCATTGACTGATCAATTTCAAAGGAGATCTTTCGGGAAGGGGGGTCTCTTTTACATTTTTTAATAAAAATTGTAGGCAATTGTAAGATGCACAGAAGGAAAAGTATGCTAGAATAAAATATGAGATTTTATATCAGAAAGGATGTTTTTATGCGTAAAAATAAAACTGCTCTTTTTCTGGCAGCCGTTTCTTTGTCTGCTTTTTTTGCCGTTTCTTCCCCGGGAGCTCAGGAAGACGCTTCGCGGTTTGTGGACGGTACCAGGATCAACAGCGTAGGTGTGGGAGGACTCACACCGGAGGAGGCCAGAGAACGGATCCAGGGATTTTATGCCGGCGAATACGAGCTTTCTGTCATAAAAAAGGACGGGAGCAGGGAGGTGATCCGGGGAGAAGCAATTGATTATCAGGTTGCGTTGACAGATGATCTGGATGCTATCCTGAAGGCTCAGAACGAAGGGGGGAGGCAATCCGGCCCCTCGGTAGACAATTCACATCAGGCAGCGCTTGCTCCCTCCTACAGCCAGGAAAAGCTGGATCAGGCCATTGAAGCACTTTCCGTATTAAACAGCAGCGCTGTTACAGTTACAAAGGACGCTTCGATTTCACCCTATGAGGAAGGAAAGCCATTTTCCATTGTTCCCGCAGTACAGGGAAATGATGTGGATCGGGAAAAAACGATTTTGGCAGTAAATGAGGCTGTAAAGGCAGGAAGAAATGAATTGGATCTGGAGGCAGAAGGCTGCTACCGAACCGTCAGCCTGTGGGAAAGTGATGAACATTTGAAGAATCTCTGTGATGCCATGAACAGCCGGAGAGAAAAAAAGCTCCGTTATGTATTCGGAGAGGCAGAGGAGTTTTTGACAGGAGAAACCATGGCCAGCTGGATCACGGGGGTATCAGAGGGAAAGATTACGGTTGATCAGGAAAAGGTAGCAGCTTTCGTAAAGGATCTGGCTTCCCGATATGACACAGCTGGAACAGCCAGAACCGTAACAAAGGCAGCAGGAGGTCAGACAGAGATCACAGGCCCCTATGGCTGGAAGATCAATCAGGCAGCAGAGACGGCAGCCCTTATGGAGCTGGTTTCTTCGGGAAGCTGCTGGAGCGAAGGACAGGCTCAGGCCGACAGAGAGCCTGTTTACAGCCAGAAGGCTGCGTCCAGAGAGGGAATGGATTGGGGAACTACCTATGTTGAGGTCGATCTGGGAGGCCAGCACGTTTATATGTTCAAAGAGGGCCAGATCGTATGGGATGCTCCCTGTGTCACAGGAAATGTGTCAAAGGATTATACCACTCCTTCAGGAATCTACAGCCTGACCTATAAGGAAAAGGATCGGATACTCAGAGGAAAGAAAAAGCCTGACGGAACCTATGAGTATGAGAGCCATGTAGATTACTGGATGCCTTTTAACGGCGGGATCGGCCTTCATGACGCATCTTGGAGAAGCAAGTTTGGCGGAACGCTTTATCAGACCGGAGGCAGCCACGGCTGCATCAATCTTCCTACCCAAAAGGCTCCGGCGCTGTATGATCTGGTGTATAAGGGGATCCCGGTACTCTGTACTCCATAAAATGACCCGCCCGGAGATCAGAAGCATTCTCCGGGCGGGTGATAAAAATTGTATGGAAGGCAGGATCAGAACCCTTCATCCCGATTCAAGGGCTTTAAGGGCTGTAAACGGAATTCAACAGTCATGTCCTTTCGGTTGTAAACTTTCCGGAAATTGGTGATGATCCGTTTCAGCACCATCTCAGCCATTTCTGAAGTAATCGTAGGAAGAAGGATCAGATATTGGCTGATGCTGTAACGGGTAAATACATCACTGCATCTTAGGGAACCTCGGATGGATGCTTCCAGATGCTCCATTGCTTTGTTTAAGATCAGGGTTTTAAGTGATTTTCCATTCAGACCGGTTACGGTAAGCATACACAGATAGATGGAATCGCCGGTGCGGTCAATGGCCCGCCGCTCCAGCTGAAACAGATCACGGAAGACAGGGTATTCGCAGTAAAAGGCGCCGCCGGAGCTTTCTTCGCTGAGAGCGTGCTGGATATGATCCAGATTCAGGTTGACACCCTGTTCGTCATCACGGATGATCTTATACAGATCCTTAAAATGATCAGAGGGGGAGATGGAAAACTCACTGTAAAAGAGATCCAGAGTGTTGTTGTATTCTTCCAGCGCCTGATGGGTGTGGCCGTCCCGATACAGAGAATAAACCAGCTGATAGCGGAATTCTTCGTCAAAGGGTTCAATGGCAATAGCGGTCTGACACAGGGCGGTGATCTGGGAAAAGGCTTTCTTTGCAGTCAGAAGATGAATGGTATAGTGGATCAGCTTTTGATACAGCGTATGGTAATAGGTGCTGATCGGGATGACCCAGGATTCGTACTCCGCTCTTGGAAGAAAATCTCCCCTGTAAAGTTCAACGCCGGCAAAACAGAGGGAAAGGGCTTCCTCCTCCGGGAGAGATTCATTTAACACACAGGTACAGATCGTTTCAAATTCATCAATATCTAAAACAGTAGTATATTCTTTGGTCCAGGCATAGGTTCCGCGCTGTTGGACTAAAAGCTTCTGAGGCGGAATATCCAGAGGCTCTAAAAGCTTTCTTGAGCGGAACATCAGGGTTTTAAGCGCTCCTGCAGGATTAACACCCGGATCATCCGGCCATATTACCTGGATCAGTTCTGCCGGACTGATATCCTTTTTCTGGAAGATTGCCAGATATTCTAAAAGAACCCATGGCTTTTTTGACTGATTGCTGCTGTCGTTGATTACCTTCCCCCCGGCTTCGATTGAAAAGCCTCCCAAGGTATGTATATAAATTGTAGGATTTAAGTCAAATGCTGATGGCATCTTTTGTAACTCCTTCATACTAATATATGTTAAGTATAACCATATAAGGGGAAAATGTCTACATCTTCTGCCGGAAAGAAAAAGAAAAATGAGAAAATAGCCCGATTTGTAACCGGATTGTAACCGGAAACTGATATACTAGAAAAAAGTGACAGAAAAAGGGGATGAAAAATGCCAATGACCAAAAAAGGTTTATTGCCGAATGCATACCGGTTTATCCATATTGCAGCAGACGGATTTGAAGACCGTATACTGAAGGGGAGACTCTATCATGACAGCCGGGAAGGCGGTATGCCTTTCATCGGCCTTTCGGAGATGATACTGATCCTGGAGGAATTATTCGATGAGATCCACTATCCAATAAAGAGCGTTGACTATAGAAATTTTTCAGGAAAAAGCCGGGAGCTGAAGGCCGAGACCGGAGAAATGGAGGCTTCACAGCTTTTGCCGGAGCGAAAGGGAAAAAAAGCTGATTTTACGCTGCATGTAAAATACAGATACAATGCTACCTGGCAGGGGAGCATTACCAATCTGGGAACAGGGGAACGGAAGTCGTTTTTAAGCCTGATGGAGCTTATGGATATTCTGGCAGTTTCCTTAGGCTGCCAGATCCGTCCCGGAGGAACCGGTCTTGGAAAGCGGATGTGTGAGGTAACGGTACGAAATTATGAGGGCTGTCAGATGGGAGGCGATGTATCACACCCGGCAGTAGCAGACCGCAGAACCTTTATCAACGAATTTGATCTGAAGGAGGAGATCGCGGCCATGCTGGATCCGCTTCCGGAGGGAAGCCGGCCGGATGGCATCATTATCCCCCGAAGCTTTCATGTGGCAGTTGGAAATTACGGCCCTGCAACATTTGTGGTTCGTATTCTGTTCCGGCGCAATGCTACCTGGCAGGGAACTGTCAGCTGGAGGGAAAAGCGTTCACAGGTAAATTTCAGAAGCTTTATGGAGCTTCTTTTGCTGATGCAGGAGGCCGTGGGGCGTACTGGTGAATGGAAACAGCAGGAAAGGAACATTTCAGTATGAACGAGAATGAAAGGAAAAGCGGCGGAAAGCGGCGGGTGCTGATGTTTATTCTGCTGGCTGTATTTCTTATAAGCGGCGCTTTGACCGTACATCAGTATTTAGAGGATAAGCGGATCCAGGAAGAATATGAACGACTGGCAGAGGAAGCGGCCAGACAGACAACAGAAGCTCCTACAGAGCCTGAAACGGAGGAAACAGAGCCGTTAGAGGAAGCGTATGTCTCTCCTATTGATTTTGAGGCGCTGACTGCGGAAAATCCGGACACCATAGGATGGATCAGGATCCCTGATACAAATGTGGATTATCCCATCGTGCAGGGAACGGATAATGATTTTTATCTGGATCACGATTTTTATGGGAAGGAAAGTGCGGCAGGCTCCATTTATCTGGATTTTGAAAGCGAAGCGGATCTGCAGGGACGCAATCAGATCCTCTACGGCCACAATATGAAGAATGGAAGCATGTTTAAGGATATCAACCGCTACAAGGATCCGGAGTATTTTAAGGAGCATCAGTATTTCAGCATCTACACGCCGGAGCGTGAGATCCGCTTAAAAGCTGTGTCCTGCTACTATGGAGAAGCCAAGCCCATTGTACGCATGACGGGCTTTAAAACCCAGGAGACATTTGATGAATTTGTAAGGACAATGGTGGAACCCTGTTCCTATAAGGAAGAGGTGGAATATCCGGCCAGAAGTATTTTCACTCTGGTAACCTGCAGCTATGAGATCAATGATGCCAGAACCTTTCTTTTTGCCGTAGAGGTGGATGAGGAGGGCAATCAGATCCCCATGGATGAGGAATATAAAGAAAAGATGGAGACTGTTCTGGAAAAAAAGCTTAAGACATCGGAAAATATTTCCGATGAAAATGGAAAATAAGGTATTGGAAAACCGGAAATGTTATGATATACTACGCATCAGAAACATGCAGAAGTATGTGTGCAGTATTAAAAATGGTTCGTGACAAAGAAGTCATACCTGAAGGGATGGGTGTGACTTTTTTGTCTGTTTTCCATTTTTTGGTATATGCATCAGATTTGATCATGCTTTAGAAGAAAGAAAACAATGAGGAGAGAAAATATGAAGAAGAATGTAAAGAGAATGATGGCACTTGCAGCAGCAGGCATTCTTGCAGCAGGGGCGCTGACCGGCTGCGGCGGCGGAGCAGATACGGCAAAGGCAGAAGGAGCAGCAGCTTCTGGTGAAAAGAAAATCCTTAAAGTGGCTATGGAGTGTGCCTATGCTCCTTACAACTGGACACAGCCCGATGATTCCAACGGCGCAGTTCCGATTTCCGGAAGCAATGAGTATGCTTACGGTTACGATGTTATGATGGCAAAGAAAATCTGTGAGGAGCTGGGATATGACCTTGAGATTGTGCGTCTGGATTGGGATTCTCTGATTCCAGCCGTTACGACCGGACAGGCAGACTGTGTGATCGCAGGACAGTCCATTACTTCCGAGCGTCTTCAGGCCGTTGATTTTACCGTTCCCTATTATTATGCAAGTATTGTTACCCTGGTAAAAAAAGGAAGCAAATATGAAAATGCCAAGAGCGTAGCCGATCTGGCAGGCGCTACCTGTACCTCCCAGCAGAGCACCATCTGGTACAACACCTGCCTGCCCCAGATCCAGGATGCCAATATTCTGGCAGCCACTGCCAATGCTCCTGATATGCTGATGTCTCTTAACGCGGACAAGTGCGATCTGGTAGTGACGGATCAGCCTACCGGCAAGGGCGCTCTGATCGCATACCCTGACTTCAAGCTCATAGAGTTTGGCGGTGGAGAGAATGATTTCCAGGTAACAGATGAGGATATCAACATCGGAATTTCTCTAAAGAAGGGAAATACTGAACTGAAGGAAGCCATTGACAGCGTGCTTTCAAAGATGACAAAAGAGGATTTCTCCAAAATGATGGATGAGGCCATTTCCGTACAGCCTCTTGTAAACTGATGATCTCTGCCGGCAGATCCCGGCAGCTTTACAAATAAGGAGAATATTATGCCAACCGATTTTTTTGGCCGTGTGATGGCTGTGTTCAGCCGTTACGGCGTATCCATGCTTCAGGGCGCAGGCGTCAGCTTACAGATTGCCCTGGTGGGAACCATTGCAGGCTGTGTCATTGGCTTTGCAGTGGGCATTGTCCAGACCATACCCTCAGAAAAGGGAGATAATCCGATCAAACGGGGAATCCTGTGGATAGTGAAGCTTATTTTAAATATATATGTGGAGTTTTTCAGAGGTACTCCCATGATGGCTCAGGCCATGTTTATTTACTATGGACTGATGCCGCTGTTAAATATCAACAGCTCTATTTTAAATGCCGCTTATTTTATCCTTTCCATTAACACCGGAGCATATATGGCGGAGACTGTCCGCGGAGGTATCCTTTCGATTGATAAGGGACAGACCGAGGGAGCCATGTCCATCGGAATGACCCATGTGCAGACTATGCTGTATGTGATCCTGCCTCAGGCGCTGAGAAACCTGATGCCCCAGATTGGAAATAACCTGATCATCAATATCAAGGACAGCTGCGTTCTTTCCGTGATCGGTGTAGCAGAGCTGCTTTATAAGACAAAGGCCGCAGCAGGCGCGCTGTATATGAACTTTGAAACGTACACCATTACCATGGTTATGTACTTTATCATGACCTTTGCATGCTCCCGTCTGCTGCGCCTGTGGGAAAAGAAGATGGACGGCGCGGACAACTTTGATCTGGCAACAACGGATACGCTGGCATATACCAGCGGTATGTACCGTTATCCCGACGACAGAGATAAAAAGGAGGGGGTATAATGAGCGAGAAGATACTTGAAATCCGCCATTTAAGCAAGACCTTCGGCACGAATCTGGTCTTAAAGGATATTGATTTTACCGTCAATAAAGGCGATGTAACCTGTATTATCGGAGCCTCCGGTTCCGGAAAATCCACCCTCTTGCGGTGTCTGAACCTTCTTGAAACGCCAACCACGGGAGAGATTCTGTACCATGGAAATAACATTGCAGACCCAAAGGTAAATGCAGCCAAATACAGATCAAGAGTGGGAATGGTATTTCAGAGCTTTAACCTGTTTAACAACATGACAGTTTTGGAAAACTGCGTGGTAGGACAGGTAAAGGTACTGAAAAAGGATAAGGAAACCGCCAGAAAGAATGCTCTTTCCTATCTGGAAAAGGTTGGAATGGCTCCCTATATCAATGCAAAGCCAAAGCAGCTGTCCGGCGGACAGAAGCAGAGAGTCGCCATTGCCAGAGCGCTGGCTATGGAGCCGGAACTTCTGCTGTTTGATGAGCCCACCTCAGCTCTGGATCCGCAGATGGTAGGAGAGGTTTTGGAGGTTATGAGAAAGCTGGCCTCTGAGGGACTGACTATGATCATCGTGACCCATGAGATGGCCTTTGCAAGAGATGTTTCCAGCCAGGTCGTATTTATGGCGGGAGGCGTGATCGTGGAGGAAGGCGAACCGGCACAGATTTTCGGAGCTCCGAAGGAGCATCAGACGAAAGAGTTTCTGGGGCGGTTTATGCATGAGAGAGCCGCTTTATAACTGAATAGTAAAGAGAAAGCCCGGATGAAGGGCAGCCTTAGGCTGTCTGTTCGTCCGGGCTTTTTGGCTGTCATCCCTATGGAAATTACCTGGCCTTTGTGATGTAGGGATAAATCTCTTCATAAGCCTCTCTCTGGGCCTCATCCTCAGGAAGAGCCGGGATCAGACCCGTACAGTCCATGGAAGAACAGGCCTGAATATCAATGTCATAATTGTTTTTATGGACCTGAGTTTCTGAATGTCTGCCGGCTGGATGTCTTGTTTGCTCCATTTCTTGTCACCTCCTGACACGCATCACCATGTTCTTTTGATAGTGTGGATTTAAGAGCGGTTTTTATGCGGAAAGGCAGAAAGATAAGGTGGAAAAATGGGGAAGAAACGGGGAAAAATGTTTATGGAAGCGTAAGCAAAATGTAAAAAAGACAGGGGGATTTTATGATATAGTAAGAGTAGGAATACATGGGGAGGTACGGCATATGATGGAATATTTTTTTATGGGCGGATTTGAGATCATGTTTTTGATGGTATTTGTGCTTATTTTCGGGATGATCCTTGTGATGATCGTGCGTGGAATCGGAGAGTGGGGGAAGAATAACCGGTCTCCCAGGCTGGACGTATCTGCAACGGTTGTTTCCAAACGTACACATACCATGAGAAATCAAAACCATACAAGCTCTTCCAGCTACTATGTTACCTTTCAGGTGGAAAGCGGAGACCGGATGGAACTCAGGCTGGGCGGAAGAGAGTATGGGCTTTTGGCAGAGGGAGATAAGGGAAAGCTTCATTTTCAGGGAACGAGATATCTGGGGTTTGACCGGAGCTGGTAGAGCGGGGAAATGGATATGGATGAGGAAAATGACCCATCTTAAGGGAAATTTTATACTTCTGCTCCTTGATTTATGGATGGACTGCCACTATAATAGAAAAGAATGGGTTTTGGCACGTTTTATGCGTGTGAAGGCAGCCTGTTCAGAGGGAGAAATAGCACAGTATGGATAATAACAAGAAGCAAAACCAGAATATGAACAGTAACTGGCAGACTATTGCCATGCTGGTGGTGGCTGCTCTGCTGACGATCATGATCGTGAGCTGGATGAATTCCGCAGTGGAATCCAGACAGCGCAAGGAACTGTCATACAATGAATTTGTACAGATGGTGGAAGACGGCAAAGTGGAATCCATCCGGGTAAAGGATGCTGTTATTGAAGTAATGCCAAAGGCAGAGGCAACGGAATATTCCCAGCAGATGAAATACTATGTAGTCCGTATAGAAGGGGATTACCAGTTTTTAAATCGTGTGCTGGAGAACAATGTTATAACCAATCGGGAAAATGGCAGTACCAACGCACTTCTTATCGCTCTGCTTAACTATGCAGTACCGTTCCTGATCCTTTTGTTCCTTATGAACTTCACCATGAAGCGCATGGGCGGAGGCGGCATTATGGGCGTTGGAAAGAGCAATGCCAAGATGTATGTCCAGAAGGAAACCGGCATTACCTTTAAGGATGTGGCCGGAGAGGACGAGGCGAAGGAGTCCCTGACAGAAATTGTAGATTTCCTTCACAATCCCGGAAAGTACACAAAGATCGGTGCAAAGCTTCCAAAGGGAGCACTGCTGGTGGGGCCTCCAGGAACGGGTAAAACCCTTCTGGCAAAGGCGGTGGCAGGAGAAGCACATGTGCCCTTTTACTCCCTGTCCGGTTCCGATTTTGTGGAAATGTTTGTGGGCGTGGGTGCGTCCCGTGTCCGTGACCTGTTTAAAAATGCGACAGAAAATGCGCCGTGTATCATCTTTATCGACGAGATTGACGCTATCGGCCGCAGCCGCGACAGCCGCATGGGCGGAAATGATGAGAGGGAGCAGACCTTAAACCAGCTTCTTTCTGAGATGGATGGCTTTGATTCTACAAAGGGACTTCTTGTTTTAGGAGCTACCAACCGGCCTGAGATCCTGGATCCCGCGCTCCTTCGTCCCGGACGTTTTGACCGCCGGGTAGTAGTAGATAAGCCGGATCTGAACGGAAGAATCAATATTTTAAAGGTACATTCCAAGGAAGTGCTTTTGGATGAAACCGTTGATTTCAAGGAAATTGCTCTGGCCACTTCTGGCGCTGTGGGCGCTGATCTTGCAAACATGATGAATGAAGCTGCTATCAATGCAGTTAAAAACGGCAGAAGTGCTGTTTCACAGAAGGATCTCTTTGAGGCTGTGGAAGTGGTTCTGGTTGGTAAGGAAAAGAAAGACCGGATCATGAGCAAGGAGGAGCGGCGGATCGTATCGTATCACGAGGTAGGACACGCTCTGGTAAGCGCCCTGCAGAAGCATTCGGAGCCTGTACAGAAGATCACCATTGTTCCAAGAACCATGGGTGCATTGGGATATGTAATGAATGTTCCGGAAGAAGAGAAGTTCTTAAATACCAAGAAGGAGCTGGAGGCCCGTCTGGTAGAGCTCATGGGCGGCCGCGCGGCAGAGGAGATTGTATTTGAGACTGTTACTACCGGGGCTTCCAATGATATCCAGCAGGCCACCAATCTGGCAAGAGCCATGGTAACCCAGTATGGTATGTCTGAGAAATTCGGCCTCATGGCCTTAGAAAGCCAGGAGAACCAGTATCTGACCGGCCGCGCCGTATTAAACTGCGGCGACGCCACAGCGGCTGAGATCGACAAGGAAGTGATGAAGGTCTTAAAGGACGCTTATGAAGCGGCAAAGAGCCTGCTCAATGAGAACCGTGACGCCATGGATCAGATCGCAGACTTCCTGATTGAAAAGGAAACTATTACCGGAAAAGAGTTTATGAAGATATTCCGCAAGGTAAAGGGAATCTCGGAGCCTGAGGAAACGCCGGAGGAGGAGAATGGACTGCCGGATACGGAGCATCTGAAGGCTGAGGATGATGCGGCTGGGGCAGTAAGGGAAAGTGAGCCTGAAGCCAGACCGGAACATTCGTCTGAATCAGAGGCAATGGATGTTACAGAGCCTGCAGAGGAAAAACAGGCAGAGGATACCCCATCTCAGGAATAAAACATAATATGTGACAGGATGAAGATTCTGTGCAAAAGGAAAAAAGCTGCTTTCAAGCCGTAATCCCCTTATGAGGGGAATGGCTTTGGAGCAGCTTTTCAATTTTCAGCGCCTTGACCAGTAATATCATGGGACTGAGCAGCTCATCCTCCATTCCGGGGAACTCCATCATTTACCCTTTCGGCTGCGAGCCATAGCTGCATATTAAAAAACAATCGTTATCCTACCGAAAATCCTTCGGAAGCTGCCCATACCGCCGCTTGTAAGCCCGCAGAAAGGTAGAATAATTTTGAAATCCGCACTGATAGCAGGCGGTGGTGGCATTTACGCCCAGAGCCAGAAGTTCTCTTGCTCGGGCCAGTCTCTTTTCTGTGATATAGCTCCCAATCGTAAAGCCGGTTTCCTCCTTAAAAACACGCATCATGTGGTAGGGGCTTAAGCTGCACACAGAGGCCAGGGCAGGGATGGAGAGGTCTTCTTCCAGATGATTGTTAATATGGGCCATAAGTCCGGAAACCCGGTAGTCCAGAGAACTGGTGGTGACATAGGGGCCGGAGGAGGAGAGGCAGGACCGGTTGAGTAAAATAAGAAATTCCAGGCACAGAAGCCGGGAAAAAAGGGGGGATGCAAAGTCTCCTTTTTGGCTGTTTGTTTCATTTTCAAGCTGTTTTAAAAGGACAGCCATAGGGCGGAGCTCTTCTTTTGCAAACCGCAGAACCTGAGAGTGGCGGTAGCTGGCTGTGCTGAAGCATAGGGCCAGATCGCTGTCTGCGTGTTTATGAGCTTCTAAAAAGGCAGGTGAGAGATATAGGATCAGGCGTTCATAGGGACAGGAAGGATCCGGTTCAGGACGGTGGATCTGGCCCCGGTCCACCAACACCATATCCCAGGGCATGAGGCGATAGGAGCGGCCCTCGATGGAGTATGAAACGTTTCCGTTTATCAGGATCAGTATTTTCAGAAAATCGTGGTGGTGGTATTCATAAGGTCCTTTTCCCAGATCCTTAAGGTGGAAAAAGCGGAATTCTTCCTTTAAATATCCCTGGGGGCGGGAAGTCTGGGATGACGGCTGAGTTTGAGAAGTCACGGTTGGTATCCTCCTTTTTGACGGATGGAATTCTTTCTTTTAATATAGCATTATTTGCAATATAAAACAGCATAAAATTAATATTATTATAAAATAATGCCTGATAAAATAGAATTATAACATGAATACGGCAAAACCGCAGAAAAGTATCTGTGGGGAAAGAGAGCAAGCTATGAGACTGACCATTGAAAAATATCACGGACTTGGAAATGACTATCTGGTATATGATCCCAATAAAAATAAACTGGCCCTGACCCCTTCGCGGGTTCAGCTTTTATGTAACCGAAATTTCGGCGTGGGAGCGGACGGCATTTTGGAGGGGCCTGTGATGGAGAATGACAGGATTTCCATGGTGATCTGGAATTCGGATGGAAGCCGGACGGAGAACAGCGGAAACGGCGTGCGTATTTTTGCAAAATATTTAAAGGATGCAGGCTATGTGCAGAAAAAGGATTTTACCATCCATTCAGAAGGCGGAGAAATCGACATCCACTATCTGAATGAAGAAGGAACAAGGTTAAAGGCCTCTATGGGAAAGGCGTCTTTCTGGAGCGATGAGGTTCCGGTAACAGGGCCAAGGAGGGAGATTATCAATGAGACCATGGTCTTTGGACGGATTCCCTATCCTGTTACCTGCTTATCGGTAGGAAATCCCCATCTGGTAATCCTTATGGATGAGATTTCAAAGGAGCTGGTGTGCCGGATCGGAAAGTATTCGGAGAATGCCAGACAGTTCCCGGAAAAGATCAACACACAGATTATGAAGGTATTAGACCGAACCCATATTCAGACTGAGGTGTATGAGAGGGGCGCAGGCTATACGCTGGCTTCGGGAAGCGGCTGCTGTGCGGCTGCTGCGGCTGCCTACCGTTTGGGCCTTACGGATCCGAAAATGATCGTCCAGATGCCGGGAGGAACTCTGGAGCTGGAAATCCGGGAGGACGGAAATGTGCTGATGACCGGAGATGTGGGATATGTGGGAAGCATAAAGCTGGGAAATCATTTTACAGAGCAGCTTCGGGCGCTTGACAAATAAAAAAACTGCGTTTATAGTTTTTTACAGATACAGGCAAAAGGGCGGGGTATCGCATCAGATCCCCGCCCTGATACATTTTACAGGGATTGGAAAGGGTTTTTGCCATCCCTGGGAGAGGGTGGTTAAACCATGAACAAATACAGCAGAGAGGATATCCTCAGGATCGTCCGGGAGGAGGATGTGGAGTTTATCTGCCTGCAGTTTACGGATCTGTTTGGAATAATGAAGTCTGTGACCATTACAGCCGGACAGGTGGAAAAAGCCCTGGACAACCGATGTATGTTTGACGGTTCTGCTACTCAGGGCTATGTGAGGCTTCAGGAATCGGATATGTATCTTTATCCGGATACGGATACCTTTGAGATATTTCCCTGGCGTTCCAGACAGGGGCGGGCAGCAAGGCTGATCTGTGATGTGTGCCATCCCGACGGAACGCCCTTTCAGGGAGATCCGCGCTTTGTGCTTAAAAAGGCCGTTAAGCGGGCGGCAGATATGGGATATGTGATGGAGGTAAAGCCAGAGTGTGAGTTTTTCCTTTTTCATTCAGACGAGGAGGGACGGCCCACGATCCAGACTCATGAGCGGGCAGGATATTTTGATACGTTCCCTATGGATCTGGGAGAGAATGTATGCAGGGATATTGTGACAAATCTGGAGGAAATGGATTTTCAGGTGGAGTCCAGTCATCATGAGATCGCTCCGGGGCAGCATGAGATCGATCTGGGGTTCATGGATGCCTTGAGGGCTGCAGATCAGCTTCTCACCTTCAAGATGACAGCCAAAACGATTGCAAAGAGCCACGGGCTTCACGCAACCTTTATGCCAAAGCCAAAAGAGGGAGTTAATGGTTCAGGGATGCATCTTGTTTTGTCGCTGAAAGACTCAAAGGGAAAGAACCTGTTTGCAGACCCGGCAGATCCTTTGGGACTAAGTCTCACGGCCCGGCATTTTATGGCAGGAATTTTAAACCATATGAAAGAAATGACGCTTCTTACCAATCCGACGGTTAATTCCTATAAGCGGCTGGTTCCTGGATATGATGCCCCGGTTTATATTGCCTGGTCGCCTTCAAACAGCAAAAGCTTCCTGATCCGCATTCCGTCTCCGGGAGGAGAGGGGATTGAACTGCGCTGTCCGGATGGGGCCATGAATCCATACCTGGCACTTGCAGCCTGCCTTCAGGCGGGACTGGAGGGGATTGAAAAGGAGCTGGAGCTGCCTCTCTGTGCAAAAGAACCGATATCGTTGGCTGATCAGGAGGAACTTAATAACTGCGGGATTGACCGGATCCCAAACACTCTGGGAGCTGCCATTGAGGCATATGCAGGCAGTCTTTTTGTGAAAAATGTTCTCGGAGAACCGATTTATATTAAATATCTGGAGGCCAAAGAGAAGGAATGGGGAGAGTTCGGCATTCAGGTGACGGACTGGGAGATCGCCCAATATCTGTATCAATATTAGTGTGCAGCCTGGCAGGAGGAGGTGGGAAGGATGGCAAGTATAATCGCGGCATTTTCAAAGCCACAGGATGCCGGAAATATCCGGGCCATACTCAGGAAGAATGGCTATGAACCAGTTTTTGCGTGCACCTCCGGGGCTCAGGTTCTGGCAGCGGTAGAGAGTTTAAACGGCGGGATCGTAGTCTGCGGCTTCCGCTTTGAAGATATGGTCTGCGAGGAGCTGCGCCGCCTGCTCCCATCCTCCTTTGATATGCTTCTCATTGCTTCCCCGGCAAAATGGAGCAAACGGGATACGGAGGGAATGATCTGCCTTTCCATGCCCTTAAAGGTACATGAGCTTTTAAGCACCATAGAAATGATGCTTGAGGCCAGAAAACGGCGAAAACGCAGAAAGAGGACCCGTCCTCAGAAGAGAAGTGCCAAGGAAAAGGAACTGATTTTAAAAGCAAAAGCTCTCCTGATGGAACGAAATACGATGACAGAGCCGGAAGCCTACCGATATATACAAAAATGCAGTATGGATAATGGCACCAGCCTGACCGAAACTGCTCAGATGATCATCAGCTTAATACACATGTGAGGTAGAACCATGAATTTTGTAAAAATGCAGGGAATTGGAAATGACTATGTATATGTAGACTGTTTTAAGGAGAACGTAAAAAATCCAAGTGCAGCAGCCCGCTTTATCAGCGATCGGAGGTTTGGCATCGGTTCAGACGGCCTGATCCTGATCAGCCCTTCTGATGTGGCAGACTGCCGTATGGAAATGTACAATACAGACGGTTCACAGGGGAAAATGTGCGGAAACGGCATCCGCTGTGTGGGAAAGTATGCCTATGACCATGGGATTATTTCCCCGGATCGGAGAAGCCTGACCGTAGAGACTCCGGCTGGGATTAAGGAGTTAAAACTGGAGGTCGAAAACGGCAGGGCAGTGATGCTCACTGTTGACATGGGAGAGGCAGTTCTCACTTCCCAGCTTCCGGAAACGATTTTGGTAGATGGAAAACAATGGGAGTTTACGGGAATTGATGTAGGAAATCCCCATGCAGTGTATTTTATGGATGAAATAGACAGCCTGGATCTGGAGAAGATGGGACCGTCCTTTGAGTTCCATGAGCGTTTTGTGCCGGATCGTGTAAATTCAGAGTTTATCCGCGTGATCGACCGTACACATATCCAGATGCGGGTATGGGAGAGAGGCAGCGGAGAAACCTGGGCCTGCGGCACAGGAGCTACGGCCAGCGCCATGGCAGCTATTTTGCTGGGATTAACAGAGGATGAGGTGCTTGTAAGCCTTAAGGGCGGCGATTTAAGGATCCGTCTGGATCGGGAAAGCGGCCATCTGTTTATGACAGGGCCTGCAGTGGAGGTGTTTAACGGAGCCATAGAGCCTTTGTGGGAGGACGGGGAAGAAGGCAGCCTTTAAGAGTACGATGGAACTGGACGGCTTTATCGGACAGTTTCAGAAGCTTGGAAAGCCCAGTCCCCAGATTGTATTTTCTACTCATCTTGGGCCAAGAGGTGTGGATGTGGATCACGCATATCAGATATAGACGGTATCCTGGCCGTTTATCCGCCGGCGCCAAGGAAACATCCGTCTCATTTTTACATATGGTATAAGGAAATGAAGTATGTAAAAGGAGCTGCTTATGGAACAGCAAAAAAGTGTGATCATAGACGCCGGACACGGCGGGGCAGAGCCGGGAGCCATGTTTGAGGGGCGCAAAGAGAAGGATGATACGCTCCGTCTGGCATTGGCTGTAGGCGAGATACTGGAAAATAATGGGATTCGTGTGATGTATACCCGTACCACGGACGTATATGACACGCCTCTGGAAAAAGCCATGATTGCGAATGGATCGGGAGCTGATTTTTTCGTATCCATTCACCGGAATGCCATGCCTGTTCCGGGAACCGGAAAGGGAGCATTGAACCTGGTATACGAAAATACCGGTCCGGGAGCATTGATGGCAGAAAATATCCAGAAAAATCTTGTGAAAGCCGGATTTGACGATCTGGGAGTTCAGGAACGTCCCGGAATCATTGTGCTCAGGCGGACTAAGATGCCGGCTGTGCTGGTGGAGGCGGGATTTTTAGATCACCCGGAGGACAACAGGATTTTTGATGAACAATTTGATCAGATCGCCCAGGGGATTGCAGACGGGATATTGACCACCTTTTCCCAGCTGAAGAAAGAGACGGAAGAGAAGCGGTACTATCAGGTTCAGGTGGGAGCATACAGGGAACGGCCGCGGGCAGAGTTTCTGGTAAGGGAGCTTGCAGCCAAGGGATTTCCGGCTTTTCTTGTATATGATGACGGGCTTTATAAGGTGCGGGTCGGCGCTTTTTTGCAGATGGACAATGGAGTCCGGATGGAGCAGAGAGTAAGACAGGCCGGATATCCTACCATGCTGGTGAGGGAAGAGGAAGTGTAAAAGATTGCAGATTATTTGAGATAAAGTATATGTAATGTGAGAAATTCTTCCTGTATAATGATGCTATAAGAGCAAACACCTTTTTGTGCCTTTTGGTGGCAGTGGGATTTGCGTATGGCGGTATAGAGGAAGGAGAAGAGTGATATGTTATATCCGAAGATGAACAGAGCAAGGACCGTGATGGATCTTTCCGGCCTGTGGGAATTTAAGCTTGGAGATTATGAGACGCCGGGGGATAACTGTGAGCGTCTTGCAGGAGGGGAACGGATTGCTGTCCCTGCATCCTATAATGATCAGAAGGACGATCCGGCTTATAAGAATCACTATGGATGGGCCTGGTATGAAAGAGAGGTCACGGTTCCTGCCTTTTTTAAGGGGCAGAGGCTGTTTCTGCGTTTTGATGCCGTGACACACAGGGCAAGGATCTATATAAACGGAACCTTTGTAATGGAACATAAGGGAGGATTTCTTCCTTTTGAGCTGGAGCTTACGGAGCTTGTGGTTCCGGGAGAAACGCTGCTGCTTACCGTTGCGGCGGACAACCGGATCAGCCACAGCACGCTTCCAGTGGGAAATGAAGGCGGAACCGCTTTTTTTGGCTCCGATAATCCAGGTGTGCCTTCGGTTGAAGCAGCCAAGGTATGGCGAAAACAGGGCAATCTTCCCAATTTTGACTTTTTTAACTATGCAGGAATCAACCGTCCGGTACGGCTGTATACAACACCTGTTTCCCGCATCTGCGGTCTGACCCTGATACCGGACATAGACGACACCGATGGGATTCTTCAATATGAGGCTGAGACAGAGGGAGAAGGCGCCGTTCATGTGGAAATTTTTGATGTGGAGGGGAATAAGGTAGCAGAGGCAGAGGGAGCTTCTGGAACCATTACCATACCTGATGCCAGATTGTGGTGGCCCTGGCCGGGAACGCCTTATCTGTACCGGGCTGTATTTACCTTTGGAGAAGATATCTATGAGGAAACCTTTGGCATCCGTACAGTGAAGGTAGAAGGAACCCAGTTCCTGATTAATGGAAAGCCATTTTATTTTAAAGGCTTTGGAAAGCATGAGGATTCCCCATTTCATGGAAGGGGGCTGGATCTGTGCCTGGATGTAAAGGATGTGAACCTGATCCACTGGCTTCATGCCAATTCCTTCCGCACTAGCCATTATCCCTATGCGGAGGAGATGTATCAGCTCTGTGACAGAGGGGGAATTGTGATCATTGATGAAACGCCGGCTGTAGGAATCGGAGCTGGCGAGCACTGCGATCCTTATCAGACATTTCCTATCAGGGAGCATCACGAGGCTGTGCTCCGTGATATGATCGAGAGGGATAAAAATCATCCCTGCGTGGTAATGTGGTCTATGGGAAATGAGCCGGATACAGAGCATTTTCCGGAATCAGCCTATGAATACTGGCACAGCCTGTATGAGTATACGCACACCCTGGATCCGCAGGACCGTCCAGTGACCTTTGTCTGCTGCCAGAATAATTATGAAAAGGATCTTGTGACCCGAACGATGGATGTAGTATGCATCAACCGGTATTACGGATGGTATAACTTGTCGGGAGATCTGGATGCAGCCTGCTATGCTCTGAACATGGAACTGGACTTCTGGGAAAAAATAGGAAAACCTGTGATGATTACAGAGTATGGGGCAGACGCTGTGGCGGGCATCCATCAGTGTGTACCGGAAATGTTCAGTGAAGAATATCAGATGGAATATTACAGGCGGCAGAATGAGGAATTTGATAAAAGGTCTTTCTTTATGGGAGAGCAGGTCTGGAATTTTGCGGACTTTGCGGCATTTCAGGGTTGCATGAGAGTGGACGGCAATAAGAAGGGCCTGTTTACAAGAGAAAGACGGCCAAAGCTGGCAGCACACTATTTCAGAAAGCGTTGGGAGAACATTCCCAATTTTGAGTATAAAGCAGGAGGAAATACGGATGAAAAGTAGAAATCCAAGGATTTCCTGGCTGGATAATCCGGAGGTTTTTGAGGTGAACCGGAACAATGCTCATTCAGATCATGTATATCCTTTTTTTCAGGAGGCAGGATCAGAGGGAATCGGTTTTATGCTTCTGGATGGTGTCTGGGATTTCTGCTGGGAGGAGCAGCCACCGGAATATGCGCTCAGGGGAACGGAGGATTCAGACGGAGTTGCTTTTTATAAAGCTGCTTTTGAGGAAAAGGACTGGGGAACGATCCAGGTTCCCGGCCATGTCCAGCTTCAGGGGTATGACAACTGCCATTATGTCAATACCATGTATCCATGGGATGGAAGGTCAGAGATCCGTCCTCCGGCCATTGACTGGGAGAATGCTCCGGCCGGGAGCTATGTAAGGGAATTTATTATCACAGATCAGGAGAAAGATTTTCTGGAAAAACGGGTGTTTGTGTCGTTCCTGGGAGTGGAAACAGCCTTTTATGTGTGGTGTAACGGTCAGTTTGCAGGGTATGGCGAGGACGGTTTTACACCGTCGGAGTATGAGCTTACGGGAGTTCTTCATCCTGGCGTAAACCGGCTGGAGGTGCGCGTTTACAAGCGTAGCAGTGCCAGCTGGATTGAGGATCAGGATTTCTTCCGTTTTACAGGGATTTTCCGGTCGGTATATCTTTACTGTATACCGGAAATCCATGTGGAGGATCTGTTTATAAAGGCGTATCTGACGGATGATTACAGAGATGGCTTTCTGGATGTAGAATTTACCATGGAAAATCCAAACGGATACAGCTATGAGATAAGGCTTGCGCTGGAGGATGCAGGCCGGATCATAAAAACAGGGGCTTTAAAAGGAAGGATGGAAAAAAGCTGCGCCGTATCACTGGGAAAAATCCCCAATGTACATCCATGGAGCGCAGAAGATCCCTTCCGATATCTGCTTCATATAGAACTGTGGGGAGAAGATGGCTGTAAGGAGTCTTTTTTGCAGCCAGTTGGATTCCGAAGCTTTGAGCTGAAGAACGGGCAGATGTGCTTAAACGGATGCCCCATTGTTTTTCACGGCATAAACCGCCATGAATTTGACTGGCACAGGGGAAGGGCTGTCACAGCCGATGATATGCTTTATGATATTCGTTTTTTAAAGCAGCATAATATCAACGCCGTCCGTACCTGCCACTACCCCAATCAGTCCCTGTGGTATGAGCTCTGCGACCGTTATGGTATTTATGTTATGGATGAGGCAAATCTGGAAAGTCATGGTTCATGGCAGAAAATGGGAGCCTGTGAGCCGTCATGGAATGTACCGGGAAGCCTGCCACAGTGGAAAGCCTGTGTAACAGACCGTGGAAAGTCTATGG
Source organism: Enterocloster sp. (assembly GCF_057861365.1). Classification (NCBI taxonomy): domain Bacteria; kingdom Bacillati; phylum Bacillota; class Clostridia; order Lachnospirales; family Lachnospiraceae; genus Enterocloster; species Enterocloster sp. The sequence continues at coordinate 289,645 of NZ_DBMACH010000001.1, forward strand.
CGGAACGGGATAAGAATCATCCGTCTGTGCTGATCTGGTCCTGCGGAAATGAGTCCTATGCCGGAGAGGATATCCGTGCGATGAGCCGCTGGTTTAAGGAGAGAGATCCGGGGCGTCTAATCCATTATGAGGGCGTTTTCTGGAACCGGGAATTTGAGGATATCAGTGACATGGAAAGCCAGATGTATACGCCTCCGGAACGTGTAAGGGAATTTCTGGAAAATAACACGAAAAAGCCTTTTATTATGTGTGAATATATGCATGCCATGGGAAATTCCCTGGGAGGCATGGACCGGTATATGGCGTTGGAATATGAATATCCTGCCTATCAGGGAGGCTTTATCTGGGATATGATCGATCAGGCGGTTGCCAGACAGGGAAAAGACGGGAAGGAATATCCGGCATACGGCGGTGATTTTGGAGACCGTCCCACAGACTGGCAGTTCTGCGGAAACGGAATTTTGTATCCGGATCGTTCCATATCTCCAAAGGCTGCTGAGGTAAAGGCTCAGTATGCTGCGGTGCGTTTGAAGATTTCTCCGGAGAGACGGCAGATACAGATTGAGAACCGGCAGCTTTTTTCAGACCTTTCGGGTCTTGCGTTTGTGCTGACAGTGTTAAGAAATGGAAAAAAATGGAAAACATTTCCGTTTAAGGCACAGGCTGCTCCGGGAACGTGCGCCGTATATTCCTTTGATGAGACAGGCTTTACAAACGATACCGCGTTGGAAGATGGAAAGGAATATATCCTAAGAGTAAGCGTCCATTTGGAAAAGGATACGCTGTGGGCAGAAAAAGGATATGAACTTGCTTTTTCGGAAGCAGTTCTTCCAGGAAACTGGAAAATGGAAAGAAAACGGTTCATTCCGGCCCGAATGATTGACGGCGATGTAAACCTGGGCGTTATTCTGGGAGAGATGCAGCTTATGTTTTCCTATCAAGACGGCGGTCTGGTATCTTTAAAGAGAAAGGATGGCATACAGTGGATGATCCGTCCTCCTGTGCCTGTATACTGGAGGGCGTCTACAGACAATGACCGGGGAAACGGTTTTGCAAAGGAAAGCAGGCTGTGGCTGGCAAAGACATTATTTCCGGAAATTTGCAAAGGAAAGGCAGAGATCAGAGAAACAGACAAGGAAGCAGAGCTTACATTTACATGGGAGGATACTACTGTTACATACAGGATGCGAAAGGACGGTATGCTTGGGGTGAGAGCGCACTTCCATGGAAAGAAGGGATATCCGTCCCTGCCTGTATTTGGACTGGCCTTTGAGCTTCCAGAGCAGGTCAGCCGTTTTTCCTGGTATGGAAGAGGGCCGTGGGAGAATTATCCTGACCGCAGGGCCGGAGCAGGGCTGGGAGTTTACGAAAGCACAAAAAAAGAGCAGCTTGCTCGGTATTTAAAGCCTCAGGAATGCGGGATGCATATGGATACCCGGAGGTTGGTTCTGGAAACAAAAGACGGAGAGAAACTTTTGTTTGAGGCGGAGAAAAAGCCGTTTCACTTCAGCCTGCTTCCATACAGTCCCATAGAGCTCGAAACGGCTCTCCACAGGGAAGAGCTGCCCGCACAGAGCCATACCTGGGCAGTGATCGCAGGAGCCATAAGAGGCGTGGGAGGAAATGACAGCTGGGGAGCTCCGGTATATCCGGAATATGAGATACCGGGAGACAGGGATATTATATTTGAGTTTTCTATGGGTTTTATCAGTAATCATGAGGAATAAAAAAAGAGCTGGCGCTCAGGATCATATGATCCGAAGCGCCAGTTCTTTTTTGGGGTTAAATGTGATGCGGGTTCTCCATAGGTCATTTTTCCAGCTCAGTTTCAGCCGCGGATCTGTAATGGGGAGACATTCCACAGAAACATCCGTCAAAGCTCCTGTTATCTTGCAGACGGCCAGAGTTCCCAGGATCAGACAGCTTTCTTTATACAGAGGTTTTTCTGCGGTTATAAGGTTCAGGACAGGAGTAAGCCCCGGACAGCAGACCTGATCGGTAATAAGGATTTCCTGGCTGCGTTTAAACACAACGCTGCGTTTAAAGGAGGTGATACAACCCTTGGGGTATGCGTTTTTCAGCTCCATTGAAATATGGGCTTCCTGTGCTTCAAAGCCCCAGTCTACATGTTCCGCTTTAAAATCCGGACCGTTGTGTTCCATTTGTTCATGGCCGTCTGCGGTGATAAAGGAGGGGAGGTTATGGTAAGCAGACTGCATGGTCCAGATTTCATATCGCTGTGGTGAGAAAGTTTTGGCCTGATAGGTTTCCACTCCGATATCAGCAAAGAGCGGCTTTCCGTCTTTATAAATGGTGAAGCTTCCCGTATCATTGTGATTGTGGCTGTCATCATTATCCCCGGCTTTTACAGCCAGACAGAAACGGCTGTCTCTTGCAATAAAAAGGCCGGTACTGGGATAGAAAATATCTTTTTTTTCTGTATTACAGCCCTGAGGGATAGAAAGGATTTCAGGCAGTGCAAAAAGATTTTGAATCCGGTAAAAAAGATTATGCTCCTGCGTTAAAAGGGGATCCTGTGTTATGCGGCAGTCGCCAGCAGCCAGTTCCATCAGTTCCTTCTGTTCGGTGCGCTTTCCGAAGAGGTATTCTCTGGCACTGCACAGGCCTGCGACAGCGGCACAGTCTGAAAAATTGATGTAGTAGGGTCCGCAGGCATGGACGTTGGAGAGGTAGGCGGCTATATTGCAGATTTTGGGTTCGCGGTAAAGGGAGGAAAAGGAATGATCCGTCATACCGTTCATGATTTCTATGGTGTTAAAGAGGCAGAGGCCTGCATGACGGTAATATTGAGGCCCTTCATCACAGCAGCCGTCGTCTCCGTATTCGGCAAGGAAAAAATCAGCGCTTTTGGCCGCTTTTTGAAGAATGGCCCGACTGATTTCTTCATCCTCTTCCCACAGAGCTGCTGTCATAAGCACATTCTGGGTACACCAGATAGTCCAGTTGTTCATAGGGCTTACCCCATCGCCCATCCACCAGAAATGCTCCTTTAAATAAGGCTCAAGGATGCGTTCCTTCAGACAGCGTACCACTTGTTTTTCAATCAGGGGACTTACGGCGCGAAGTTCATCCCTCAAAAGCCATACAGCTACAGCCAGCACGGCCCCTGTTTCAGCAGCAAAAAGATCGATGACAGGACGTGAGGGATCAGGCAGAGGAAGGGAAGGCGTATCACGGATGTAGGAATTATGGGGGGGAAGCTGCCATGCAGTTTCTTCGCAGATAAGATAAATTCCGTTTATGATATCATCCAGAAAAGTTCCCTTATAGTCACATGCTTCTGCCAGAACCAGGGTTCCGAGGGCAGTCCGGCGGGCAAACTGCTTATCCTCAAACCGGATCCTGTTTCCAGAACGGGTGTATTCTAAAAAGTCACAGGCCAGGATTTGAGGCCATACTACCGGACAGAGGGCCTTTGCGTCTTCCACGGCCCTGTTTTTAAGGGAAGAAGGAAGAGCCTCCCAAAATTCCCGGCAGCGTGCAGGGGAAAAGGGGATAAAGGGGGTAAGTGGCAGCTTGGGTGAAGCGGCAATTTCATAAAACATAGTGTTATTCCTCCAAAATGATGTGGGTGTTTGGTTCGTTCATATGAGCCTGGACAAACTCTCTGGGAGAGATTCCTTCTACCTTTTTAAATACCTTGCTAAAGTAAAAGGCGCTTTCAAAGCCGAGGCGGTCAGCCACCTCATAGATCTTTAAATCCTGTTCTAAAAGCAGGGGTTTGGCCCGGGAGATCTTGCGCTGGGTGATATATTCGGAAAAACCCATGGAGCAGGTCTTTTTGAAAAGAGTGCTCAGGTAATTAGGACTCAGCCCAAAGACCGCGGCGATTTCATTAAGAGAAAGATGCTCCTCAATGTGGTTTAAAATATATTTCTGCACATTTAAGATCACATGGTCTTTATAGGTCTTTCGGCGGGTTTTTAACGCTTCGCAGAGTCCATCTCTGAGCTGCTCTAACCACCGGACAATCTGGAACACATCCTTCATCCGGTAAATAGAGCGGTAGCCGTCAGGACTGGCAGAAAAGATGCCGCTTAGTATTTCCTCACCTTCCGGAAGAAGAGAGAGAGCCAGATATAAAATGCTGCAGGCTCCGTCCATAGTCTGGAGCAGCTTTTGAGGATTCGCTGCAAAGAGCTGAGAGATCACGGTCAGGGTGTCATACAGGGCGTCTGTATCAAACTCTTCAAAGGCCCTGGTCAGATCTTCTTTAAAAACAGCCAGATTAAAGGAATCTCTTATGGAAGAAGAGGCAGTCTGGGTAAAAGGTACAAATGGGGCGTCAGGAGAGCAGAGATTAAAGGCCTGTCTGGCCTCCTGATAAGAAATGCTGATCTTTAAGGGATCATCCACCGGTTCTCCGATCCCGGCGCTTAGTTCAACATTAAAATAATTACGGATCATGGAACGGCCGTTATTGAGCGCTTCCAGCACGGTTTCCATTTCCGGCTGTTCATCGGGGAAATGAAAGATCAGGGCAAAACGTGTTTTATCCAGGGCGATCGCATAACAGCCCGCATATTTTGTAAGGATTTCCCGCATCATCTGCAGGCTGCTGGAATAAAGGTTTATCTGGCCTTCCGGATCCAGAGACTCGGAAACACAGCTTAGCAGCTCGCCGTGACAGGCCAGATACTGTCTGGCAGAAAAATCCAGTCCCAGATCCCTGGACTGAATGGAAAACTGATCCCTGTTTTCAAAAAGGTTATGAAGAAGACGCATGAAAAATTTATCATGGTAGCTTAAAAGAGTAGGGCGCCCCTGATTTTGACGGAAGGATTCCTTGGCTTTGAGCTCCTCCAGACGTTCGGATGCCTTTTCAATGGACGATTTAAGCGATCCGGGATCCAGCTCCAGCTTGATCAGATAGTCGACTGCCTGATAGCTCATAGCTTCTTTGATCAAAGAAAATTCTTCAAAGCTTGTAAGGATGATGAATAGAGGGATGGGGCCAAACTCATCTCTGCATATTTTGACCAGCTCCAGTCCGTTCATAACAGGCATTTTGATATCGGTAATCACGATATCAGGCCGGTACTGCCGGATCATTTCCAGAGCGGCTTTTCCGTTCATGGCAGTGCCGCAGACCTCTATGCCAAGCTCATCCCAGCGGAGCATGGATTTTATTCCGATCTGAACTAGAGGTTCATCGTCAACAATCAGTAATTTTATCATAATATCTCTCCCTGTGCCGTTTCGTATGGCAGCGTAATATGCATACATGTGTATTCTCCCGGTACGCTTTCAATGGAAATACCGTATTCCGGGCCGCAGTCGTAGCGGATCCGCTGGTTTACATTGTTGATTCCCACCTGCCGGAAAAAGTCCGCAGTGGGCTTTTGGGTGCCGGAAAGAACTCGTTTTATGGTTTCCGCATCCATGCCGATCCCGTTATCCCATACCGATATGATCAGACGGGGCTGTCTGGCAGCTTCTCTGTCCAGATTAGCGCTGATGCGGATTTTTCCTGCACAGCCCTTTGGTTCAATTCCGTGGAAAAGAGCATTTTCTATGAGAGGCTGCAAGGTAAAACGGTGGATCAGGCAGTCATAGAGGGCTTCTTCCGAAATTTCACATTCCAGAGAGATACTGCCGCCGTAACGGTACTGCTGGATCAGAAAATAGTCCTTCACCAGATTCAGCTCTTCCCTCAAGGTAATCCTATTATGGGAACCCTTGGAAATGCTTTTTAACAGCCGGGCCAGAGCCGTAGTCATCTCGCTGATACCGGATGCGCCCTGGATGGTAGCCATCCATTTGATGGAGTTTAATGTATTGTAAAGAAAATGGGGGTTAATCTGGCTTTGAAGAATCCGGTATTCCAGATCCTTGCGTTCCTTTTCGTCCTGTATCCGCTTCTGGATCAGAGCAGCCAGATCCTGTGACATACGGTTGATACCGGTACCAATGGCTCCAAATTCATCCTCCCGCTGTATGGAGGGATCCAGAGAAAAATCGCCTCCAGCAATGGCCTGGATCCGATGCTGCAGTTTTTTTACAGGACGTCCGATGGAACGGTTTAACAGTACAAAAAGCAAGAGACCGATGAAAAGGATGAAGACAGCAATACCGGAAAGAATGACCGCATAAAGGGTGCTCTGAGCCTTCATAGCGCTCTGGGATAAAAGCAGAGAGATGCTCCAGCCATAATTTCCAATGGGGCAGGAGAGCAGTACGCGTTCGGATCCATCCGGAAGACGGCAGAGCGAAACGGAGGTATCACTGTTAAAGGCATTTTCACTTAAGTCCTTTACCGGCTCAAATTTCCAGTCACAGGACTTTAAACGGTCATTTTCATAAAGCCAGGTTCTGCCTCCGATGGTAAGGCAGAGAAATGAATCCGGATTTAAGGGGAAAGATTTTAAGTAGTCAAGGATCAGCCGGTCTGAGATCGACATATAGATCCAGCCGGCCTGATGGGAGCTGTAGCGTCCGGACAAGGCGGAGACAGCTGGAAGGACCATTAAACCGCTTCCGGGAAGAAATGGATCCTCCATAAAGGTGCTGTTGTCCATCCCATCTTCTGAAAGGATGGTCTGAAACCAATCCGTGCCTGTAAGGTCAGATAAAGAATGTGCGGAAGACACAGCGGTGGTATCAGAAATCTGCATATAATTGCAGCTGTTTAAGGGAGATATGATAACCCGGTTTATGTAGGAGGAAGAATGAGTATTGTAATACTCTTCCTTCAGACGGTCATAGGTACGAAGTGCCACACTGCGTAGGCCGGAATTTTTGGAAGAGATCGAGGGCATCTGGGACAGATTTTCAAAACCGTCCAGATAGGCGGCGATATCTGTGTTAAAGGAGCACCATTTATAAAAGGAAAGGATATTTTCCAAATCGGCCGCTGTACTGTTACAGATAACCTCAAGACTGTATTCGGAAGTCTGTATCTGATTTTTCTGGAGAAAGGACTGAAAAACAAAGGAACAGATGGTTACCGTAAATACAGCAATGGAGCAGGTTACGGCAGCCGTATAGAGTATGATTTTTCCGCGTATGGTTTTTGGAAATACGGATTGCAGCATGAAAAATAGTCCCCCCTCTGGTATGTATTATCCATAAAATACTATAATAGGAAAGCTATTTTTTGTCAAATGAATACAATTATAAGAAAAGACTGCAAATCATAGAAAAGTACAGCTTTTTTACGGGAAGAATGGAAAAGAGAAAAATTACAGAAAAAATCACAGTTTTTTTGGTTGTTTTTACATTCAGTCTTAGGGAATCTGCCTGTATAATAAAGGCACAACATCAGGATAAACAAAAAATATGATGGATCAAGGAGGAGAAGATGATGAAAAAACGTATTGTAAGTTTAGCGTTGGCAGTTTCCATGGCGGGTAGCCTTACAGCCTGCGGGGGCGGAGCAGCAAAGACAGAGAACAAGGAGACAGAGGCAGCAGCGGATACAACCGCAGCAAAGGCAGAGGAGACAGAGGCGGCAGCAGATGGAAAAACACATTTAAAATGGGCTATGTGGGATAAAGACCTGACCGTATACTACAAAGCTCTGGTAGAAGCCTATGAAAAGGCGCACCCGGATGTGACGGTAGAACTGGTAGATCTGGGAAGCTCTGATTACAGTACGGTTCTTACGACACAGCTGACCGGAAACGGAGCAGATTTCGATGTGGTTTCCATTAAGGATGTACCGGGATATATGGCTCTGGTAAATAAGGGAGTGTTAGAGCCTCTGGATCCTTATATTGAAAAGGATGGCGTGGATCTCAGCGGCTACAAGGGGTTGACCGATCAGGTAAAAGTAGACGGAAAGATGTATGAGCTGCCATTTAAGAGTGATTTTTGGGTTGTATATTACAACAAGGATGTATTTGACAATGCAGGGGTAGAGTATCCCACCAATGATATGACCCTGGAGCAGTATGATGAGATTGCAAAGAAGCTTACAAATACAGAGCCGGGACAGGAGGTATATGGATCTCACTATCATGTTTGGAGAAGTACGGTTCAGATGTTTGGCATGATTGACGGAGAGCACACGATCCTGGACGGCAATTATGATTATTTAAAGCCATACTATGATATTATTTTAGACGAGCAGGAAAATGGCGTATGTCAGGATTATGCAACCTTAAAGACCTCAAATCTTCATTATTCAGGCGCATTCTCCCAGGGTAATGTAGGTATGATGAATATGGGTACCTGGTTTATCTCTACTCTGATCGATAAGGTAAAATCCGGCGAGTATATAGACTGTGCAAACTGGGGTATTGTAAAGTACCCTCATCCGGAAGGCGTAGAGGCAGGTTCTACCGCTGCCCAGATCACTTCTTTAAGCATTCCTACAAGCGCACCGAATAAGGAAGCTGCATGGGATTTCATGAAGTTTGTCTGCGGTGAAGAGGGAGCGGCAGTTTTAGCTTCTACCGGAAACTTCCCGGCGATTATGACAGAGGAAACCATGAATACGATCGCATCCACAGAAGGGTTCCCGGAAGATGAAAACAGTAAGGCTGCTCTTGAAACAGTGAACCTGTATCTGGAGATGCCGGTTGATGTAAAGAGCCCTGAGGTAGAAACTGTATTAAATGAGGCTCATGACAATATCATGGCAGGCAACATGACCGTAGAAGAAGGAATTGCAGATATGAATGAACGTGTAGCTGCAGTTCTGGGTGAATAAGAAAAACATATACGGACAGACAGAGCTGAAAACGAGGCAGACGGGATTTACCGCCTGCCTCATTTAAAGAAAGGTAGATGAATATGGGAAAGACAAAAGCCGTTGATCCTGCAAGGGTCAGGGAAAAACTGGATATTCTGGAGCCGCGGCTTGCAGCTCTTTTGAAGCAGGCAGATGAAGAAACGGATATGAAAAAAAAGGTAAAGCTGGCAAAAAAGGCGGATCAGATCCGTGATAAAATACGTCAGGCAAAGACAGGAGAGCGGTTCAGCCGTCAGACAAAGCGGGATTTGATCGCGTACTCCTTTATCGCTCCTAACTTTATCGGCTTTGCCGTTTTTACTCTGGGCCCTGTGCTGTTTGCTTTTATACTGGCATTTTTCAAATGGGATGGCAATAACCCGATGGATTTTGTGGGCCTGGACAATTTTATGCAGATGGTGGGAAACAAGCGTTTCCTTGCTTCCCTTAAAAATACAGTTGTATACTGCGTGGCTACGGTTCCCTTTACTCTGGCAGTAGCCCTTGGGCTGGCAGTTCTTTTAAATCAGAAGGTAAAAGGACGCAACTTCTTCCGTACGGTAAGCTTTTTCCCCTATGTAGCTTCTCTGGTTGCAGTAGCAGCTGTGTGGAATATGCTGTTTTCCCCTGCCAAAAGCGGTCCTGTAAATATGATCCTTTATAATCTGGGCGTTGCGGCGAAGGAGCTGCCAAAATGGTCTGCAGACAAGGACTGGGTTATGTTCACCGTAATCCTGTTCTCTGTATGGAAAAATATGGGATACTACATGGTGATCTATCTGGCAGGCTTACAGGGGATCAACGGAGAGCTTTACGAAGCATGCAGCTTGGATGGAGCCAATACATGGCAGAGATTCCGCTATATCACCTGGCCCCAGCTTCAGCCGACCACCTTTTTTGTTACCATTATCCTTACCATCAACTGCTTTAAAGTATATGACATTGTATATATGCTGGCAGGAGGAAGCACGGGCGTATTAAATGAGTCTGCCATTGTCCTGGTATACCACATTTACGAGGAAGCCTTCCGCAACTGGAATCTGGGTTACGCAAGCGCTGTAGCCATGGTACTGTTCCTTATTGTTCTTGCCATTACCCTGGTACAGTTCCGTGGGGAAAAGAAATATGCAAATTAAAGGAGGAGGCCTCAAATGAAGATAAAAAATACAAAAACAAGGATGATGAGGGCGGCTCTCTATATTGTGCTTATTGTTCTGGCATTTCTGATGCTGGTACCTTTTGCCTGGATGCTTTCAGCTTCCTTTAAGCTGGATAAGGACGTATTTATTTTCCCGATCCAGTGGATTCCAACTAATCCCAGATGGCAGAATTATGTAGATATCTGGACCAGGATCCCGCTGCTTAAATTTGTGCTTAATACGGTGAAGCTGACGCTGATCGTAACCTTTTTACAGCTTCTTACAAGTAGCTTTGCGGCATATGCCTTTTCAAAGCTGAATTTTAAGGGAAAGCACGTTTTATTTCTGGCGTATATTGCAACTATCGCTGTTCCCTGGCAGGTTTACATGGTTCCGCAGTTTATGATGATGCGTTCCATGGGACTGGCAGATACGCATCTGGCAATTATCTGTCTGCAGGCATTTTCCGCCTTTGGCGTATTTATGATGAAGCAGTTTTATGAAGGGATTCCCACAGAACTTTGCGAGGCAGCCAGAATTGACGGCATGAGCGAGTATCGGATCTGGTACCGGGTGATGCTTCCACTTGCAAAGCCTGCTCTGTCAACCCTGACGATCTTTACCTTTGTAAATACATGGAATGATTTCCTGGGACCATTGATCTATCTGACGACAGAGTCAAAAAAGACCCTGCAGCTGGGACTGCGTATGTTTATCAGCCAGTTTGGTTCTGAATACGGTCTGATCATGGCTGCTTCTGTGCTGAGTCTGATCCCTGTGCTGATAGTATTCCTGTCTCTGCAGAAATATTTTGTTGAGGGCGTAGCAGCTTCCGGCGTAAAGGGATGATACGGGATTAAAATAATGCATAAAGCAGGAAGGAAACAGATTATGAGCTGGATATCATGGGATGCTCTGGAAAAAATGCCGGAGCTTACAAAAGAAGAGGCAGGCCGGGCTCTGGATGCGGCCTGCAGTCAGGTAATAAGAAATCTGGATCAGTTTACAGACCATTTCCAGAAGGCGTACAGCGAAAACGGTTTTTATGCGCCTACTGAAAATGTGGACTGGACGCCGGGATTTTGGACCGGGGAAATATGGCTTGCCTATGAACATACGGGCAATGAGGCTTTAAAAAAGGCGGGCGAGCTCCAGATGGCGAGCTTTTTAAAGCGGATCAATGAAAAACAGGATGTGGAAACACATGATCTGGGCTTTATGTATTCCCCTTCCTGCGTGGCAGGCTACAAGCTTACGGGAAGCAGAGTGGGACGGGAAGCCGCTTTGAAAGCAGCTGAGGAGCTGATTACACGCTTTCACGAAAAGGGCCAGTTTATTCAGGCATGGGGGCCTCTTGATGCTCCGGATAATTACAGGCTGATCATTGACTGCCTTTTAAATCTGCCGCTTCTTTACTGGGCTTCTCAGGAAACGGGAGATCCCAGATATAAGGAGATTGCGGAGCGTCACATCCATACGGCCCTTTCCAATGTAATCCGTCCGGATTTTTCTACCTGGCATACGTTTTTCTTTAACCGTGAAACAGGAGAGCCGGATCACGGCGCTACCTGTCAGGGATACCGGGACGGATCCGCCTGGGCCAGAGGGCAGGCATGGGGGATCTACGGGACGGCTATTGGCTATAAATATACGAAAAGGGAGAGCTATATACCCGTTTTTGAGGGCGTGACGAATTACTATCTGGAGCATCTTCCTGAGGATCTGGTTCCCTTTTGGGATCTGGAATTTGGTGATGGGGATGACCAGCCAAGAGATTCCTCCTCTGCTTCGATTGCAGCCTGCGGCCTGCTTGAAATGGCAAAGTATGTAGAGCCGGAAAAGGGCGCTCTGTGCCGCTCTCTGGCAGCCAGATTTATGAAGTCCTTAACGGAAAAGTATGCAGTAAAGGATTTTGACAGCTCCAACGGCCTAGTGCTTCACAGCACCTATTCTAATCACTCGCCTTACAATACCTGTAACCACTATGGAGTGGATGAGTGCAACCTGTGGGGTGATTACTTCTATATGGAAGCGCTGACAAGGATGTATAAGGACTGGAACGTATACTGGTAAAATATCATATACGGCATGAAACGGCCGGAAAGGAATAAGGATGACAGCAAAGAAACTTTTTGAGAGAGGAAATGAATACTTTTTCTTTGATGATCCTGAAAAAACAGCTGCAGTCTGCCGGGAAAGATATCCGGAGGACTGCGCCCATATTATACGGGTGGCAGATGAGGTCTGCAGGAATTATTTTCTGTTTGATCTGGATCATGACTTAGAGCGTACCTGGGAGCCAGTGACATTTCCGGAGGATCGCCCCATTGATTGGGAGTACCGCCCGGGAAATGACCCGGAATTTACCTTTCAGTTTAACAGGCACCGTTTTCTGATCTGTCTGGGACAGGCGTACTGGCTTACAGGAGACTCAAAATATGAGCATCATTTTTTCCGTCTCCTTATGGATTTCATTGACCATGTAAAGCGCACATCGGAAACAGAGCAGACTACATGGCGGATTTTAGAGGTGGGGATCCGGGGCGAAAACTGGGTTAAGGCGCTGCGGTATTTTAAAGACAGTCCTTTAATGACGGATGAAAGGGCGGAAAAGATTGAATGCTGTCTCAGGGAGCACGGGGAGTATATTATACAGATGCATTCGCCCTACCGCTATATCAGTAACTGGGGAGTGATGGAAAACCACGGCCTGTTTGAGATCGGAATCCAGATGCCGGATCAGGAAACAAGGGATCGTTTTACCTCTATTGCATTGGAACGTCTGGAAACAGAGGCAGCAATGCAGATTTTTGACGACGGCGTACAGTGGGAGCAATCTCCTATGTATCACAACGAGGTTTTTCACTGCTATGAGGATGTGCTCCTTTTGGCAAAACGGAATGGGATTGCTGTTTCAGAACGGATCTGCGACGCCGTAAGAAGGATGGCTTATGCAAATCTGGCATGGATGAGGCCGGATCACCGCCAGATCATCATGGGTGACAGTGATGATATGGATTTAAGAGATTATATGAGTATTGCAGCCTACCTGTTAAAAGATCCGGTACTGAAATTCGGAGGTTTTAAGGAGCTGGATTTTGAAAGTCTCTGGGATGTAGGGGTGAACGGCGCAGCGGAATACAGCCGTATGGAATGCCGGAAACCGGATTTTGTATCAGCGGCTTTGGAGGACAGCGGAAATTATTATATCCGGAGTTCCTGGAATGAGGACGGAGATCTGCTCCATTTTCACTGCGGAACCATGGGAGCAGGCCATGGACATTCTGATAAGCTTCATGTGGATCTTATTCTGGGAGGCGAGGATATCCTGACCGATTCCGGCCGTTATACCTATGTGATGGATCGGGGAAGATTTGAATTTAAAGATCCGGATGCGCACAATACAGTTACGGTAGATGGCGAATTTTTTACACAGTGTAAGGATTCCTGGGAATGCTCTAAGCTTTCTCAGCCGGTCAAGCAGCAGTATAAGCAGAAAAACGGATACAGCCTGGTTCAGGGCGGAAATCTGGGATATATGCACAAGGGCGTATTTGTAAACCGCAAAGTGATTTCTTTAAAAGACGGCCTTTTTGTGATAGCAGACGAGCTCTATGGACAGGGAAAACATACCTTTGAGCAGTTCTGGAATTTCAGTGAGACAGGAAAGGCAGTTTATGAAAATGGCTGTGCCTGCTTCACAGGAGAAAAGGCACAGGTAAAGCTTCTCTTTATCAGCCCGGACTGCGAAGGAGAAATGAAGCAGGGAAAGATCGCTCGCCATTATAACCGGTATGAAACCAGAGACCGCCTCTGTCTGCAAAAGAAAGGACAGGGCTTTCAGTCCATGATTACTGTAATCGGAGGCGGAAAGAAGGGAAAGGAAAGACAGCTTCACGCATCCCTGGTTCCGGTAACGTCTGTTCTTAAGGGAATCACCTATCCGCCGTCTATGGCTGAGGCTGTGGAGATTGTTGACGGAAGCAGAACGCTTGTAGTCATCCTCTGCCATCAGGAGGTTAATTCCCCCACAGATCTTACGGAGGCAGCGGGCTGCATGGGATATGGAAATGTAATTGTCTTTGATAAAGCAGAGGGAAGCGTGGGGGGAACGGTTCTTTGTTACTAAAAAGGCGGATGAATTGACACATCTGGATTTCTTCCATATAATAACTAAATAAATGGATAAAGGAGATCCTGTTATAACGCGGGGGCTTCCGGCATACATTCACGTAAAAATAAAAAGGGGTTTCAGCCAATGGAAACTCAGAAGATAAATACCAAAAAACAGATTCTGCGCAAACAGATCAGAGAAAAAAACGCTCATCTGGATCCGGAGTACTGCCTTTGGGCAGATAAGCGTATCCGGGAATGGATTTTAAACTGGAAATATTTTCAAAAGGCAGAAACGATATTCTGCTTTGTGGGAACTGCCGGGGAGATTCATACCAAACCGCTGATTCAGGCTGCTTTGGATCAGGGAAAGCGGGTGGCTGTGCCAAAATGCATTTCAAAGGGGATCATGGAGGCACGGCAGATCCGTTCTCTTGGCGAATTGTATCCCGGAAGCTATGGCATTGAGGAGCCGGAGAAAGCTGCCGAGATCATAGAGCCGGAAGAAATTTCGCTGGCACTTGTTCCGTGTCTGACCTGCTCTGAGGACGGCCGGCGTCTGGGATATGGAGGCGGTTTTTACGATAGGTTTCTGCGATCCGTTCCCGGCCCTTGGGCCGTGCTTTGCAGAGGGCGTCTGATGGAGGCGGAAATCCCCTGGGAAGCCCATGATCTTTTAATGGATGTCGTCATCTGGGAAGAAGGAATCTTGGAGTTGAAATGAGGACAGGACAGAAAAAACAGAGCGGTTTTTCTTATTTGAAGTCATAATCAGGAAAAATTTGCTTATATTGTAAGTAAGCAAGGATTTTTTGAGGTTTCAAATGGTAAAAGCTCAGGAAACAAATTCCAGAGGTTTCTTACAGGTCAATGTAGTCAATATTCAGAACAACTTTCCAATTAAAAATGCAACTATAAGTATCAGCACAAAGGGAGAGCCGGATCGGGTGATGGAGGAAGTAAGCACCAATTCCTCCGGACAGACAGAACAGCTCTCCCTTCCTGCGCCTCCGGTGGAATACAGCCTGAATCCAGGAATCATCCAGCCCTATTCAGAGTATGATCTCATCGTCCGCGCAGAGGGATTTGAGCCTCTGGCGATTTCCGGCACAGAGATTTTAGCAGATTCCAATGCGATCCAGCCTGCGGCTATGACACCCTTGGCGCAGGAGCAGCCTCCCGAAGATCCGGTAGTGATTCCGGATCATACCCTTTACGGTAATTATCCGCCCAAGATTGCGGAGGATGAGGTCAAACCGGTCAATGAAAGCGGAGAAATCGTATTAAGCCGTGTGGTAATTCCCCAGACCATAGTGGTTCATGATGGCGTTCCTACTGACTCTACCGCTAAAAACTATTACGTTCCCTATCGGGACTATATTAAAAATGTAGCCTGCAGTGAAATTTACTCTACCTGGCCGGAAAGCTCCATTACCGCTAATGTACTGGCGATCATGTCCTTTACCTTAAACCGTGTGTACACTGAATGGTACAGAAATCAGGGCTATGATTTTACCATCACCTCATCTACAGCTTTTGACCATAAATGGATTTACGGCAGAAATATTTTCCAGAGCATTTCTCAGGTAGTGGATGAAATTTTTGACGCCTATCTGTCCCGTCCCGGCGTCCGTCAGCCGATTCTGACCCAGTACTGCGACGGAAGGCAGGTCAGCTGTGAAGGCTGGATGACGCAATGGGGATCCTGTGATCTGGGAAAGCAGGGCTACAGTCCTATAGAGATTTTACGGTATTTCTATGGAGACTCTATTTATATCAATACTGCCGAGCAGATTTCAGGCATTCCTGCCTCATGGCCCGGTTCTGATCTAAGTCAGGGAAGCTCCGGCTCCAAGGTGCGTCAGCTTCAGGAACAGCTGGACGCCATAGCCACTGTTTATACAGCGATTCCCAGAGTAGCGCCCGACGGCATCTACGGCCCCCGCACTGCGGCTGCAGTGCGGGAATTCCAGAGCATCTTCGGCCTTCCCCAGACAGGAGCGGTGGATTTTGCTACCTGGTACCGGATTTCCCATATTTATGTGGGAATTACCAGAATGGCGGAGCTGGTGTAGGGACAGTTGAACATGTGAAGAATTTAGGAAAAATTAACTACCCATTCCTCCCAAAATGAGTTATACTGTTAAGGAACGAATAAAGGGAAATGATTCCTGCAGGGTGCGCTGCATCCGTTGGAGCAGGAGATCAGGAAAGGGAGCAATATGGGATTTTTATTTGGAAAAAAGAAATCGGAGTTTGTATCACCGGCAGGAGGAACACTGATGGATATCACAGCAGTGGCAGATCCGGCATTTTCTTCCAAGATGATGGGAGACGGCTTTGCCATTGATCTGACAGAGGGCGAGGTAGTTGCACCCTTTGACGCAGAGGTAACGGCAGCTTTTCCAACGGGTCATGCATATGGCCTCAGAAGAAAGGACGGGGTAGAGTGCCTGATCCATATCGGTATGGATACAGTAGAGTTAAACGGCGAGGGCTTTGACGTAAAGGTAGAGCAGGGCGCCAAGGTAAAGCAGGGCCAGACTCTGGTAGTGGTAGATTTAGAGGCAGTAAAGGCAAAGGGCAAATCTCTGGTGACTCCGGTGATCTTCCCAAGCGGAGCCGCATTTACTATGAACAAAAAGGATGGAATCGTTGCAAAGGCTGAGGAGAATATTCTGAAATTTTCATAAGAAATCCAAAACAGGGCAGAGACGTTAAAACAGTGCGTTCTGCCCTGTTTTTCTGCCTTGATCTGTACAAGCAAGTTTCATGCCAAAAAAGATTAGATTACCACAAAAAAATTTAGGATTCCAAGCCATTGAAAAATAAAATGAAATAAAGTATAATCTTTACAATTTGGGCTGACGCAGAAATACGGTCCCTGGAGATGCTTAACACATTTCCAATCCCCAACAAACACACATAAGAAAGGACAGGTACCCCCATATGAAAGCATACCTTATATTGGAAGACGGCACTGTGTTCACCGGCACCAGCATTGGAGCAGAGCGTGAAGTGATCAGTGAGATCGTGTTCAACACTTCTATGACCGGTTATCTGGAAGTGCTCACTGACCCGTCTTACGCAGGCCAGGCAGTAGTTATGACCTATCCACTTATTGGAAACTACGGAATCTGCCGTGAAGACATGGAATCAGAGAGAGCATGGCCGGACGCTTACATTGTCCGGGAATTATCCAGGATCCCAAGTAACTTCCGCAGCGAAGACACCATTCAGAATTTCTTAAAGGAGCAGGATATCCCAGGTATCAGCGGCATTGATACAAGAGCACTTACAAAGCTTTTGAGAGAAAAAGGAACCATGAACGGCATGATCACGACTAAAGAGTATACAGACCACTCTGAGGTTTTAAAGCGGATCAGAAATTACTCCGTAGAAGGTGTTGTTTTAAAGACTACCACAAAGGAAAAATACGTTCTTCCCGGAACCGGAAAAAAAGTGGCTCTCATGGATTTTGGAGCAAAGAAAAATATTGCCCGTTCCTTAAATGAGAGAGGCTGTGAGGTAACGGTTTACCCGGCGGACACACCGGCAGAGGAGGTGCTGGCAGCAAACCCGGATGGCATCATGCTTTCCAACGGCCCCGGCGATCCAAAGGAAAATACGGCTATTATTAAGGAAGTAAAGAAACTTTATGACTCCAATGTGCCGATTTTTGCCATCTGTCTGGGACATCAGCTCATGGCCCTTGCAAACGGCATGGACACCTATAAGTTAAAATACGGCCACAGAGGCGGAAACCATCCGGTGAAGGATTTGGAGACAGGACGAGTTTACATTTCTTCCCAGAATCACGGCTATGCGGTTGATAATGCAACTATTTCCCCTGAAATCGCAGAACCTGCATTTATCAATGTCAATGACGGAACAAACGAAGGCTTAAAATACACAGGAAAGAACATTTTCACCGTGCAGTACCATCCGGAGGCCTGCCCAGGCCCCTTGGATTCCGGATACCTGTTCGACCGTTTCCTGAAAATGATGGAGGTAAATGACTGATGCCAAAGAATCCTGAGATCAAAAAAGTTCTGGTGCTGGGCTCCGGCCCTATCGTAATCGGCCAGGCGGCTGAATTTGACTACGCAGGCACACAGGCCTGCCGCTCTTTAAAAGAAGAGGGCATTGAGGTTGTGCTCTTAAACTCCAATCCCGCGACTATTATGACAGATAAGGATATTGCAGATCGGGTATATATTGAACCCCTGACTGTAGAGGTGGTAGAGCAGTTAATCTTAAAGGAGCAGCCGGACAGTATTCTTCCTACTCTGGGTGGCCAGGCAGGCTTAAATCTTGCCATGGAGCTGGAAGACGCAGGCTTCCTTAGAGAGCACAATGTGCGCCTGATCGGAACTACAGCCCTGACCATCAAAAAGGCCGAGGACCGTGAGATGTTTAAGGAAACCATGGAAAAGATCGGTGAGCCGGTGGCTCCTTCTGATATCGTGGAGGATGTAAAGACAGGTCTTGAGATCGCAGCAAAGATCGGCTATCCGGTAGTGCTTCGTCCGGCTTATACCCTGGGCGGATCCGGCGGCGGTATTGCCCACAATCCGGAGCAATGTGCGGAAATCCTTGAAAATGGCCTCCGCCTTTCCCGCGTGGGACAGGTGCTGGTAGAGCGCTGCATCGCAGGCTGGAAGGAAATCGAGTATGAGGTTATGCGCGACGGAGCCGGAAATGTGATTACTGTCTGCAACATGGAAAACATTGACCCGGTAGGCGTACACACCGGAGACAGTATCGTTGTGGCTCCTTCCCAGACACTGGGAGATAAGGAGTACCAGATGCTTCGTACCTCTGCTTTAAACATCATCAGCGAGCTGGGGATCACCGGCGGCTGTAATGTACAGTATGCCTTAAATCCCGACAGCTTTGAATACTGCGTCATCGAGGTAAATCCCCGTGTGAGCCGTTCTTCTGCCCTGGCTTCCAAGGCGACCGGATATCCCATCGCAAAGGTGGCTGCAAAGATAGCTCTGGGTTATACTCTGGATGAGATCAAAAATGCCGTTACAAAGAAAACCTACGCAAGCTTTGAACCTATGCTGGACTACTGCGTAGTAAAGATGCCGAGACTTCCATTTGATAAGTTTATCAGCGCTAAGCGTGCTCTGGGAACCCAGATGAAGGCAACGGGCGAGGTTATGAGTATCTGCACCAACTTTGAGGGCGCCCTGATGAAGGCCATCCGCTCCCTGGAGCAGCATGTAGACTGCCTTCTGTCCTATGATTTTACAGAGCTTTCCTATACGGAGCTGGTAAATGACCTCTATAAAGTGGATGATATGCGGATCTGGCGAATTGCCGAGGCGCTGCGCCGTGGCTTCCCATACGGCCTGATCCATGAGATCACCCGCATTGACTTCTGGTTTATTGACAAGCTGGCGATCCTGGTAGAGATGGAGAAGGAGCTTCAGGCAGTAGGAGAAAGAAAGAAGGAGCTGACTCCTGAGCTGCTTGCTGAGGCAAAGCGCATTGAGTATCCTGACAATGTGATTGCCAGACTAACAAAGATGGAGCAGAGCGCTGTCAAGAAGCTGCGCTATGACAATAATATCCGTGCTGCCTATAAGATGGTAGATACCTGTGCCGCAGAGTTTGCCGCAGAAACTCCATACTACTATTCCTGCTTTGGAAGCTTCAATGAGGCAGAGAGAACAGAGGGCAGAAAAAAGGTTCTCGTTTTAGGTTCCGGTCCCATCCGTATCGGACAGGGAATCGAGTTCGACTTCTGTTCCGTACACAGCACCTGGGCGTTCAGCAAAGAAGGCTATGAGACCATCATCATCAACAATAACCCTGAAACCGTAAGTACGGACTTTGATATTGCGGATAAGCTGTATTTTGAGCCTCTGACACCGGAAGATGTGGAGAGCATTGTTGATATCGAAAAGCCAGACGGAGCAGTGGTTCAGTTTGGCGGACAGACAGCCATCAAGCTCACAGAAGCCCTGATGAAAATGGGCGTTCCGATCCTTGGAACAGCGGCTGAGGATGTAGACGCGGCTGAGGATAGAGAACGCTTTGACGCCATCCTGGAGCAGTGCGGTATCCCGAGACCTGCTGGCCATACGGTATTTACTGCCGAGGAGGCAAAAGAGGCTGCTCATAAGCTGGGGTATCCAGTTCTGGTCCGTCCCTCCTATGTGCTTGGCGGACAGGGAATGCAGATTGCCATCAATGATGAGGATATTGATGAATTTATCGGCATCATCAACCAGATTGCTCAGGAGCATCCGATCCTGGTAGACAAATATATCATGGGTAAGGAGATTGAGGTAGACGCTATCTGTGACGGTACAGACATCCTGATCCCCGGCATCATGCAGCATATAGAGCGTACCGGTATCCATTCCGGCGACAGTATCTCTGTTTACCCGGCACAGGATATTACAGAGAAAAATGTGGAAACCATTGTGGACTACACAGCCAAGCTGGCAAGAGCCCTTCATGTAAAGGGAATGATCAATATCCAGTTTATTGTAGACGGCGAGGATGTATATATCATCGAGGTAAATCCACGTTCCTCCCGTACGGTGCCTTATATCAGTAAGGTAACAGGTATCCCCATTGTTCCTCTGGCAACCCAGATCATCTGCGGACATACCATTAGAGAACTGGGCTATACGCCGGGCCTGCAGCCTGCAGCTGATTATATCGCCATCAAGATGCCTGTATTCTCCTTTGAGAAGATCCGGGGCGCAGATATCAGCCTGGGACCTGAGATGAAGTCCACCGGAGAGTGCCTCGGTATTGCAAAGACCTTTAACGAGGCTCTGTATAAGGCATTTGAGGGTGCAGGAATCCGCCTGCCTAAGTATAAGAAGATGATCATGACTATCCGTGAGAGCGAGCAGGAAGAGGCTGTAGAGATTGCACGCCGCTTTATTGCAGTGGGATATCAGATTTTCGCCACCAGAGGCACCGCCCGCACCTTAAATGCCCACGGAGTAAAGGCATATGAGATCCGCAAGCTGGAGCAGGAATCTCCGAACATCCTGGATCTTGTACTGGGCCATCAGATCGACCTGATCGTGGATATCCCGGCTCAGGGAGCAGAGCGCAGCCATGACGGCTTTATCATCCGCCGCAATGCCATTGAGACAGGCGTAAATGTCCTGACTGCCCTGGATACGGCAAGAGCACTTGTAACCAGTCTGGAGAACCGGGCCAAGGATCTGACACTGATTGATATTGCAACAGTGAAGAACGCTTAAAATTTTTAAAGGATGCTGCAGAAACAGAACATATAAGTTTTGTTTTGCAGCATCCTTTTGTTGTATGGTAAAATTCTAAAGCAGAAAATAAAGGGAGCCCTATGGGCTCCCTCAGAATTGACAGTATATCCAGTTATCCGTTTATAGTCGTTCCTGCCTCGCCCTTCAAAGCCTCTTCGGCCTTGTCAAGAGAGGTGATAATTGCCTTGCGTCCCTTTCCGCACTCTAAAAAGTCTACGGATGCGGAGATTTTTGGAAGCATGGAGGCAAATTCAAACTGTCCCTGACTGATGTAATCCTTCGCCTGGTCGATGGTCATGTTTTTGATGGGCTCTTCATGGTCTGTACCGTAATTTAAGGTAACATTGTCCACGCTGGTAAGGATCATCATTACATCGGCATCGGTTTCCTTTGCCAGAAGGCCTGTTGCCAGATCTTTTTCAATGATCGCGCTGGCACCCCGGAGATTGTACCCCTGTTCCATAACCGGAATACCGCCGCCGCCGCAGGCGATGACGATCTGATCAGCATCTAAAAGAGCCTTGATGGCGTCGATCTCTACAATGGCTACAGGATGGGGAGATGCCACGATACGGCGGAAGCCTCCTTCCACCTCCTTCACATGATTTCCCTTTGCCTCTTCCTCATCTGCCTCTTCACGGTTCATCACTCTTCCGATCACCTTTACAGGAGTATAGAAGGCTTCATCATAAGGATCTACCGTTACCTGAGTTAAAACAGTGCTTACAGGCTTATAGATGCCCCGGCGGATCAGCTCGGCGCGGATGCCGTTCTGCAGATCATAGCCGATATAGCCCTGGCTCATGGCGGAGCAGACAGACATGGGGGCAGAACTGTAGCCGTCATGCTGGCGTCCGAACTCGTTCATCGCAGTGTGGATCATGCCGACCTGCGGGGCGTTGCTGTGCACGATAGCGACCTGCCAGCCCTCCTGGATAAAGTCGGCGATCACCTTTGCAGTGCGCTGTACTGCTTCCTTCTGTTCCGGAAGATTAGTTCCCATATCCTTGTGGCCAATAGCCATTACAATGCGTTTTTTTGCCATATTCAGTCCCTCTCTTTGTATGCGATGTTGTTATATCTATTTTAATTTATTATCTCTGAAAATGCAACGAAAAAAGATACTGGAAAAAGAAATGCACCCGTGATATACTGGCATCATGCAGCAAAATACAGACATACTGAGGAATACACAGATGGTGGAAAAGAAATCATTTCTCCCTCCGGGGTGGCAGAGGCTGCTCCTTGGGACGGTGCTTGCTGCTTTGGCAGGAAATATACTGGTACGCCTGATCCCCTGGCCTGAGAGCTGGCTGATTTCTTATGGGGAAGTACAGACAGCAGAGCGTATGAGCCAGTCGTATTATCTGGCGCTTACCCTGGCGGCGGCGCCGGTGATGGAGGAGGCGGTATTCCGGCTGGGCATTTATGGACTTCTAAGAAGAAAGCTTAGGCCGAAAGCAGCAGCTTTTCTTTCAGCTTTGGCCTTTGGCTTTTACCACGCAAACATGATTCAGGGCCTTTACGCCTTTTTACTGGGCTTTGTTTTGGCACGGGGATATGAGAAATGTCCCTGGGGAAAATACGGGATGGCGGTGCTGATGCACGCGGCTGCCAATGGGGCAGCCCTGCTGGCCTTCGGCTAAAGCTGCCTGCCGTCCTTATCTGCATACACGCAAGGAGGAAAAAACGTGAAATTACTTTCAGTAGCGATACCCTGTTATAATTCAGAAGCTTATATGGAGCACTGCATCCGTTCTCTTCTCACTGGAGGGGATGAGGTGGAGATTCTGATCGTAGATGACGGTTCCACAAAGGACCGGACGGCTGAGATCGCAGATGAATATGAAAAGCGCTATCCCGGTATCTGCCGCGCGATCCATCAGGAAAACGGCGGTCATGGCGAAGCTGTCAATGCGGGATTGAGAAATGCAACGGGCGTATTTTTCAAAGTCGTAGACAGCGACGACTGGGTAAATGAGGAAGCATATCAGAAGGTTCTGGAAACCCTGCGCCGGTTCGTTTACCGGGGGGAAGCTCTGGATATGCTGGTGACCAATTTCGTATATGAAAAAGAGGGAGCAAGACGTAAAAAGGTGATGAAATACCATACCGCCTTTCCAAAGGACTGCGTCTTTGGATGGAAGGATGTAAAATTTTTCATGATCGGTCAGTACATACTCATGCATTCCGTAATTTACCGGACACAGCTTTTAAAGGAATGCGGGCTGGAGCTTCCCAAGCATACCTTTTATGTAGACAATATTTTCGTCTACCAGCCCCTTCCCCATGTAAAAAATATGTACTATCTGGATGTGAATTTTTACCGCTATTTTATCGGAAGAACGGATCAGTCTGTCAATGAATCCGTGATGATCGGCCGCATTGACCAGCAGCTCAGGGTTACGAGGCTCATGCTCGGTTACTATGATGCCACTAAAATATCCAATCCAAAGCTGCGCCATTACATGATCCAGTATCTGGAAATTATGATGACTGTCTGCTCCGTTTTAGCGATCAAGTCAGGGACTGCGGAGAATCTGGCTAAAAAGAAGGAGTTGTGGAATGAGCTCAAAAAGCAGAATTTCCCTCTGTGGCTGCGTCTGCGCTGGGGATTTCTGGGACAGGGCTGTAACCTGCCGGGAAAGGGCGGAAGAGAGCTGCTGATCCTGGGATACAAGATCACACAGAAGTTTTATGGATTTAACTAACTAAAGTAAAAGAGCCGCCGGGGAAGCGAAATGATATGCTTTCCCGGCGGCTTATTTGGTTTATTTGCAGCCATGATCCTTATTCTAAAATTTTTTCCACAATCTTTTTTTCTTCTTCCACAGGGCTGCAGGCATAAACAAGATGATACATCATAGCAGCCATAATTCCTGCGCCGACTCCGTCGATCACGGAATGCTGCTTTAAAAATACAGTAGAAAGACAGATCGCTGCGGTTAAAATGGCTGCGCCTGCCTTTAAGGCAGTTTTTCCCTGAAACAGAGGGCTTTTATGGATGGCAATATAGGTACCGATGGAATTGTATACATGGATGCTCGGAAATACGTTTGTACAGGTATCGGTACGGTACAGAGCAGCCACGGCAGCAGTAAAAATATTTTTATCGGGGTCAAGAATCGGACGCAGACTGGTACCATTTTCAAAAAAGGTACAGATGATCAGGCTGATGGTCATGCCTGAAAACAGAAAGGTGCACATCCGGTAATAATCCTCTTTGCTTTTAATAAGGAAGTAAATCAGCGTCACTCCTACAAAAGCAAACCAGAGAAGATAGGGAATGATAAAATATTCATTAAAAGGAATCAGATCATCCAGAGGGGCGTGCATGAGATGATAATCGCGTGTCACTGTTTTTTCCAGATAACAGAACCAGGGAATATAGATAAAAAAATAACTTAAAAGCCATATATGGCTGTATTTGCGGAAGAAATCACAAACTCGTTTCATAGAACTGTTTCCCTTTCTAAGAGTTTAAAACGAATGTAAAGGAACTGTTAAAATTTGTAGATGTGCAAAATTATAGCACGGTAAAAATGGAAAAACAAGAGCTGGACAGAAATCTTAATAAAGTTTCGAGAGCTTTAAGAAGTTGCCCTGCAAACTGCGTCTTTTCATTTTATGTATCTTGTGTTATCATTATTATATGAAATAAATTTACATGTAAATGAAAGGACATGGCATGAGTGAAGCACGAAGCGTATTAGGCGTGATCTGTTCTTTCTATGACAGCTTTTTTGAGGCGGAAAAGAAGATTGCGGATTATATCATGGAGCACAAGGCCCAGGCAGTAGATATGACGGTGGGGGAGCTGGCAAGAGCCAGCGGCACAAGCGACGCTACGGTATCCAGATTTTGTCGCAGATGCGGGTTTAAGGGATTCCAGAGCCTAAAGCTGGCTTTGGCCAGAGAGGTGCTCAGGGAAGAACAGGACAGCCGGAAGGTGACAAATGATATTGACCGGGAGAATCTGTCCCAGTCACTTAACAATATTCTGGCAAATAAGGTTGCGGAGCTGACAGAAACGGTCCGTATGATGGATATACACAGCCTGGAAGAAATCCTTAAAAAGCTGGAAAAGGCCCGTATGGTTCAGCTGGCTGCAGTGGGAAATACGATCCCTGTGGCTCTGGACGGCGCTTTTAAGTTTAATCAGCTGGGTATTCCGTCTGTGGCCGGAGACATCTGGGAAACGCAGGCAGCTTATACCTTTAATCTGGGGCCGGAGGATGTGGTGCTCCTTATTTCCAATTCCGGTTTTTCCAGGCGGTTAAACACACTGGCTCAGGGAGCAAAAGAAAATGGGAGTACGCTGGTGCTGATCACGAATAACCCGGATTCGCCTCTGGCTTCGATCTGTGATCATAAAATTATTACGGCCACCAGAGAAAAGCTTCTTACAGAAGAATTCTGGTTTTCACGGGTCACAGCCACGGCGGTGATTGAAATTTTATATCTTCTTTTGCGGGCGGGAAAGAAGGATGCTATGGAACATATCCGCCGCCATGAGGAAGCTATTTCCTCGGATAAAAACGAAATATAGGTAAAATGTACAAAAAAGAGACGGTATCTGACAGGCAGAGGCCGTCTTTTTGTTTGAAGTGATGAAAATATAAGAGAAACAAAATTTCGTAAGAAATAATATTGACGAAAAATAAATATCGTACTATAGTATAGATGTGAAATTAAATTTCTTATAAACAAGGGGAGATGACATATGATTTACACAGTTACCTTTAATCCGGCTCTGGACTATGTGATCGCTGTGGATCATTTTGCTCAGGGAAAGGTCAACCGTACAGTAAAGGAAGATATTTTCTGTGGAGGAAAAGGGATCAATGTTTCTGTGTTGCTGGCAAATCTGGGAGTTGAGAGCACAGCTCTGGGGTTTGTGGCCGGATTTACGGGAAAAGAAATTGAAAGGGGGTTAAAAGCATTTGGGATCTCATCCGATTTTATCCATGTAAAAAGTGGAATGTCACGTATCAATGTGAAACTGAAATCGGAGGAAGAAACGGAGATTAACGGGATGGGCCCGGATATCCGGCCTGAGGATGTGGAAGCGCTGTTTGAAAAGCTGAACCGTTTAGGGAGCGGGGATGTGCTGGTGCTTTCCGGAAGCATACCGGCTGCTGTGGGAAATGATATTTACCGTAGGATCATGGAACAGTTAAAGGATCGGGGCGTGTGCATTGCTGTAGACGCAGAACGGGATCTGCTGACAGAGGTACTTCCATTAAAGCCTTTTTTGATCAAACCTAATAACCATGAGCTGGGGCAGATCTTTGGAAAGGAACTAAAGACGGAGAAGGAGATCATCGATGGCGCCATGAGCCTAAAAGACCGGGGAGCGGTCAATGTGCTGGTGTCCATGGCAAAGGACGGAGCAATCCTGGTCGATGAAAATGGAAAAGTCCACAGACTGGGAGTGTGCCGTGGAACGGTGAAAAATTCCGTAGGAGCAGGCGATTCCATGGTGGCGGGATTTCTGGCAGGATATTTAAAAACAGGAGATTACGATTATGCGCTGCGTCTGGGAACGGCCAGCGGAGGAGCGACGGCATTTTCAGATGGTATGGGAAGCAGAAAAATGATCATGGAGCTGTTTGCACAGCTTACAGAAAATGGAGGGAAGTAGAGGATGCGGATCACAGAATTGTTGAAAAAGCAAAGCATTGAACTGGGAGTGAAGGCAGCTTCCAAGGAGGAGGCTATTGATCGTCTCATCGCCCTTATGGATGCAGGGGGGAGGCTGAATGACAGAGCCGGTTATAAGGAAGGGATTCTTGCAAGAGAAAGCCTGGGGAGCACAGCAATCGGGGAAGGGATTGCCATTCCCCACGCAAAGGTAGAAGCAGTAAAGGAACCGGGGCTGGCAGCCATAACAGTGCCTGAGGGTGTGGATTATGAGGCGTTTGACGGCTCTCTGTCCAATTTGATTTTTATGATCGCAGCTCCGGCAGGAGGAGAAGACGTACATCTGGAGGCATTATCCCGGCTTTCCACCCTGCTGATGAATCCTGGTTTTAAGGAAGCTCTGATCCATGCAGGATCAAAGGAGGAGTTCCTGGAGGTTATCGATCAGGCGGAAACGGAGCGGTTTGGGAAGAAAGAAGAAATGGATGAACCGGAAAAGGCAGCAGAACCGGAAAAAACAGGCTTTCGCGTGCTGGCAGTCACTGCTTGTCCCACAGGAATTGCCCATACCTATATGGCTGCTGAAAATCTGGAAAATACAGGGAAAAAACTGGGGATTTCCCTGAAAGCAGAAACGGATGGTTCCGGCGGCGCTCAGAATATTCTTACGAAAGAGGAAATCAGGGAGGCAGAAGCAATCATTGTTGCGGCAGATAAGAATGTGGAAATGGCGCGTTTTGACGGAAAGCCCGTTATCATGGTTCCGGTGGCAGACGGCATCCACAAGGCAGAAGAGCTGATCCGGAGAGCAGTCAGCGGTACAGTGCCGGTATATCACCATGAGGGCGGAACCTCCGAGGCAGAAGCGGAAGGAGATAAAAGTATTGGAAGAACCATTTACAAGCATCTGATGAACGGCGTATCCCATATGCTTCCCTTTGTGATCGGTGGCGGCATCCTCATTGCGTTAGCGTTTCTGCTTGACGATTATTCCATTGATCCGTCCAATTTTGGAAAAAATACCCCTCTGGCTGCATATTTAAAGACCATCGGCGAACAGGCCTTTGGAATGATGCTCCCGATCCTTGCAGGCTTCATTGCCATGAGTATCGCAGACCGTCCGGGACTTGCAGTAGGAATGGTAGCTGGTATGGTGGCGAAAATGGGCTGTACCTTTGCAAATCCTGCGGGTGGTGATGTAAATGCAGGCTTTCTCGGAGCTCTCTTTGCAGGCTTTGCGGGCGGTTATCTGGTGTTGGGGCTTAAAAAGATTTTTTCCAGACTGCCCAAATCCTTAGAAGGTATCAAGCCGGTGCTTCTTTATCCGGTGCTTGGGATTTTTGTGGCTGCTGTAATGACTACACTGATCAACCCATATATGGGTATGATCAATGATGGACTGACACATTTCTTAAATGGAATGGGCGGTGCCAGCCGTATTGTGCTTGGAATGGTACTGGGGGCTATGATGTCTATTGATATGGGAGGTCCCTTTAATAAAGCGGCCTATGTATTTGGTACTGCCCAGCTGGCAGAGGGGAATTTTGAGGTAATGGCTGCAGTGATGGCCGGTGGTATGGTTCCGCCGATCGCGATTGCCCTGTGCACTACATTTTTTAAGAAGAAGTTTACAGAAAAAGAACGCCAGTCCGGCATTGTAAATTATATTATGGGACTATCCTTTATCACAGAGGGAGCGATTCCCTTTGCAGCACAGGATCCCCTTCGCGTGATTCCTGCCTGTGGGATCGGAGCGGCGGCTGCAGGAGGCCTTTCCATGGCATTCGGCTGTACCTTAAGGGCGCCTCACGGCGGCATCTTCGTACTCCCTACCATTGGAAATCCTCTTATGTATCTGGCTGCTGTGATGGGAGGAGCTGTCGCAGGATGCCTGATTCTTGGGCTTCTTAAGAAAAATACAGAAGAATAACAGATAGAAACAAGCCCGGCTGATCAGGTATGGCCGGGCTTTTGCTGTGCAAAAATTCAGTTAGATGCGGTCGGCGCTGTCGCGCATATACTTGTACTCTGCCACAGAACGGTCAAAGCCTTTGATGTGGTAGTAGAGCCAGTCTCTTACATTTTCTGCCACCTTGGAAACAAAGGCGTCAGAAGGGCCTTCTTCGTCTGTAAGCATATCGTGAAGCTCCTGTACGGTACGGCGCAGCTCCTCATGCTTTTCAAGATGCTCCTTCAGGCCCGGATATCCGATTTCCTTCTGGAATGCCTCTTCCTCTTTGAAATGGAAATCCGTATAGTCTGCCAGATAATTTAATAATCTGGCAGCTCCGCTCTGGTTGGAACGGTTCTCACAGCTGACTAAGAGGTCATTGATCCGGCTGATCAGCTCTCTGTGCTGGCTGTCGATCATTTCATTTCCTGTGATCAGGTCATCTGTAAATTCTGCATACATGGCTTAAATCCTCCTGCTTTCATGGTATAGCAAAAGTATACCACGGGGAGGCGGGAAAGTCTACGAATGATTTGAGGTACTTAAACCAAAAACAAAGAAACCCTTGATTCTTCAAGGGTTTCAGAGTAGCGGAAGGGAGATTCGAACTCTCATGGTCGCTCTCAAATACATAGAAAAGAAAGGGTTTGCACATCCTCTCATGCCAAGGTACTCAAAAAGGTACTCAAATCTATTTTTTCAATATCTAGTGGGTTAGAAGAAAAATCTGTCAAGAATTTGTGGTTACAAACGAAAGCCTGTTCTTGACAGATTTTTGTATGGTTGAGAATAACTCATAATACTAAAACGAGGTTGATAGACGCTTGTGTCCATCAACCTCTTGATTACTACTTAGTATCGTATTTGCATGTTAAGACTCATATCTTTTAAAAACTGTTTTTTCCATCAATTCTTTTCCAGCCAGTTCATTCATTGGATGCCCTTCATTTATTAATTTTCCAGTGTATTTGTTGATAAGAGAAAATGCATCCTGTTCGAATCCAATGATACCCCATTTTACAGCTTCTTCATAAATAGTAATCTCTTTCGTATCTATATTTCGATTTCCTATACGAATCCATTCATTTCCTTGTAATTCATAGATATAATCACCATAGATGTCATCAATATATTCTATAGTACCATTTTCAGCGTTCTTTATTTCAATAAAACAACTAAAATCTCCTCCTACTCCTAATTCATATCTTTCATCTAAAACTGCATCATAACCTGTATAATCTCTCTCTTCATGCACTGGTGTTTCAGCATAAAGCTCATATGACTGTGTCGCTTCATTCTTTACATAGAGTTGTGTTTTGTAATAAGCATATTTCCCTGCCATATTCTGAGTGGGTTCGTTATCGTTCATAACCTTTTTGCTTTGAATTGTTCCATTTTCCACCCATGCGCCATCTCCGTTCACAGTGTACCCATCCGGTGTGGTAGTGTTAGTCAATAGCCATCCATTATAATCAAAATAATAGCACTCTGCTGTTCCGTCTCCATTTCCATCAATCCACTGCCAGCCGTTGCTGGTATAGGAACCATTGCCATTGTCATACCACCATTTTCCTTGATTTTCTCCGGTTCCCGTCTGCCATGTTCCAGCAAATGCACTTGTTGCCATAACAGAAGTTAATGCTGCTGTGACTACTACTAATTTTGTTATTTTCATACCTGTCCTCCTAATGGTTTTATATGTAATCTTACTTTATCCTACTTGTCAATATTGAGTATGACAAAATGATATATTGTAGTAAAAGGAGTTGCTTAAATATGAAACCTTTAAAAACAAAAGTAAGTATTACTTTGGATTCTACCGTTGTAGAAACAATCAGAGAACTGGCAGATAATGATGATCGCTCTTTCTCTCAATTTATAAATTTGATATTAAAGGACTATCTTTCCCAAAAGGAACTTTTTGGTGAAACAAAAAACTTATGATTTTATAGAATTTTTATGTTTTTAGACTTGCTTCCAGAAGATTTTTGTGATATATTTTTCATACCAAAGAAATTTATTCTTTGTGTAGGAACTGCCACTATAGGTGTGGTAGTTGTATACTAGCGGCTTACTGCTTACTGGTTGAACAAGGACAACAATCACAAATGTCTTCGCCATGCAAATCATCATATTTTTTAAGAGAAGGGATTTTTCGGATTTGTAAATTTCGAAGAACAACGATTAAATAACCTTTGCGGACTCCACAGGTAATGCTGAGTAGCTCGAACGAGCATTTGCTAACATCTTATGATGTTTTCTCAGATTACCGTAGGATTCTGCTTTTTTATTGGAATAAATAGGCTTTTTCCGGAGGTTTCTGGGAATGGCCTATTTTTTTGTTTTCTAAAGGAGGTGAGAAATTGAAAATTTATTTAACTTGGGAACAGGTGTTCCCGAAAGGGGCAATTTTGGCGGAAAGCCGACCCTGGTATGAGTACAATGGCAACCAGAGAACTGAAAAGTTGCTCGGAACGAATTATATTTTGATTCGACGACCGGAATACGAGAAAGTTTCAGTGAAAGTTCCTACGCCTGCTCCCATAATAACAAATGACGAGATTGAAAATGCTGACGATGTCATTTATGTTGAAGCAGAAGGTTTTGTGGGGGTATACTACAAATCAGACAATGATTTTAAGGTTTCTGGCAAGGCGGAAAAGCTGATAATTAAAGGAGGACGCTCATGAATCTCTGGAATCTCTGGATGAAATACATTGAGTATTTATGCGATTTATTTAACGAAAAAAAGTTTTGGAAACTGACAATGCACGCCTTTCTAATGCTGTTTGGACTATTCTCGCTCACAACAGTTTTAAGCGGAATTCTATATCTGCTTTCCGCAAATTGGGAAACCATAACAACAGCGGTCGGCTGTATTGTTATCGTGGCACTGTTTGTATTAGGCTTCTTCCCCAAGAAAAAAGCTGCTCCTGCTCTGCCAGAGGCAACACAGACTGGCTACGACCCTGTATTTCTGAATAGCACTTACAATTTATTAAGGACGAACATGGTTTCCATACTTGCGGAGACCGCCGATATGCTTCATTTGCGTATCCCCTCTACTCCCAGCCAGATTGAAGCCCCCGTTCATCATGACATTGTGAGCAATGCGGCAATTTTTCATTTTCTGTGCGGAAAACAAGAGCCGTCTGTCAAAACAGACCCGTTTGAGGCTATGGGAATCATTCAGAG
The DNA here is from genome assembly GCF_057861365.1 of Enterocloster sp. NCBI lineage: Bacteria > Bacillati > Bacillota > Clostridia > Lachnospirales > Lachnospiraceae > Enterocloster > Enterocloster sp. The sequence goes on from NZ_DBMACH010000001.1 coordinate 321,643, forward strand.
CGTGTTGGAACGACGCTTGAACAACCGTGAACTAATGGGGATAACTCAAACTACCACCTTTTACAACGGAATGGCTTATCCTGCAATCATGGTAGATGGGGTTCAAGATTTGGGGCGCTATATCCAGATTGACGTAGCCATTACAAACGAAAGCTACTTGCGATATAGGACAACTCGGCTTTACAGCAACATGAACGACAGTAATGCCTTCAACCCATACGACCGGAATTTCTAAGATGAAATGTGAGCTGTTTCTAAACGAAGCATATCTACAATACGGCATAGAAAAATATATCCTCTGGGATACGGATGTGGCCCCTCATGGGGCCATATTCGGAACCACAGGTAGTGGAAAAACCTATGCTGAAAAGATTTTACTGGCACGGATTTCCCTCAAATGCCCCAGCAGTCAATTTTTTATCTGCGATTTCAAAGGGGATTCGGATTTTTCCTTTCTCGCAGGTGCAGAAAGATTTTATCGTTATGCAGAATGTAAAAAAGGACTGGATAATTTTTACAACTGTTTTCTGAACCGGCAATCTGGCAAAGATAATAACCGGAATTTTCTATTGCTGGTATGGGATGAATGGGCGAGTTATATCCTCAGTTTAGATAAGAAGGTTGCTGAAGAAGAAAAAAAGAAGCTGGCTATCTTGTTGATGCTGGGGCGTTCTTTTAATGTTCATGCGCTTCTATGTATGCAACGGCTTGATGTAGCCTATATCCAGTCAAGAGATTGTATCAACCTTGTAATGGCTATGGGAAACCTCTCAGAAGAAGGCAAAGAAATGATGTTCCATGATTATAAAAAGCAGATGGAATCAAACCGCCGACAAGGTACAGGCTATTTGACTATCAACGGAACAAATTTTACTCCCTTTGTGGTTCCGCAAGTAAGGAACCATGAATTATTAAATGAGTATATTCAAAAAGCAGTACAGAGATAACTGCCGCCTGCGTGCGAAGCGTAAGCAAGGCGGCATGGTGGGCGGCTCTGCCGCCTGCCTTCTACTTGACTTAATATCATAAAGTGACAGAAGGTATATCAAAATGGACAAAAATACATTCTATCCCATTTATGAAGGTACAAGGCCATATCAAAATAACATAGCTATTTTAAAGGACTATAACGGACAAAGACAAAAGCTGACCTACTGTTATAAGGTGCGCCAGAGTGGTGTTTGTGATGGAAGGGCGGCTCCTGCTGAAAAGAACACTGTCAACGAAAAGAAACTGGAAAACAATTTGATTCGAGCCAGAAATACAGTGTATGAATTGGCATTGTGCAACGAATGGGATTGGTTTTTAACAATTACCCTTGATCCAGAAAAATATGACAGAGAAAATCTCCCTAAATTTAGGACGGATTTTTCACGGTTTATACGAGAGTATGGAAAAAAGCAGAGATTGAATATCAAGTATCTGGTAATTCCAGAACAGCACAAGAAGGGTGGATGGCATATGCATGGATTTTTAAAAGGTATTCCACCGGATTATTTAAGATTATTTTCCTTAGAAGAAAAACTCCCTCAGTATTTACGAAAAAAATTGAAACAGGGTATGCATATTTATGACTGGCCAGCCTACCGCCAAAAATTTGGATTTTGCGATATTGAACCGGTAAGAAATTTACAGGCGGCCTCAGCTTATGTTACTAAATACATTACGAAAAGTTTCGGTGCAGGTGTCCAAAATCTGGGAGGTCATTTATACTATGCTTCTCAGGGATTGCAACGCGCAAAAGTGGTAAAAAGGGGAAAAATGAATCCCGATTCCATTTACTGGGATTTTGAAAATGAATATGTCAAAATCAAATGGTTTGATGGTGGGGATATAGGGATTTCAAATCTGGTACAGGAAGATACCCATATCAAAGAACTTCGGCAAAAAAGAGATGTTCTGTATGAATACAGAAAATGGGAACCAGAAGTAGACATAGAGACAGGGGAGATTTTATTTGACTCTCCATTCAAAGATTAAAAACAGGGTGTAGGGCTTCACTTAAATAAAACAAACAATTATAAAAACTACAAAAAATAACACAAAACAACAATTATATTGAAAACATATATTATTCCAAAATATTTTACATATAAAAATTCCAAATCAAAAAATCAATCAAAAATCTAATCATAATTCCAAAATCAAATATTATTGAATCCTTACACCACCAAAAGGTGGCGTAAATGAATAAAATAAGTGCAAAGGATATGGCGGTCTTGCAAGAGGCTCTTGCCAGTGGTATATTAAACATCGAGGATGTGCAACAGGTGCTCAACATGAAGAAGGAAGAATATTATTTATCGTTGCACAGATATGACATATATGAGGGGAAGGACGGTAAATGGTACACATATCTGCCAGACAAGCCCCAGAAGCAAGGGAGGCGAAAGCTGAAAAGAACTTCGGAAACAGCAATCAAGCAGGCTGTCATTGACTTTTATAAAGATTGGGAAAAGCAGGAAAAAGGGAAAGAATTGACCCTTAGAGAATTATATCCCATCTGGATTGAATGGAAAGGCGCTCATACACGCGCCACAGCGTCCATACGGCGTTTTAATTGCGATTGGAAGAAATTCTATCTCCCATATCCAAAACTCATAGACAAGCCTATTATAGAGCTTACAGTAACAGAATTAGACCTGTGGGCGCATAAGATGATTAAGCAACATGATATGACAAAGACCTGCTACTATACCATGACAATTCTGATACGGCAGATGTTAGACTATGCCGTTGATCCTCTTGGAATTATTTCGGAAAATCCATTCCGTCAAATTAAACTGCAAAAGAAAATGCTTAGAAAAACTGTCAAGAAGAATGATGAATCACAAGTATTTCTCTTAGATGAGACACCCAGAATTATAGAGGCAGCTTTGCAGGATTTTAATAATAATCCTCTGAATACTGCTCCCCTTACGGTTCCTCTTGGATTTCTGACAGGTCTCCGTTTGGGAGAGATGGCGGCTATCAAGGATTCGGATATAATAGGCAATGTTCTCTATGTTCAAAGGATGGAGGAAGAAGTGTATGATTACTCCGATTTAGAACATATTCGCCTAATAGAGCGGACGGTTGTGGATAATGCAAAAACTGATGCCGGTATCCGTGAGGTTCCTTTGGTTCCGCAGGCCCTCAAACTCATTGAGGCGATTCGGGCATCCAACCAGATGAACGGCTGGTCTAATAAAGAATTTTTGTTTCTGAATAATGGAGAAAGAATGACTACCCGTACAATCAAGTACCGGATTTCAAAATACTGTAAACAATGCGACATTATGGAAAAGAGTTTTCATAAGGTGCGGAAAACATATATATCCGCATTGATTGACAGCGGTATCAATATCAATGAAATTCGGAAAGTAGTAGGACATACGGATGAGCGTACAACATTTTCCAACTACTGCTACAATCGGATGGGGAAACAGGAGACAGCACAACTTTTTGAAAATGCGCTGGTTAATGAAAATGGAATTGCAGATTGCAGGATAGCGATTTGAGGTACTCAAAGGTACTCAAACCAAAAACAAAGAAACCCTTGATTCTTCAAGGGTTTCAGAGTAGCGGAAGGGAGATTCGAACTCTCGACACCACGGGTATGAACCGTGTGCTCTAGCCAACTGAGCTATTCCGCCATATTTAATTGAAATGGATGGGGCCTACAGGGCTCGAACCTGTGACCCTCTGCTTGTAAGGCAGATGCTCTCCCAGCTGAGCTAAGACCCCGTATCCAGTGTGTCGCTTGTTTGTTTTTGTCTCACTCGCGACTGCTTGTACAGTATATGATAAATTGTGGTAATTGTCAACACTTTTTTGAATTTTTTTTAAAAAAGTTTTTTTGCCCTTATTTTTGCTGGTTTTCCGGCATTTTCAGAGATGGGAGAGCATTTATTTTTTCGATATTTTATAGAAAATTTTTTAATGGTTTATATTCATTTGGGGGCGGGCGTGGTATACTTATTCCAGAGTAGATGCTGCCATCGGCGGACGGGCGCAGGCTTGTGCTTTCCGCTGTGTGGACGAAAGGAAAGGACCCTACGCCCCTATGTACTATTTTATTGTAAATCCCAGTGCAGGCTCCGGCAGAGGCAGGAGAGTGTGGAAAGCCATTGCCTGCTATATGGATCTGCACAATATTGAATATGAAGCGGTACTTACCGGCAGCGTCGGTGATGCGAGGATTGCTGCCAGAGAACTGACGGAGAAGAAACGCCAGCCAGGCCTGTTGATCGTGGTCGGCGGAAGCGGAACGGTCAATGAGGTTCTTGATGGAGCTGTCCTTCATGGGATTTTTGATCTGGGTTATATTCCGGCAGGCACGGGAAATGATTTATCCCGCTGTCTCCACATTCCCAAACGTACCGTACGCTGTCTGAAAAAACAGCTGTATCCCAGACATTTTTCAATGGTAGATTACGGGGTGCTCTCTCTTGGTTCCAGTGAGATTTCTCATCGGAGATTTATGGTAAGCGCCGGTATGGGATTTGATGCTGCTGTGTGTTGTGCGGCATCCGCTTCCAGGCTGCGGGGCATTATGGGGCGGCTGGGTCTTGGAAAACTTTTTTGTTTTCTTCTTGGACTCTGCCAGGCGGCAGGATGCCGGTCCAGCCGGGGATATATCCTTTTGGATGGTGTAAAAAAAGTGGAATTTAATCATATCCTGTTTATATCCTGTCACATTCAGCCATCAGAGGGAGGCGGTTTTGTTTTTGCTCCCAGAGCAGACGGAAGCGACGGCAGGATGAATGTCTGTGTGGTAAGCCATTCTTCCAGAAAACGGCTGATCCCTGTGATGCTGCAGGCTTTGACCGGCCGTTTTAAGAAGCATAAGGGAGCACGGATGTTTGAATGCAGAGAGGTTTCCATTCACACAGACGCCCCTCTTCCCATTCATGTGGATGGAGAATTCTGCGGTACTCAGACAGATCTGCGGGCAGAGTGCATTTCGCGGCAGATCCGAATGGGGATATAATACGGCTGTTCCGGCCGGTAATATGAACTGTTAAAAAGAATTGTGATCAAAAGAACGAAATAGAGGAGACAGAAACATGAGAATCGGACAAGGCTATGATGTTCACAGGCTCACAGAGGGCCGTAAGCTTATTCTGGGAGGCGTGGAGATACCTTATGAAAAGGGGCTTTTAGGCCATTCGGATGCAGATGTGCTGATCCATGCCGTGATGGATGCGCTCTTAGGGGCAGCGGCTCTGGGAGATATCGGACAGCATTTTCCGGATACAGATCCTGCTTATAAGGGGATTTCCAGCATAGAGCTTCTGGGTAAGGTAGGTGCACTTTTGGAGGAAAAGGGCTATGTGATTGAAAATATTGATGCTACGATCATCGCTCAGAGGCCAAAGCTGGCCTCCTACCGTCCTCAGATGGAAGAGAATATTGCAGAGGCCCTTCATCTGGATCCGTCCAGAGTCAGCGTAAAAGCCACTACAGAGGAGGGGCTGGGATTTACGGGAAGCGGAGAGGGAATTGCTTCTCAGGCAATTACATTATTGACGGAAACAGCGGATTACTGCTATGATAATAAAATAATGACAGAAGGCTGTCCGGGCTGCTCAGGCTGCGGCTGCGAGCAGAAGTGAACAGTGTTTCTGAATGATCATAAGCGAGGAGAAATCGTATGAAAATATTTAATACATTAACCAGGAGAAAAGAAGAATTTAAGCCGATTACACCGGGAGAGGTGAAAATGTATGTGTGCGGCCCTACGGTATACAATCTGATCCATATCGGAAATGCCCGTCCCATGATCATGTTTGACACTGTGCGCCGGTATTTTGAATACAAGGGATATAAGGTGAAATTTGTTTCCAACTTTACGGATGTGGACGACAAAATCATCAAAAAGGCCAATGAAGAAGGCGTAGATGCCCATATTATTTCCGAGCGCTATATTGCAGAGTGCAAAAAGGATATGAAGGATATGAATGTGGAGCCTGCTACGGTACATCCGCAGGCAACTCAGGAGATTCAGGGAATGATCAATATGATCCAGACCCTGATCGACAAGGGACACGCCTATGTGGCAGAGGACGGCACGGTGTACTTTAAGACGCGTTCCTTTGCAGAATACGGCAAGCTGTCCCACAAAAACCTAGATGAGCTTCAGTCTGGCTTTCGTGAGATTAAGGTAACGGGTGAAGAAGGCAAGGAAGACCCTAATGATTTTGTGCTCTGGAAGCCCAAGAAAGAGGGAGAGCCTTACTGGGAGTCTCCATGGTGCCAGGGCCGTCCGGGCTGGCATATTGAGTGCTCTGTGATGGCAAAGCGCTATCTGGGAGATTCCATTGATATCCATGCAGGGGGCGAGGATCTGATCTTCCCTCACCATGAAAATGAAATTGCACAGAGTGAGTGCGCCAATGATAAGCCCTTTGCCGCATACTGGATGCACAACGGCTTTTTAAATATTGATAATAAGAAGATGTCCAAATCCCTTGGGAATTTCTTCACTGTCCGGGATATTGCGGAGAAATATGATCTGCAGGTACTGCGTTTCTTCATGCTCAGCGCCCATTACCGCAGTCCTCTTAATTTCAGTGCCGAGCTGATGGAGGCTTCCAAAAACGGCCTGGAACGCATTATGACCTGCATGGATAAGCTGCGGGAACTGAAGGCAAAGGCTCAGGCCGGTGATATGACAGCAGCCGAGACAGAGAAAATGGCAGAGGCTGACAGGCTCAGAGAGAAATTTGAGGCTGCCATGGAGGATGATTTTAATACGGCGGATGCGGTTTCCGCTGTGTTTGAGCTGGTAAAGCTTGCTAACTCTACAGCAGATGCTGATTCCACCGCAGCTTATGTAAAGGGCCTTGAAGATCTGATTTCACGTCTGTGCGAGGTGCTTGGTATTATCACAGAGCGGAAGACAGAGGTGCTGGACGAGGAGATCGAAGCCATGATCGCAGCCAGACAGCAGGCCAGAAAAGAGAAAAACTTTGCTCTTGCCGATGAGATCCGCGGAAAGCTTCTGGATATGGGAATCGTGCTGGAGGATACCAGAGAGGGCGTAAAGTGGAAGAGAGCATAACATTAAAGGACTTCCTTGCATACTATAAAAAGACCATGAGACTGGAACCGGTAGATGCCGGTTCCTATTCTCCGTTGGTTCTTGCTTACATTGGAGATGCGGTGTATGAGGTGATGATCCGCGCCAGAGTAATTAACCGTGGAAGTATGCAGGTAAATAAGATGCATAAACGAAGCGCGATGCTGGTAAACGCAGGCACGCAGGCACAGCTTATCCGCTCCATTGAAGAGGAGCTTACGCCTCAGGAGCACGCGGTCTATAAACGGGGGCGCAATGCCAAATCCGTTACCATGGCAAAACACGCTACTATGGCAGATTACCGTACTGCTACAGGCATGGAGGCTTTGGTGGGCTGGCTGTTTCTGGAAGAGAGATTTGAGCGTCTTGCAGAGTTGATCAGCCTGGGGCTTGAAAAAATAGGAGCCTTTGAGGAAATATAAAGGAGAAACATTTCATGAGATACGAAGAACTGACCATAGAGGGACGCAATGCAGTGCTGGAGGCCTTTCGTTCCGGAAAGACCATTGACAAGCTGTTTGTTCTGGATGGCTGCCAGGACGGCCCGGTGCGCACCATCGTAAGGGAAGCGAAAAAACACGACACAATTATCAACTATGTGGCTAAGGAGCGTCTGGATCAGCTTTCTGAGACGGGAAAGCATCAGGGAGTGATTGCTTATGCGGCTGCCTATGAATACGCCCAGGTGGAGGATATGCTTAAGCTGGCAGAGGAAAAAGGAGAGCCGCCCTTTTTGTTTTTGCTGGATGGCATTGAGGATCCCCATAATTTGGGAGCGATTATCCGTACAGCCAATCTGGCTGGTGCTCACGGCGTCATTATCCCAAAGCGCAGGGCAGTGGGGCTGACTGCCACGGTGGCCAAGACTTCAGCCGGTGCGCTTAATTATACCCCTGTGGCAAAGGTGACGAACCTTACCGCAGTGATGGAGGATCTTAAGAAAAAGGGGCTGTGGTTTGTCTGCGCCGATATGGGCGGGGACGTGATGTACCGCATGAATCTTACAGGCCCCATCGGCCTTGTGATCGGAAATGAAGGCGAGGGCGTCAGCAAGCTGGTTCGGGAGCACTGTGATATGACAGCTTCCATTCCCATGAAGGGAGATATTGATTCGTTAAATGCCTCTGTGGCAGCAGGTGTTCTGGCCTATGAGATTGTCCGCCAGAGGCTGGCAAAATAGCAGTTTGGAAAGAGGAAGAAAGAATGGAGAGAATCCGAAAAAACAGAAGAAACATTTCCGGGGCAGCGGTTCTGACAGCCGCTGTGGTAGGTGTCTGTGGCCTTTTTGGAGCATTTCCGGCAAAAGCGTCTCAGACAGCAGTGATCGAGGATACACAGGTGCCGCTGTATGATAAGCCTGCCGGAAGCTATGTGCGTACTCCCATTGCTTCCGGTGTGACGGTATATAAAAATGATAAGGCCACTCTGGATGCGTCCAATACATCTGAGGGCTATCTAATGGTGAAATATACCGGCAGTGTAGGAAAAATTAAGGTTCAGATTTCCAAAAACGGTTCAGAAACATATACATATGATTTAAATAACAGCGGTGTTTATGAAGTTTTTCCTCTTTCGGAGGGAAACGGCTCCTATCAGGTAAAGGTGTTTGAAAATATTCAGGGGAATCAGTATTCCCAGGCCTTCAGCCAGAATCTGGACGTATCCATTTCCAATCCCTTCGGTCCTTTTTTGTATCCCAACCAGTATGTGAATTTTAATTCTGCCAGTGCGGCAGTTCAAAAGGGAGCAGAGCTTTCGGCAGGCGTTACAGATCAGCTTGGCGTGGTATCGGCTGTTTACAACTATGTGGTTAAGAATCTGACTTATGATACGGCAAAGGCCAGTTCCGTACAGTCCGGCTATCTTCCCAATGTGGATCTGGTGCTGGCCCAGAAAAAAGGAATCTGCTTTGACTATGCGGCTCTTATGACGGCTATGCTCCGTTCTCAGGACATTCCCACCAAGCTGGTGGTGGGATATACAGGAAACCTGTATCACGCCTGGATCAATGTATATCTGGAAGGCCAGGGCTGGGTGGACAATATCATTTATTTTGACGGAACCAGCTGGAAATTGATGGATCCGACCTTTGCATCCTCCGGCAACCAGAGCCAGGAGATTATGCAGTATATAGGAAACGGAGCCAATTACCAGGCGAAATACAGCTATTAGTCAGGAGGACAGAGAAAATGGAAAAACAGGGGGAGAAATACGATCGGTATTCCTATGAGGAGCTGTCCGCCTTCTGCTTACAGATTGCCCTTTTGCTGGAGGCGGCTGTGCCTTTGGAGGAAGGGCTGACGATCATGGCAGAGGATGCGGCAGAGGAAAAAGAAAAGGCCATGCTTCTTTATATGGCAGAGGGCGCAGAACTTGGAGATCCTTTCTTTAAGGTGCTGGAGGATACAGGCGTGTTTCCCCCCTATATCGTCCGTATGGCCAGACTGGGGCAGCAGACAGGTACGCTGGATCAGATGATGAAATCCCTTTCTGATTATTATGAGAAAGAAGCCAGGCTTTTAAAGGCGGTAAAAAATGCGGCCACTTATCCCGCAATGATGATTCTCATGCTGTTAGTGGTTCTATTCGTGCTTTTTACAAAGGTAATGCCGGTGTTTTCAAGGGTATATGAGCAGCTGGGAGCCAGCCTTCCGCCTGCGGCTGCAGCAGCAATCCGTCTGGGAGGTATTTTAAGCGGCGCAGCATTGGTTCTGGCAGCTGTAACTGGTGCAGCTGCGGCCGTGATATGGATTGCTGCCCGTTTCGGAAAGCGTTTTTCACTGGTGGAAAAGGGCGTCGCAGCAGTAAAAAACCGCAGCCGTATTGCCAGAGCAGTTGCGCTGCGCCGCTTTACCTCTGTGCTGGCTCTGACCTTAAAGAGCGGGCTGGAACTGGAAAAGAGTATGGAATTAGCCAAAGAGCTGGCTGAAAATGAAACAGTGGCCGGTCAGATCGATGACTGCTCCAGACGTCTGGAAGAGGGAGAAAGCTACTATGACGCCATGAAGGCAGCAGGGCTTTTTTCCGGTTTTTATATTCAGATGATTAAGGTGGGAAGCCGCAGCGGCCATCTGGATCAGGTAATGGAGGAAATTTCCGGGGATTATGAGGAAATGGCGGATTCTGCCATTGACGGAATGATCACCCGGTTTGAGCCTACGATCGTAGCTGTGCTGGCTGTATCAGTGGGACTGGTGCTGCTTTCCGTGATGCTGCCTCTGGTAGGCGTGCTTTCTGCAATCGGTTAGGAGGAGCTGGATATGAGAGTAAAACGCGGGCAGGACCGAAGAGGACGGGGCCTTGCGGGCATGATCGGCTCGATGCTCCTTATGATGGCAGCAATCCTGTTTTTTACCCTGTTCTCTGTACAGTTTGGAGAGAGAACCACAGCCAGAGATCAGGAAACCCTGAAAAAGGCCATAGCAAGAGCAAGTGTACAGTGCTATGCCATTGAGGGGAGATATCCGCCAAGTATCGAGTATCTGGAGGAGCATTACGGGGTAATGATCAACCGGAAAAAATACAATGTGTTTTATGATGGCTTTGCCTCCAATGTGATGCCGGATATCACAGTAGTGCCTGTTATGGAATAGGAGGGAAACGTATGGAGCGGAAAACGGGGAAAAGAGGTCAGCTGATGGGCGGCCTTTTTACCATGCTGCTGTTTCTGGTATTTATTTTAAGCGCTCTTTTTACCGTGCTGACAGGAAGCCGCGTGTATGAAAATATCACTGCCAGAAGCGATAAAAATTTCAGCAGCTCCACTGCCTTAAGCTATATAGCAAATAAGGTGCGTCAGGGAGACCGTGCCGGGATGACAGACATAAAAGAAATAGAAGGAACGCAGGTGCTGGAGCTTCGCCAGCAGATTGGCGGGACAGATTATGTGACCTGGATTTACTGGCTGGACGGCAGTATCAGGGAGCTTTTTACTGATACCGGCAGCGGCCTTGGACTGGAGGATGGTCTGGAAATTTTGGAATGTGAAGGACTGTCTTTTTCCAGAGAGGGAAATGTTCTCCATATCCGTACGGAAGGGGAGAACGGGGGAACTCTGTCTCTTTCTCTTAGAAGCGGCAGTCTGGCTGAAAATCCTGTTTTTGGTGAGTCGGAAAGCGGGGGGATAGAAGGATGAACAGAAGAAGCGGGTCCGGTTCAGGACCGTTTTTGATGGAGATGCTGGCAGTCGTCGGTTTTTTTATTGTCTGTGCCTCCATCTGTGTTTCTGTATTTGCAGGAGCAGACCGGTTGAGCCGGAAGGCAGATGATCTGAATCATGCTGTGCTTGCGGCCCAGAGCCTGATGGAAGAGCTGAAATCCGGGAAACGAGAGGAAGAGCTTCAGACGGTCTGGGATAAGGACTGGAAGGCATATACGCAAAGGGAGGCGGCAGAGTCAGGAGCTGTTTTGGCCTATGAGGCAGAGATCACAGTAGAAATGGATGATTCTATGAAGCAGATCCGGGTGGATGTGACAAAAAGGGATAAAGAAACAGACGGTACTGTGATCTACAGCCTGGAAGGCAGCCAGTATGAGCCTTGAAAAAAGAAGCGGGAGGAAATAAGCCATGGCGGAACAAACATCCAGAAATAAAGTGAATATAGGGCTGTCATCGCTGATCCTGATCTTTATCGTGCTTTGTCTGTCTACCTTCGGCCTTCTTTCTTTAAGCAGTGCCAGAGGCGATCTGGAGCTGGCAGAGAGGGGCGCTCAGGCTGCAAAGGAATTTTATGAAGCAGATTCCAAAGGACAGCAGTGGCTGGCTGGATCAGACCGGATGCTGCAGCAGATGGCAGGGCGGTCTTTAGAGGAAAAGTTGGAGGCTCTGGCGGCCAAGCCGGGAAATGGTTATGATGAGCAGACCGGCCTTATTTTTACAGAAATTCCCATGGAGCGGGGAGAGTCCCTGCACATTGATCTGGAGTTAAAAGAGGGGGACAAACGGTATGAGATCCGGTCCTGGTATGTATATGACAGCGGTGAATATGAAATTGATGATACAGTGAAGGTCTGGGACGGCAAAGATCGTTCGGGTACATAATAAGGAGGAAACGATATGAAGGTAATGGAGCTTCTTACAGCGGCAGTGGAGCAGGAGGCAGCTGATATCTTTTTGATACCGGGCCGTCCTTTTTCCTATAAGATTGGCGGCAGGATCATCTGCGAGGGAACAGAGAAGATCATGCCGGATGAAATGGACGATATGATCCGTCAGATCTATGAGCTGGCCGGCGGCCGGAGCGAAGAACGTGTATTAAATGAGGGAGATGATGATTTTTCCTTTGCAGTACCGGGGGTATCGCGTTTCCGCGCCAATATTTTCCGTCAGAGAGGTTCTCTGGCCGGCGTTATCCGTGTTGTGCGATTTGAGCTTCCGGATGCGGATGCGCTGCATCTTCCAAAGGAGATTATGGATGTTTCAAGGATGACGAAGGGAATGGTGCTGGTTACAGGGCCGGCGGGAAGCGGCAAAAGCACCACGCTGGCCTGTATCATTGACGCCATTAACGAGTCAAGAGAAGCACATGTGATTACCCTGGAAGATTCCATTGAGTATCTTCACCGCCACAAAAAGAGCGTAGTAACGCAGCGTGAGATCGCTACGGATACAAGCAGCTATGTAACCGGCCTGAGAGCTTCTCTGCGTCAGGCTCCGGATGTGATCCTGCTGGGAGAAATGCGTGACTATGAGACTATCAGCATCGCAATGACGGCTGCAGAGACAGGCCATCTGATCTTGTCTACCCTTCATACCATCGGCGCGGCCAATACCATTGACCGTGTCATTGACGCTTTTCCTCCGGCTCAGCAGCAGCAGATCCGCACCCAGCTTTCCATGGTTTTAAATGCGGTCATTTCCCAGCAGCTAGTACCTACTGTAGATGGAGGCGTACAGCCTGTTTTTGAGATCATGTTTTTAAATAATGCGATCCGCAATATGATCCGCGAATCCAAAATCCATCAGATTGACGGCATTATCGCCACTTCTCAGGAGGAGGGAATGATTTCCATGGACAACAGCCTGATCCGCCTGTTCCGCCAGGGAGTTATAAGCAGGGAAACGGCTGTGACCTACAGCAGCAACGGAGAACTAATGGAACGAAAGCTGTCCAGATAAGCATAAAATCATTATGAAAAGGAGATACCATTTATTGAATGAGGTATCTTCTTTTTTAAATCTGGAAAGGAGCTTTGCATGAGGTCGGATAAAAGAAAAGTGGCAGTTGTCGGAACGGGAATGGTGGGTATGAGTTATGCTTACAGTCTTTTAAACCAGTCTGTCTGCGATGAATTAACGCTGATCGATATCAACAAGACAAGGGCGGAGGGAGAAGCCATGGATTTAAACCACGGGCTTGCGTTTGCAGCTTCCAATATGAAAATATCAGCAGGAAATTATGAGGACTGCCGTGATGCAGATATTGTTGTCATAGCGGCGGGAGTGGCCCAGAAGCCGGGAGAAAGCCGTCTGGATCTTTTAAGGCGAAATACAGAGGTCTTCCGTTCGATTATAGAACCCGTGATTTCCTCTGGCTTTAACGGTATCTTTCTGGTGGCTACCAATCCGGTGGATATTATGACAAGGATTACCTGTGTACTGTCGGGATTTAATCCCGGAAGGGTTCTGGGAAGCGGAACGGCTCTTGATACGGCACGTCTTAGGTATCTGGTGGGAGGATATTTGAGGGTTGATCCCAGAAATGTCCATGCGTATGTAATGGGAGAGCATGGAGACAGCGAATTTGTTCCCTGGAGTCAGGCCTTTCTTGCAACCAAGCCTATTTTAGAGTTGGGAAAAAATGGGAAAAATGAGTTGAGAAGCTGTCTGGATCATATTGAAGAAGAGGTGCGGACGGCAGCGTATCGGATTATCGAGGCAAAACAGGCCACCTATTACGGCATTGGAATGGCTCTTACCAGAATTACCAAGGCTATTTTGGGAGATGAGCACAGTGTCCTTACCGTATCTGCTATGCTTCGGGGAGATTACGGTCAGAGAGACATCTATACAGGCGTTCCCTGCATTATCAATCAAAATGGAGTCCAGCGTGTTTTGGAGCTTTCATTGTCGGAACAGGAGATGGAAAAGTTTGGGAAATCCTGTAAAACCCTGAGGGAAAGTTTTGAGGGGATTGTGTGAGCAAAGCAGGCCGCGGCATATGCAGCGTTTGGGAAGGGCATACCTGTACAATATGCAATGTTTATGTTATTGTATAGAGGTATCAACATCATTGTCTTCCCATAAAGAAAGGATGGTTTTATGCCATTATTGAAAGAACGGTATACCTCAAAGGATTACTGGGCGCTGCCTGAAGGATGTCGGTCTGAACTGATTGACGGACAGCTCTATGATATAGCTCCGCCAAGCAGGATTCATCAGGAGATTGTTTCCGGTATTCTCTATCTTTTAAAAAAACATATTGAATCAAAAAAGGGCGGCTGTAAGGTCTATCCCGCTCCATTTGCAGTTAATCTGGACGCTGATGATAAAAACTGGGTGGAACCGGATATTTCCGTCATCTGTGATCCCGACAAGCTGACAGACCGCGGATGTTCTGGAGCTCCTGACTTTATCGTAGAAGTAGTATCACCCGGAAGCCGTCGGATGGATTACGCCCATAAGGTTTCCCTGTATCTGGAGTCTGGAGTCCGGGAATACTGGATTGTTGATCCGTTAAAAAAATGTACGACAGTATATCTGAATGAACAGGATCCGTCAGAGTTTGCTCCCATTATTTTTCCTTTTGAAAGTAATATCAAGGTGGGAATCTACGCCGATCTGTCTATCAACATCAGTCAATTACTGTGACGGCTGCCGATGGGAATTTTGCCCGGTTTTGTACCGGGAATTTTTGATAAAAGAAAAAACCCTTGCAAACACAAGGGTTTTTCACAGCTACTGACGGGAATCGGACCCGTGACCTCCGCACTACCAATGCGACGCTCTACCGACTGAGCCACAGTAGCAACTTTCTTTTTCTGTCCCGTAAGAACTCTTGTCTCACGCGACTTCGATATAATATCATATGTTTTTGTATTTTGCAATACTTTTTTTAAAAAAATTAAAAAATTTTTTGTATCAGGATCATATAGCATAAAGTTCCTGTAAAAATGCTGATTAAAGTATTCTTTTTCCAAAGGTGTGCACCTGCTGTCACAGCGGATGCGATCAGCTCAGGAAGCCCATGGGGCCAGGTTAGGGGAGTGACGCCTTTTAAGCAGTAGACGATCAGGACCGCCATGATGGCCGGAGGAAGCACGGTTCCCAGATAGCGGATCAGTTCCGGAAGCTGCCGTTTCCCTCCAAAAAGAAGAAAAGGAAACCAGCGGGTTGCCTGGGTGCACAGAACACAGATCAAAAGGGTGATGATTATATAGGAAGTATTTTGCGAAGAATGTATCATGAGAAATCCTCCATATTTCTTTGTATGGTATGCCTGAATATAAGAAGCAGGGCTGATACGGCAATAAGGGGCGGCAGGATAAAGCCGGAGGGGCCGAAAAGAGCCAGACAGAGCATACCGCAGAAAAAACCTGTTTTAGCCGGCAGATGACAGCGTGTTTCCCGCCACTGGTTGACACAGATTACAATAAAGAGAGCAGTCATGGCAAAATCAATGCCTGTGGTGTCAAATGGAAGAAATTGTCCGATGAGGGCTCCTGCCAGCGAACCGGCCACCCAGTAACAGTGATTAAAAAGGGAGATAAAAAGGGACGAAAGCTTCCATTCACGGTCTGTAAAATTATCCGGCTTTTTGGCGGAGCATAGGATGGAATACGTTTCGTCTGTAAGGGAAAAGATCATATAGGGGCCGGCTGCTTTCATTTTACGAAAACGTTCAATAAAGGTCAGGCCATAAAATGCGTGTCGGCTGTTGATCAAAAGCGTTATGATGGCTGTTGCGGCAAAACTCAGCCTTTCTGTGAGAATCCCTATAAGGGCAAACTGCATGGAACCGGCATAGACAAAGAGACTGATGAGAAAGGCCCAGCCGGCTCCAAGACCGGCCTTTTGGAGAAGGAGGCCAAAGGCAATTCCAAGAAAAATATATCCCAGAAAAACAGGGATTGTTTTTATCAGGGCAAATCCAGCTGCTTTTTTCATAGATGCTCCTTTCCGGATTGAAATAGTTCAATCACTTTTGCACGTTGATTTAGTATAGCAGACGAAAGAAAAAATTTCCAGTCTTAAGTGTCAGGGATTCTTATTTCTTAACGTTTCCCTCTTTTCTCCCTGAAAAAAATGTGATATGATTATTCAATACACGGGAATCATTTGGGTTCCATGATGGAAGAGAAATGTACGGAGGAGCAATCATGGCAGAAAAAGACATGGTATTGGAGACAGAGGAGAAAGAAACTGTTTCCAAGAATTTTATAGAACAGGAGATTGACAAAGATCTGGCAGAGGGCGTTTATGATAATGTCCATACCCGTTTTCCGCCGGAGCCAAACGGCTATCTTCATATCGGACACGCTAAGTCCATTCTTTTAAATTACGGACTGGCTCAGAAGTACGGCGGCACCTTTAATCTCCGTTTTGACGATACCAATCCTACAAAGGAAAAGGTAGAGTTTGTAGAATCCATCAAGGCGGATGTGAAGTGGCTGGGTGCTGATTTTGAGAACCGTCTGTTTTTTGCATCCGATTATTTTGAAAAGATGTATGAATGCGCTGTCTTCTTGATTAAGAAGGGAAAGGCCTTTGTATGCGATCTTTCCGCAGAGGAGATCAGAGAGTACCGCGGCGACTTTAACAATCCCGGTAAGGAAAGCCCCTACAGAAACCGTTCCGTTGAAGAAAACCTGCGCCTTTTTGAGGAGATGAAGGAAGGAAAGTACAAGGACGGTGAAAAGGTGCTCCGTGCCAAGATCGACATGGCTTCAGCCAATATCAACATGAGAGACCCGGTTATTTACCGTGTGGCTCATATGGAGCATCACAATACGGGAAATAAGTGGTGCATTTATCCCATGTATGACTTTGCCCATCCCATTGAGGACGCCATTGAGCATATTACCCATTCCATCTGTACACTGGAATTTGAGGATCACAGACCTCTTTACGACTGGGTCGTAAAGGAATGCGAGTTTGAGAATCCGCCCCGCCAGATCGAGTTTGCCAAGCTGTACCTTACAAATGTAGTTACAGGTAAGCGTTATATCAAGAAGCTGGTTGAGGATCATATTGTGGACGGCTGGGATGATCCCCGTCTGGTATCCATTGCAGCGTTAAGAAGAAGAGGATACACACCGGAGTCTATCCGCCGTTTTGTGGAGCTGGTAGGCGTTTCCAAGGCAAACAGCTCGGTAGATTATGCGATGCTGGAATACTGCATCCGTGAGGACTTAAAGCTTAAAAAAGCCCGTATGATGGCTGTGCTTGACCCTGTAAAGCTGGTGATCGACAATTATCCTGAGGGTCAGATGGAAGAGCTGGATGTGCCGAACAATCTGGAAAATCCTGAGCTTGGCAGCCGTAAGGTTCCCTTTGGCCGTGAGCTTTATATTGAGAGAGAGGACTTTATGGAAGAGCCTCCGAAGAAATATTTCCGCATGTTCCCCGGAAATGAAGTCCGCCTGATGGGCGCTTATTTTGTAAAGTGCACCGGCTGTGAGAAGGATGCAGATGGAAATGTGACAGTGGTACATGGAACCTATGATCCTGAGACAAAGAGCGGTTCCGGTTTTGAGGGAAGAAAGGTAAAGGGAACCATCCACTGGGTAGCCGTTCCTACTGCAAAGAAGGTAGAGTGCCGTCTGTATGAAAATATTGTGGATGAGGAAAAGGGCAAGTTAAATGAAGACGGAAGCCTGAACTTAAATCCCAATTCACTGACCGTACTGCCGGACTGCTATGTAGAGCCTGCACTGGGAGAGGCAGAAAGCTATGACAGCTTCCAGTTCGTGCGCAATGGTTACTTCTGCGTGGACTGCAAGGACAGCACAAAGGAAAAGCCTGTATTTAACCGGATTGTTTCATTAAAGAGCTCCTTTAAGCTTCCCAAATAATGCAGCAGCTGTGTGAGAAACGATAAGATTTTATAAAAAGAATAAAATCGGCTTTGCCGGAAAAAGCAGGAGGAGGCTCTCTGGAAACAGGGGGCCTTTTTCTGTACGTCCCTGATGAAAGGAGAAAATGATGGAACTGATGGTGCCTATTGATAATCAGAGCAGACTTCCTCTGTATGAACAGATTTACCAATATATGAAGGAAGAGATACAGAGCGGGCGGATTTCTGCAGGAAGCAGGCTTCCTTCTACACGGATTCTGGCAGAAAATCTGAAGGTCAGCCGCAGTACCACTCAAATGGCTTATGAACAGCTTCTTTCTGAGGGGTATATCGAAGCGCTGCCCTGTAAAGGATACTTTGTATGCAGGATCGAAGAACTGGTTCGGGTGGAAAAAAATGCAGATGAGGAATTTGCGGAAAACAGATCTGAAAAAGAAATGCCGTATGCTGTGGATTTTTCCACCAGAGGTATTGATCTGGACAGCTTTCCCTTTAATACCTGGCGCAGGTTAAGCCGCAATACGCTGGTGGACGATAATAAGGAAATGTTTGCCGTGGGGGATCCGCAGGGAGAATATGAGCTCAGAGCAGCGATCCGCGATTATCTTCACTCGGCCAGAGGGGTAAGCTGCCGTCCGGAGCAGATCCTGGTTGGAGCAGGAAGCGAGTATCTTCTCATGCTGCTGTCGCAGCTTTTGGGGAGAGAGACGGGAATTGCCCTGGAAAATCCAACCTATCGTCAGGCTTACCGGGTACTAAAGAGCCTGGGACATCTAGTTGTTCCCGTAAAAATGGACCGGTATGGCATGGATGTTTTGGATCTGGAACAGAGCAAAACTCAGGCTGCTTATGTAATGCCGTCCCATCAGTATCCCACAGGGATCGTCATGCCTGTAAAGCGCAGACAGGAGCTTTTAAGCTGGGCTTACAGAGGAGAAAACAGGTATGTGATCGAAGATGATTATGACAGTGAATTCCGCTATAAAGGACGTCCGATCCCCGCACTTCAGGGCATGGACCAGGGGGGGAGGGTCATTTATATGGGGACATTTTCACGTTCCATTGCCCCGGCGATCCGCGTGGGATTTATGGTGCTTCCTGGAGAGCTCCTTTCAAGGTATCGGAGCCAGGCCGGATTTTATGCCTGTACGGTTTCACGGATCGATCAGAAGGTGCTGTATCATTTTATTACAGGCGGGTATTATGAGCGCCATTTAAACCGGATGCGGGCCGTGTATAAGGGGAAGCATGACGCTCTGTTAAGCGGTCTTAAAGAACTGGAAGATATGTTTTGGATCAGGGGAGAATATGCGGGGATCCATGTGCTTCTCACACATAAAGGGCAGATGCCGGAAAAAGAGCTGATCGAACGGGCTGCCGGTGAGGGCGTACGGGTTTATGGCATGTCGGAAGCCGTGATAGGGGAAAATAAGGATCTGGTGCCGTCTACAGTGATTTTGGGATATGCCAATTTAAAGGAAAAGGAAATACAGGAGGGCTGTATGCGTCTGGCAAGAGCCTGGAAATGAGTACATGGACAGAGAGCCTGAGGAAAGCAGAGAAAGGAGCGCAAGATGAAGAGAAAGAGAAAGGAACGATACAGGTTATGGGCTGCTGTTGCAGTGCTGTATGCAGTGGTGCTGCCGGTAAGTGGACTGATGGGAATGACAGAGAATCGCCAAAATGCCCGGATGCAAAGCGAATCGGTCAGAGAGGTGGAGCCGGTAAATAAGCAGGGCGCAGTGAAAGAGAATGAAGAAAATCCGACCGGTTCGGAGACTGTTTTTGGAGAACTAAGCCTTACGGCAGAGCAGCTTGACGCGGCAGAGGCGGTTTTTTCTTCCCTTGAAAGCCTGGATCTGGAACAGGCGGCCCGGCTCATGGACAGAGAGCAGGACGTTCTGGCAGACCTGTTTTATGAGACAATGGGAGGAACACGGTATCTGTACACACCATCTGGCTTTACTGCTCAGATCGAGGGAGAAGGAATGGTATTTACCATGCCGGGAACGGTATTTTATGGTTATTTTAAAGATGGAAAGCCCAGGGGGGAATGTCTGGCTCTTCAGTTTATCAATGTAGACAGCCCCCGTTACAATTATTCCTATGGAATCTGGAGAGACGGCAGGATGACGGGCTATGGAAGCACAGGATACTGTTATTATGAAAATGTGCCTCAGGGAGAGATGGCTAAAACAGTAAAGCAGGGGAATTTTAAAAATGATTTATTAGAAGGGGAAATTTCCTATGAAACTACCGGTGCAGACGGAACGGTATCCCACTGGTATATGGCGGCATCAGAAGGGGCGACAGTGATCAATACCCGCTGGATCTGGATGGAGGAGGAGAAAGAGTATCAGCTTATGTCTGCCGATGCCCAGAGCCATGGCTATCTGATCAGCGAGGAACAGGCTGGTCAAGTGATGTGGATGAACCTGCTGGGGTGGGAAGTATAAGGGGAAAATAAAGGGACAAAGCCTGAAAATAGCTTTGTCCCGTATATAAACCTAAACCAGCGACTCATCATCCTCAGTGAGAATGGTTCCCTCTTCATCTTCTGCAAGTTCTACTGAAACTACATCCTCTGTTTCATCATCTTCTTCGGAAGAACCCCCATCTTCGGTCTCAGAAGGCTGTTTTTCCGTATAGACTGGTTCGGCATCCAGACGTTCATAGTCATAGAGATCATCATCGTCTACATAATCGTCATCCAGGAAGCCGTCCTCCTCCATGTGTACCTCTTCGGGCTCATCCTCCTTTTCATGCTCCTCCTTCCATTCCTCTTTTTTTGACTTCATGGAATTCAGTGCTATATGTGCGGTGTCCACAGCGGCAGATACAGCCTCATGGGCCGTATCAGAGAACAGGCTTCCTGCGTCTCGGAGCACATTTTTTGTAGCCTGAGCCATATCCTTGGCAGCTACTTTAAATTCGTCTTTGCTGGAGGTAAGAGAAATATAATTGCGGTTTACTTTCGCTGATTCAAAGGTACTGTCTTCAGATCCATCTTTTTTTAATTCACTATCCTCATCTTCTTCAAATTCCCTGAAATCCTTTTCCAGCTCTTTGTGATAGGTCTTATACTGGAGTACATAGGAAACACCGGCTGCCACAGCTCCGGATACGGCGGCTAAAGCGACCAGTTTTCCCCAACCTTTTTTTGCCATATAAATTCCCCTTTCTTTGATAAGTTGTCTGATTATGACTGTTTGCTATTATTGTAATACGAATGGGAAAAAAAATAAACATGAAATCATAAAAAAAATATTAAATTACAGGAAAATCATCCAGAGAAAGAAAATTTTTATCAGAATAAAACGGTTCTGAATTTTAAAGGCGGGATGCCCTCCTGTTTTTTAAAAAAGCTGATAAAACTGGATTCTCCTCCAAAGCCGCATTGGCAGGCGATTTCGTGAACGGGAAGTTCGGTGGTTTTTAAAAGCTCTTTTGCTTTGGAAAGACGAAGAGACAGCAGGTATTCATAGGGCGGAACACCGGTCTGGCGTTTAAACTGTCTGGAAAATTGGGAAGGACTCAGGCTGACTGCCTTTGCCATATGTTCAACCGTTATTTTTTCGGAATAATGTGCCTTCATATAGCGGACCGCTGCAAAGGACAAACTGTTTTCTCCCTCAGAATCCATGGTTTCTTCAAACAGGCCTGTGATCAGTGTATATCCTGGAGGATAAGCGGCTGATGCTTATGGCTTCTCTGGCTTTTATAAGCTCAAAAAGCTCACAGATATGGGCAGGAATTACAGAAGCTGGGGAAATAATGCAGCCTCTTTTGATCATGAGCTCACGTCCCTGATATAAAAAAGAAAAGGTACCGCGGACGATGTAAGCGATTAAAATACTGTCAAAGGAGCTGCGGTCTACCCGGTATCCACTGGTACAGTAAAAATGGCCTGCGCTTAAAGGGTAAAAAAAGAGCCTGGGATTAAAAGCGCCGGAATAGAAAAAAAGCTCGGATGACTGTAAGATACCTTTTTGCATATTCCTCCTACTCTGCCATACAGCAGGATTTTGAAATTATTCGGCGATATTTCAAAAGAAATTTCCGCTGCTTCATTGTATACTAAAACAGAACAGGGGTCAATCAATCAGCCTGTGAATCTTTAAGTCTATATAACAGAGGTGGCAGAGATGAAGTGTATTACAGAATTAAAGGATTGGGATTTTAAAATCCCGGAGCTTGGATTTGAAAAAAGAGTGACGCTTCCTTATACATGGAATGTGGAAAATGAGCGGCCGGTACAGCTTTACAGAGGACCGGCAGAATATACAACAGAAATTGAACTGGATGAAATGCCATGGGACAGGGCAGTGCTGTATTTTGGTTGTGTATTTCATACGGCCAGGGTATTTGTAAACGGAATACCGGCAGGAGGCCATACAGGCTCTGGATATACGCCCTTTGAGTTGGATATAACTGATTTGGCAGTACGGGGGAAAAACCAGATCTGTGTAGTCGCAGACAACAGTAAAAAAGAGGATATGCTCCCTCATGGACTGGATTATGACTGGGCGGATGACGGAGGGCTGCTCCGGGATGTATGTCTGATCCGGATGGAAAAGGACGATATTATGGAAATGAAAACAGGGTATGCCATTGAATCCATAAGCGGACAGACCTGCAGCGGTTATCTGGAGTTTTATATAAAAGGAACAGCGAAAGAGGCCCTGGTTCAGGTGTCGGAGTACAAAACCGGACACATAGTGCTGTCTGAAACGATCCATACAGACACGCTGGTCCGTATCCCCTTTGAGGGCCTTAAGCTATGGGCGCCGGAGCATCCCCGGCTTTATGTGGTGCAGGTGCGCACAAAACAGGATATGGCTTCTGAACGGATCGGCCTGCGCACCATAGAAGTAAAGGGAGCGGGCGTATATCTGAACGGAAAGCGAATTTTTATGAAGGGCTGTGAGTGGATGCCGGGTTCTCATCCGGATTATGGCATGGCAGAGCCCTTTGAGCACAGCAGAAAATGCCTGTCTCAGTTAAAACAGGCTGGCTGCGTATTTACCCGTTTCCACTGGCAGCAGGACAGAAGGATCCTGGACTGGTGCGATGAAAACGGACTTATGGTTCAGGAGGAGATTCCTTTCTGGGGACAGCCAAAGAAAGCCGGATCAGAGCAGCTTGCGCTGGCAAAGCAGCAGGCCGGGGAAATGGTGCATTATCACGGCAGCCATCCGTCCATTATCTGCTGGGGCGTTGGAAATGAGCTTGGGGGAGAACTTCCGGAAACCATTGCGTATGCAAAGGAGATGTACCGGTATTTTAAAGAACTGGATGGCAGCAGGCTGGTGAATTATGTTTCCAATACGGTTTCCAGAGATGCAAATGTTGATTTGGATGATGCGGCCATGTATGGCGATATTGCCATGTGGAATGAGTATCTGGGTCTCTGGCAGCCCTGTGAGGATGTAGAAGGGGTGATCCGAAGGACGTATGAGAAGTTTGGCGGTATGCCGTCCATGGTTACGGAATTTGGATTGTGTGAGCCCGCTTTTGAAGGGGGCGATGAGAGAAGGGCGCAGATCTTAAGAGAGCGGATCCCGGTATATAAAAGCCTCGAAAATATGGCAGGCTATGTATGGTTTTCCTTAAATGACTATCGAACTCACTATGGGGAATATGGGGAGGGGAAAATGAAGCAGCGGATCCATGGGTCGACGGATCTGTATGGAAATGAAAAGCCTTCCTATGAGGTGTTCTGCGAAATTGAGTAAAATGGCGTTGTTTTAGTCATATTTGAGTAAGCGGAGCTGTATGATCTAATGATACTTCACAAATATTTTAGAAAATATTAGCACTCAACTCTTGACAGTGCTAATAAGCAGTGGTATAACTTACATTGTGAACAAAAGAAGCAGGAAACAGCAAAAGCTGAGAGAAAATAATGAATGATCACAAGGAGGAATCCAGATATGAAGTTAGTACCATTATTTGACAAGGTCGTATTAAAGCAGTTAGTTGCAGAGGAGACTACCAAGTCCGGCATCGTTCTTCCGGGAGCAGCAAAGGAAAAGCCACAGCAGGCAGAGGTAATCGCAGTTGGACCAGGCGGCGTGGTTGACGGCAAGGAAGTGGTTATGCAGGTAAAGGCCGGCGACACTGTAATCTATTCCAAGTATTCAGGAACAGAGGTAGAGCTGGATGACGAGAAGTATGTGATCGTTAAGCAGAGCGACATTCTGGCAGTAGTAGAGTAATCATTAAAAATACGGACTTATTTATAAATTTGGAGGTTGATTGACATGGCAAAGCAGATTAAATATGGCGTAGATGCCCGCAAGGCACTGGAAGCAGGCGTAAATCAGTTAGCAGATACCGTTCGCGTAACCTTAGGCCCTAAGGGACGCAACGTAGTTCTTGACAAGTCCTTTGGCGCACCGCTGATCACAAATGACGGTGTTACTATTGCAAAGGAAATCGAGCTTGCAGATCCATTTGAGAACATGGGCGCACAGCTGATCAAGGAAGTTGCTTCCAAGACAAATGACGTAGCAGGCGACGGTACTACCACAGCAACCGTTCTGGCACAGGCTATGGTAAATGAAGGCATGAAGAACCTGGCAGCAGGCGCTAACCCGATCATCTTAAGAAAGGGTATGAAGAAGGCCACAGACGCAGCTGTTGAGGCGATCAAGGCTATGAGCAAGCCTGTAGGCGGCAAGGCTCAGATCGCAAGAGTAGCAGCTATCTCTGCATCGGATGATGAGGTAGGTACAATGGTAGCTGACGCCATGGAGAAGGTTTCCAAGGACGGTGTTATCACCATCGAGGAATCCAAGACCATGAAGACAGAGCTGGATCTGGTAGAAGGTATGCAGTTTGACAGAGGCTACCTGTCCGCATATATGTGCACCGATATGGATAAGATGGAAGCAAATCTGGATGATCCATACGTTCTGATCACTGATAAGAAGATTTCCAATATCCAGGATCTGCTGCCTCTGTTAGAGCAGATCGTAAAGATGGGCGCAAGACTGCTGATCATCGCTGAGGATGTTGAGGGAGAGGCATTAACAACTCTGATCGTAAATAAGTTAAGAGGTACCTTCAATGTAGTTGCTGTCAAGGCTCCGGGCTACGGCGACAGAAGAAAAGAGATGCTTCAGGATATCGCAATCCTGACCGGCGGTACCGTTATTTCCGAAGAGGTTGGTCTGGATCTGAAGGATGCTACCTTAGATCAGTTAGGCCGTGCAAAATCTGTTAAGGTACAGAAGGAAAACACCATCATCGTTGATGGTGAGGGCGATAAGGAAGCGATTGCAGCAAGAGTGGCTCAGATCCGCAAGCAGATTGGTGAGACTACCTCTGAGTTCGATAAGGAGAAGCTGCAGGAGCGTCTGGCTAAGCTGGCAGGCGGCGTAGCTGTTATCCGTGTAGGCGCTGCTACCGAAACAGAGATGAAGGAAGCCAAGCTGCGTATGGAGGATGCATTAAATGCAACCCGTGCGGCAGTTGAGGAAGGCATCATCGCAGGCGGCGGTTCTGCATACGCACATGCTACCGTAGATGTTCAGAAGGTAGTAGACGGTCTGGAAGGTGATGAGAAGACAGGCGCTAAGATCATCTTAAAGGCTCTGGAGGCTCCTCTGTTCCACATCGTTTCCAACGCAGGTCTGGAAGGCGCTGTTGTTGTAAATAAGGTAAAAGAGTCTGAGGTTGGATGCGGTTTTGACGCATACAATGAGAAATTTGTAGATATGATCGAGGCTGGTATCCTGGATCCTGTAAAGGTTACAAGAAGCGCTCTGCAGAACGCTACCAGCGTTGCATCTACTCTGCTTACAACAGAGTCTGTTGTAGCAGCGATCAAGGAGCCGGCTCCCGCAGCTCCTGCAGCACCTGACATGGGCGGAATGTACTAATTTCCCTGTCAAAACTGGTAAAATATAAAACTACGGATTCCCTCTGGATCTGGGATTTATTCTCAGAACCAGGGGGGATTCTTGCGTAAATGAGGGTTTTTGAGAAAAGAAACGGGTACAGCCTTAATGAAAATGTAATACTTCTGTGCTTTTTTGTAAAAGAAAACTGTGATATACTGGAAAAATACATTGGATAGAAAACGAGGTACTTGATATATGAAACCATACAGATGGAAGCGGGTTCTTGGTATATGTACAGCTGCGGTCTTGGGGCTGTCTTTTCCGGCTTATGCGGTAACGATTACGCCTTTAAATCCGGGAACAGGACAAAGCTCTTCCTCAGAGCCTTCTGGAACGGGAGCACCTGCATCACAGGAAAATACAGAACGTTTAAATATTGCCCAGCCGGTTGTGTCCTCTGAGGGGGCGGTGCTCATGGACGGGGCTTCGGGAAAGGTGCTGTTTTCCAAAAATGGAGACACCCGCTATTATCCGGCCAGTATTACAAAGCTGATGACGGCTCTCTTAGTGGCAGAAAACTGTAGCCTGGATGATACGGTGACATTTTCAGCATCAGCTACTACAAATCTGGAATCAGGAGCTGTTTCCATCGGTATGGTGGAGGGCGATACCATGACGGTCCGCCAGTGTCTGTATGCCCTGCTTTTAAAGTCTGCTAACGAAGTAGGAAATGCGCTGGCAGAACACGTTTCAGGCAGTGTCCAGGCATTTGCAGACAGGATGAACGAGAAGGCGGTTAAACTTGGCTGTACCAACACCCATTTTACGAATCCCCATGGATTAAATGATCCGGAGCATTATACCACGCCAAAGGACATGGCGCTGATCGCCAGAGCTGCTTTTCAGAATGAGGTGGTAAGGACAGTAGCGTCCACCAGGACATACAGTCTTCTGGCTACGAAAAAGAATCCTTCCGGGCTTACGGTCACAATGGGACATAAGATGTTAAATCCCAATGATTCCCGTTATTATGAGGGGATAATCGGGGGGAAGACGGGTTATACCTCCAAGGCAGGAAATACACTGGTAACGGCGGCAGAACGGAATGGAGTCCGCATGATCGCGGTAGTGATGAAGAGCCGTTCCACCCACTATGTGGATACAAAGGCCATGCTGGACTATGGATTTGAGCTGGCAAAGGCAGGAGCGCTTGAAACAAACCAGACTGGGGGACAGAATGCAGGTTCTTCCCAGACAGGAGCGGGAAGCGGCGGTCCCGGAGCTGGTGCCGGCCCATCGGGAGCAGCCGGTGCTCCCGAAAGTACAGGAGCATCAGGAGTAACGGTTGTACCGGGAAATACGGGTGCTCCCCAGAACTCGGGAAGCACGGGTGTTCCGGTCACAGGTACAGAGGGCGGACCTGGTGTTTCTTCTCAGCACGGCTGGGCAAAGACGGAAAAAGGCTGGAATTTTGTCAAGGATAACGGAGCAAAAGCCAGTGGGGAATGGGTTTCTGATGCAGAAGGAACCTATTGGATCGATGAAGATACATTTATGGCAAAAGGCTGGCGCCAGATTGATGGAAAGTGGTACTATCTGCGTTCCAACGGTGCTATGGCAAAAAACTACTGGGAAGAAAGCCAGGATGGAGTTTGGTACTATCTGGGAGCAGACGGTGTGATGATGACAAATGCCACAACCCCGGACGGATACCGGGTAGGAGCGGACGGAGCCTGGATCCGGTAGGGGATATTTCTGTATACAGGATGATCAACTGGCAATCGATTATAAAAATGCGGCAGACTGTTTGTGTGGGTCTGCCGCATTCTTCATGCAGTGTGCCTGATGGCATGCTGTTTTATTATTTTACGATAACTGCCTGATCAGTTACTTCTACGGTCTTTCCATCCGCCAGTCCAACGATCTTTACAGAAGCAAAGCTGCCATTGATCTGATCGGCAGTCAGAACGGTCATGCCGGAAGCTGGCTGGGAATAATTGGTGAAATCAAGGATCAGGTCGCCGCCTGCATTTACAGTTCCGCCTACTGCGAGCATATCTTCAGGACCGCTGATCTTTAAGGTTAAATCACCCTCAGCGCCCTGTGTAAAGTCGCCCGAGATATTAAGCGCGCCGTTTACATTTTCTGTAATGGCTGCATGATTGTCTACAGAGCTGTATCCGAAGGCGTAAGGAGAGGCTGCGGTGAGCGTTCCTCCGTTTACATGGACGCCGCCGGTATAGCTGTTATTTCCCCACAGTTCCAGAGTGCCGGAGCCGTTTTTCGTAAGGCTTCCTTCTCCGTCGATGTCATTTTTCCACTGGTCAAAGGCATCAAAGCCGCCCTTGGAACTGTCCATGGTTACGGTTACGTCTGTATCAAAGGAGCCGTAGCCGTCGCCTGCTTCATAGAGGTTTAAGCGTCCCCAGCCCTCGGCGTCATCCAGAAATACATAGCCGGAGGGGAGGCCTGTGGAATACAGAACCCATCTGCGCTGGTCTGCATTCAGATAAGGGAATCTTGTTTCCAGAAGAACTTCTGCTCCCTTTGGAACACGCATAGGCTGTGTGGGATCACCGGTCTGAGGCATATTGTAGGTCATGCGTTCATTGTATCGGATGGCGTTTAATTCTTCATCATCATAGTAGGTTACTTCCTTGGCAGAAGGATTCTTAAGAAGGATTTCTTCTGCTTCTTTGCGTGCGTCTGCCTTTAACTGGGCATTGTCCGGATCATTTAAGGCTGCGGCTGCCAGGGCCATTGCCATGGTGCGTCCGCCCATTACGTCCATAGGGGAGTGCATGCCTGCGATGATGCGGTAATTCCCGATCTCAGAGGCGTTGGTGAGACACTCTTTAAACTGTTCCGGAATTGCATACGCCAGAGAAAGGGAAGCCAGATAACCGGCGTTTGTATGACCGCTTGGAAAACCGCCGTCCTCCATGGGATTTGAGGATACACAGGGCTTTAAAGCCGGTACGAGGGATACGTCGCTGCTCCAGCGGAAGGGGCGCATGTACTGAAAATAAACCTTGGCAGGATTGCCGCTGGCATGAGGGCCGCGGACTGTATTTACAAGCTCTACCATGCTGCCGAGAGAGGAGGTTTCATCGGCCCAGGCTCCATTTTCATTGCCCTTATCACTGTATTTTTTCGTTTCTGCATCAGCAGGGATGGCATCCGGCAGAGAGGTTTTCGCATTTGCCAGGTTTTTAAACGCGGTTTCATAGGAACCCAGTCCGTCCAGTGCGGACCAGTTCTGGTTCTGGCGGTCGGTGAGATAAGCCTGAACTTCCTGCTCCAGCGTGCGGTTCTGGGTCATGGTAATGCAGGTAAAGATATTCTGGTCCAGAAGACGCTTTCCGTCCTCGCCAAGCTTGGTTCCGTTATCCCAGCTGGATCCTGGCTCCCAGATGTTTAAGAAGGGGGAGAGAACCCCTACGACTGCATTAGACTCAGGGGACTGGTTTTCCATGGCATTTGTCTTGTAGGTATCTACAAAGTAGCCATGGGGGCCCGGAACTGGTTCGATGGCAGCTGGATCAGTGGCAGCCATAACTGGTGTGGCAGTCATTGCCAGCGCTGCTCCAAGAGCACCTGCCTGCTTGATGAATTTTGAACGTTTCATAGAAAAAAAATCCTCCTCGCGAATCAATTTTAAATTCATCATAACAAAGAAAAACAGACAAAGACTACTCATATTTTGCGTGTTTTGAGAAGGGGAATATGCATTTTATGCGTTTTGGTAATGCCGGGGTAAAATTACGGTAAAATTACTGTTGTTCATCTGGGGCCGTAGGACGGTAGGAGGAGTGGTGGGAAGTCAGCTTGTAGTCCGAGGGAGACATACCGCAGAACTTTCGGAATACCCGGTTGAACTGTGAAAAACTGGAAAAACCAGTGGATTCTGCTACCTGCGTAATACGCATAGGTGAATTGAGCAGGAGATACTGGGCATTTTTAATCCGTGTCAGCTGGATGTACTGTACCACCGTGTAGCCAGTGACATTTTTAAACTGGTGGGACAGATAGTAGGGACTGATGTAAAATGTCTCTGCCAGAGCGGCCAGAGAAATATCTTCCGTGTAGTGGGTATGGATATAGTTGGTAATAGTATAAATCTTTTCTTTCACACCGTTTTCCACGTTAGGAACGTAATGGTTTAGCCCCTGCATTTCATACAGGAGAAAGAGAAATTCCGTAAATTTGGTGTGTATCAGAAGATTGCGGATATTGACATTGGGCGTATCTTTGGCAATCATTACGATTTCATTGAGCTTCTGGTATAAACGGTTCTGTTCCTCTTTGTGAAAACGAAAAATGGGTACAGAGCTGTTAAAAACGGAAAGGATTTCCTTATAGCCGGAAGCACCGTAATTCATCTGTTTTGGCAGCATAAATCCAATGATGATACGATCGCTGGGCGGGCCGGGCAGATATTCGGACTGATGGAGCACCGATGGAGGGAGCAGCACCAGATCATTGGCAATGATATCATAGCGTTTTCCCTCTACGAAATGGTATGCCTTTGGGCTTAAGAGGATCATCAGTTCATAAAAGCTGTGAAAATGTGGAAAATCCATGTTGATAGCGTGACTTCGTTTATCGTAGTCAAAGTAATAAAAGGTAGAGTTTTCAATGGGTGTGGCTACCTCATTGATAATAATGGAAAAGCCTTCTTCGTAGAGAAGCGGAGAGTTGTGGTAGGTTTTCATAAGTGTGTTCCCCCTGAACATAGTAAACAGTTATATTTCATTCAGTAAAACACAGAAAAACAAAAAATGCAATACCCAAATATCATAAAGACAAAATTGAAATAGTTATTGCTTTAAAAAGCAGGTATACTGTAGTATAATGTTAAAAAATAATAATCATAGGAGACACCATAATGCAGATACCAGGCTATTTTGAGGATATGAATTATTTACATGTAAATACAGAGCCGGATCGGGCGTATTATATTCCAGCTTCTGGCAAAGGCTGTTACTTTCTGGATCGGGAGAAATCAGACAGGTTTCTCCTTTTAAGCGGTTCCTGGCAGTTTCAGTATTTTGAAAGCGTATACGATCTGCCGCAGGAGTTCTGGAAGGAGGGAGCAGGAAAGGGAAAAGAGGTGCAGGTTCCTGCCGTATGGCAGAGTTACGGCGTGGATGGAAACCAGTATATCAACACCCGGTATCCATTTCCCTTTGACCCGCCCTATGTGCCGAGGGAAAATCCCTGCGGGCTGTATGAACGAAGTTTTGAGTACAAATGCTGTCTCGATGCTCCGGAGGCATTTTTGAACTTTGAGGGTGTGGATTCCTGCTTTTATGTGTGGATCAACGGAATCTTTGTGGGATATTCCCAGGTATCCCATTCCACCAGTGAATTTCACATTACCCGGTATCTGAAAGAGGGTGAAAACCGCCTGACCGTACTGGTGTTAAAATGGTGTGACGGAAGTTATCTGGAGGATCAGGATAAATTACGTATGAGCGGCATTTTTCGTGATGTGTATGTGCTGAGACGTCCTAAGGAGGCAGTCCGCGATTACTTTATCCGTCCTTATATCCGGGAAAATGGGGCAGAGGTTTGTATGGAGCTGTCCTTTTATGGCAACAGCCGTCCTGATGGCCGGATCCGTGTGCTTGACCCGGAGGGAAAGGCAGTCTGGGAACAGAGCTGGAACGAAACAGCAGATAGGGATCAAATACGGTTTTATCTGGAAAACTGCCGTCTGTGGACCGCAGAAACGCCCTGGCTTTATACCGTTGAGATCCAGACCGAAAAGGAATGGATCACCGACCGATTTGGCATCCGTGAGATTTCTGTGGAAAACGGTGTTCTGTTTATCAACAAAACACCGGTAAAGTTCCACGGAGTGAACCGCCATGACAGTGACCCTGTTACTGGCTATGCCATAAGCAGACAGCAGATGGAACGGGATCTTAAGCTGATGAAGGAGCACAATGTAAATGCCGTCCGTACCAGCCATTATCCAAACAGTCCCCAGTATTACCACCTGTTTGACGAGATGGGTTTTTATGTAATGGATGAGGCGGACAACGAGAGTCACGGTACGGATAAGGTATTTAAAAAGGTGGATGACTGGGATACCCATGTAAAGAAGTGGAACCGTCCGATTGCAGATAATCCTGCATATACGGAGGCGGTTCTGGACCGTACAAGACGCTGTGTGGAACGGGATAAAAACCATGCCAGCGTACTGATGTGGTCCATGGGAAATGAAAGCGCCTACGGCTGTGCCTTTGAAGCAGCCATGGCCTGGACGAAGGAGAGAGACGATACCAGGCTGTGCCACTATGAGGGCGCCAGATATGTGCCGGATGTAAAGAAATATGATTTTTCCAATATGGATCTGTACAGCCGGATGTACCCGGATCAGGAGGAGATCATACGGTATTTTGAGGAGCAGGAAAGCCGTACGTTTTCTGAAAATCGTCCCTTTATGATGTGCGAATATGCGCACGCTATGGGAAACGGACCGGGAGACCTGGAGGATTATTTTGAATTGATCCACCGATATGATGGAATGTGTGGCGGCTTTATCTGGGAATGGTGCGATCATGCAGTAAAAACCGAATCAGGCTTTCTTTATGGCGGAGATTTTGGGGAAGAGCTTCATGACGGAAATTTCTGTGTGGACGGACTGGTGTCTCCGAACCGGATTCCACATCCGGGCTTAAGGGAATTTAAAAATGTATACCGCCCGGCCAGGATTCAGAGCGCAGATTGGGAAACGGGAGCGATTGTCTTTAAAAACTATATGGATTTTACAGACCTTAAGGACTATGTGTATCTGAAATGGGAAGCGGTTCAGGATGGGATCATCATAGAGGAAAGTATACAGAAGGAGCTGCCGTCCGTACTGCCTCATACGTGCGGTACGGTGTATTATACAGGGAAGCTCCCTGAAAATGGAAGCTGCTTTTTGAGAGTGAGATATCTGTTAAAATCTCCGGTTCCAGGACTTAAGGAAGGCTGGGAGCTTGGCTTTGATGAGATCCGGATGCCGGAGACTGCGGCTGGAAGGCAGGAGAAAGCTTTGGGATGTGAAAGCCGGCCTGCAGCCTGCTTCGGCGCACTCACACTGGAGCAGACAGAGCGTCGGATTACAGTAACCGGGGCGGATTTTACCTATGTGTATGATACCTTCTCAGGAGCTTTCTCCGGGATCAGAAAGGGAGAAAAGGAATACCTCATCCGTCCCATGGAGTACAATATCTGGCGTGCCCCAACGGATAATGACCGAAAAATCCGGCTGGAGTGGGAGAGAGCTGGCTATGACCGCACCAAGGTGCGTACCTATACCACAGAGGCTCGTTTGAGAGAAGACGGCTCTGCAGAGCTTGTGACAGAGCTGTCTCTGTCGGCCGTTCATATCCAGCGTATTTTAAATATAAAAGCCAGCTGGCTGATCCATAGGGATGGCTGTATCCAGGTGAAGCTGGATGTAAAAAAAGATATGGAATTCCCATTTCTGCCAAGATTCGGCCTGCGCCTGTTCCTAGATCAGAGTCTTGACCGGGTACGATACTGCGGAATGGGGCCGGATGAAAGCTATCCGGATAAGCATCAGGCGTCCTGGCACGGTATTTTCGAGGGAGATGTGCGCGCTATGCACAGGCCTTATCTGAAGCCTCAGGAGTATGGTTCCCACTGGGACTGCAGCTGGTGTGAGCTTTCAGGAGAAGAGATGAGCTTTCAGGCTTCATCGAAAGAAGGCTTTATGTTCCAGGCCTGCGAGTATACTCAGGAGGAACTGTCCGAAAAAGCACATGACTTTGAACTTAAGGAGGCAGGATGCACCGTTCTCTGCCTGGATCACAATCAGAGCGGCATCGGATCCGGAAGCTGCGGGCCTCAGCTGCTGGAAAAATATCAGTTCAATGAGCCTGAATTTTCCAGAACCTGGGTTATAACTCCGGGAAAGCGCAAAGAATAAACAGGAGAGAAAACAGAAAATGAAACGAACAAAGTGGATTGCATTTTTATGCTTTGCTTTTTTAATGGCAGGTCTTGGAGCAAATGACGCCCTTCGGGGGATCTTTGCCCCTGTGTTCCAGGAACGGTACGATTTAAACGGGAGCCAGCTTTCGTTGATCGTCACCATCAGTTATGTGGGAAATTTGCTGTTTTTAAGCATCGGAGGGAAGCTTCTGGATCTGTTTCCCAGAAAGAATGTGGCTGTGGCGGTAACGGCTGTCTGGGCGGGAGCAGTTGCCCTAAATCTGGTGTCCGACAGCTATATATGGATTCTGGTATCCATGTTTTTTGCTCTGGGAGCATCCACCCTTTTAAATACTACGGTCAATATATTGACTCCGGCGGTGTTCGCAGGATATGCGGGCCTTATGGTAAATGTGCTGTTTTTTATCCAGGGGATCGGTACCAGCGGAAGCCAGCTTCTGCTGGGAAGATACGCCTTCCACTATGCAGGATGGAAATGGATTAACGCTGCCCTTTTGGCAGTGGCCTTTCTGGTAATTGTCCTGTTTTTCTTTTTAAAGATCCCAAAACAGGGAGAGGAAAAGGAGCAGGAGAAGGAAATTTTTAAAAAAGAGCCGGATTCAAAGATATTCTGGATTTTTATTGCCATGATGGGCTGTTATTTTATTGGGGAACACGGCATCATGAACTGGCTGATGTCCTACTGTATCTCTGCATTTTCCATGGAAGCCTCCAGCGCTTCTGCAAGCCTGTCCCTGTTCTGGGGCGGCATGACGGCAGGACGTCTGATGTTTGCTCCCGTGGTTCAGAAAATGGGCGCGGTAAAGAGCATGAAGCTCTTTGGCGGCATCGGAACGGTGATGTTCTGCGCCGGCTGTATCCTGGGAGAGAGCGGCGTATGGGTTCTGGGAGCATCAGGCTTTGCGCTGGCGATTTTGTATCCCACCATGGTGCTTTTGATCCAGCAGATTTATCCGGTTCAGACCGCAGCCACCCGTACAGGCGTTATCATCAGTGCAGCTACGGTAGCAGATATTGTGTTTAATCTGCTCTTTGGCGCAGTTTCCTCCAAGTGGGGGTATGGCAGCAGCTTTATGATCCTTCCTGTGGCTATGGCTGTTTTTTATGGTTTGTATCTGAGGCTCGCAAGAAGTTTGAAAAGAAATTGAGGAAAAATGAAAATAGAAAAGGGAGAACGGGCAGATGGATGTAATGAGAAACAGAATACGGCCGATTTTAGACAGTTTGAGACAGTGGCGCTGCCGTTTCAGTGAAGAACTGACAGAGGTGGAAATCCGTCCGGGCGATTATCATTTTTCAGAGAAGCTGGATGCAGATCAGCTGAAAGACGGATGGATGTCTTTTGGAGCTTGTGAAACATGGGGAGGAAGGGACCGACATTTCTGGTTCAGGACAAAGGTTGTGATACGAAAGGAATGGGCGGGAAAAGAAGTACGGGTGACTCTGAACACGGGTGCAGATGATATATGGAATACAGATAATCCTCAGATTATGGCATATAAAAACGGGATTTTATCGGGAACCATGGATATGAACCATCAGGATTTGATCTTGGCAGAAGAGGCGGAGGAGGCAGAGGTTTTTGAACTGGTATTTTATGCCTATTCCAACAGTGAAAATTCGACAAACTTTTTCCATCTGAAAGCCGCTGTTTATGACAGGGAAATCGCAGATCTGTACTATGATTTAAAGGTTCCTTTTGAGGCGGCAGAGCTTTGTTTCGAGGAGGATCTGGATCGCATTGAGGCCATGAAATTTTTAAATACCGCCATTTCCGGTCTGGACTTGAGAAAGCCCGGTTCAGAGGAATTTTATCAGTCTGTAAGGGAAGTGCGGGAATATGTGAAAAAAAATTTGCCAGATATATGCCGCAGCAGTCGGGTAACCGTTCACTCCATTGGACATACCCACATTGATGTGGCGTGGAAATGGCCTTTGAGACAGACCAGGCAGAAGGCAGTCCGCAGCTTTCAAACGGTACTGAATCTGATGGAACAGTACCCGGAATATAAATTTATGTCCAGCCAGCCTCAGCTTTATGCGTTTGTAAAGGAGGAAGCTCCGGAGCTGTTTGAGAAGATCAAAGAAAAGATTCACGAGGGACGCTGGGAGGCAGAAGGAGGAATGTGGCTGGAACCGGACTGTAATCTGGCTTCCGGTGAGTCATTGATCCGCCATATTCTCTACGGAAAACGTTTTTTTGAAAAGGAACTGGGAGCTCAAAAACAGGAAGTGCTCTGGCTGCCTGATGTGTTCGGCTACAGTGCAGCCATGCCGCAGATCATGAAAAAATCAGGCCTTTCCTATTTTATGACAACAAAGCTTGGCTGGAATGAGTACAATGTATTTCCCTATGATACCTTTATGTGGAAGGGAATTGACGGAAGCCAGGTTCTGACCCATCTGATCACAACCAGAAATTATCTTCCCGGATGCAGTCTTAAGGATATGCCAAACGGAAGCACCACCTACAACGGACTTCAGAATCCCAGCCAGATTAAGGGAACCTGGCAGAGATACCAGAACAAGGAAACAAGCTGTGATGTTTTAACCTGCTACGGATATGGGGACGGAGGCGGAGGTCCTACAGAGGAAATGCTGGAGCAGAGCCGCAGAATGGAAAACGGCGTTGTGGGTGTACCCTGTGTACGTCAGACCTTTGTAAAAGACTTCTTCCATATTTTGGAAAACAAGATGGACCGAAACTGTCTTCCTTCCTGGAGCGGAGAATTGTATCTGGAATTTCATAGAGGAACATATACCTCTCAGGCAAAAAATAAGAAGTATAACCGGATCTGTGAATTTATGATGGCAGATGCAGAGTTTTATTCCGTTTTGGCAAATGGATTGGGAAATGGATATGAGTATCCTGAAAAAGAGCTGGAAAAGAACTGGAAGCTTTTGCTTTTAAACCAGTTTCACGACATTCTGCCCGGTTCATCCATAAAGGATGTGTATGAGGACTCAGCTGTCCAGTATGAAGAAATCCTCAGATCAGCCGGAAGAATTGCAGAAGGGGCAGGAAAAGCCATTTTGTCCTCATTAAAGGAAAATGGAAATAATAAAGAGGGATTGGCTGTCTTTAATCCATTAAGCTTTCGCCGGACTTCTGCAGCAGAGCTTTCGGCAGAAGAGGCCCGATGGGCAGAAAATGGTCTGAAAGGGGGTTGTCCGGAGGGAATGATCATACAGAGAACAGGGGAAGGCGGTATGCTGATTCTGGTAAAGGATGCTCCTTCCAAAGGCCTTGGAGTATATGAAAACAGTGTATTCGATATACAGGCAGAGGAGCCGGTGATCCGCAGTCTTGTAACCGATGAACGGGGCTGGCCCATCAGTCTGGATACACCCTTTTTCCATATGGAATTTGACCCACAGGGAGAGATCAGCTGCATACGGGATCTGAGAGAATCCAGAGAGCTGTTAAAAAAAGGTGCTGTGGGAAATGAGCTTATTGTATATGAGGACCGTCCCATGGAGTTTGATGCCTGGAATATTGACGCTGGATACAGAGAAAAGAAATGGAAATTCGGAGGGGTTACGGAGTTTTACCTGGAAGAAAACGGGCCTGTGAGAGGCAGCCTTTTGATCCGCCGTCATTTTCTGGATTCTGTTTTAGAGCAGAGGATCTGTTTTTATTCCCATACCGCCAGGATCGATTTTAAGACAAAGGCAGACTGGAGAGAGAGCCAGCTTCTTTTAAGAACTTCGTTCCCCCTTGATATACAGAGCAATGAGGCAGATTTTGAGATTCAGTTTGGAAATGTGAAGCGTCCGGTTCATCAAAATACGACCTGGGATCAGGCACGTTTTGAGGTATGCGCCCATAAGTGGATGGATCTGTCCGAGTATGGGTACGGAGCCGCTGTTTTAAATGACTGTAAATATGGATGTGACATCCATGATTCCGTCATGAGCCTGACTCTGATCAAATCCGGAATTTTCCCGGATCCCCAGGCAGATCAGGGACTGCATGAGTTTACATATTCCCTCTATCCCCACAGGGGAGATTTCAGAAGAGGACGAGTGATTCAGGAGGCGTACGACTTAAATTGTCCTCTGACCGTACAGAAACAGAGCGGAATCAAAAAGGGAGAATGGTCCTTCCTTCAGATTTCCGAGGAAAATATTTTTGCAGATACAGTAAAGAAGGCAGAAGAGGGCGATGACCTGATCATTCGGCTGTATGAGGCATATGGAATGCGTACCAGGGTACATCTGGTATTTCCGTTATTTTCTGATTTTGATGCGGCAGTCTGTGATCTGATGGAGCAGACGGATCAAAAGACACAGTCCTTTGTTTCAGAGACAGAACTGGTGCAGAAGGGACAGACTCTGGAGTTTGAGATGAAGCCATATGAAATTTTCTCTATTCGCCTTACACCAAAGTGCTGCAGGTAAAACCAGGATTATAAGAGCAAAGATAGAACTAAAAAGCAATATATACAATATTATATATCAAAAAAGGCAAAAACAGTGTTGAAATTGATGGATTAAAATGATACTATGGGTTTATCAAAAGCAGTTACGAGGAAATGCAAAAACAAGAAGTATTAAGGAGGACATTATTATGAAGAAGAAAGCAGCAAGAGCATTGGCAGGCGTTCTTACCTTGTCTATGGCAGCAGCGCTGACAGCCTGCGGCGGTTCTGATTCCGCAAAAAAAGGAGGAGAGACAGCAGCGGCAGCAGAAAGTTCAGGCCCTATCACAGGACAGACTCTTTCTGTTATGCTTTCTGAGGAGCCGGGAGAGCAGGATGCTCTTGGAAACGTTTTAAACCATTGGGCGGAGGAAAGCGGGAACACGATCAAAAAGATCATTATTTCCCATGATGATATGAGAAGCAAGTTCCCGGCTATGGCTAAGAATAAAGACCTTCCGGACATTGTTTCCACTACTTTCCTTCATCAGATCTATCCGGATGAGTTCGTAAACATGGAAGATGTGGTTGATCTTTCCAAATTTAACCAGTCTGCGCTGAATATCGTAGGCAAGTCCTATTCTTCCGACGCGATTACAGGTATTACAGAGCAGTTTACAACGACCTGTGTCTTCTATAATAAGGATGCTTTTGCTGCAGCAGGCATTGAAGCTCCTACACCGGAAAATCCATGGACCTGGGAGCAGCTGTATGAGAATGCCGCAGTGCTTCAGGAAAAGGGCGGCGTAAAGTATGGCTTTGCAGCTGACGTATCAAGAGCACGTTACGATATCATGATGTATGCAAACGGCGGTTCTCTGGTAGAAAAGGATGGGGACAGCTTTAAGGTAACCGTAAACAGCCCTGAAAACATTGCAACCCTGGAGCGTTTTGTGCAGGCGAACAACGAAGTAATGCCAAAGGCAATCTGGGCAGGCGGCACCACAGATAACCCGGTTGAGTACTTCAAGAACGGAGATGCAGCGATCCTGTTATCCGGTTCCTGGAACTACAACACCTTCACAAATGAAATTTCCAAGTTTGATTTCGGCGTAATGCCTTCTCCAAAGGGAAGCGAGTGCCAGTCTTCCATCATCGGCGGCGCAGCTCTTGCAATTCCTCAGAACGGAAAGAATTCGGAGCTGGCAAAGCAGTTCGTACAGTGGCTGTTTGAAGAGGAACACTACAAGGAGTACCTGCAGCTTCACAAGGGTCTGTCTGTTATGAACGATGTTGCTTATGAGCCTGAGACTGACAAGGCAAAGGAAGACTTTGCGCTGATGCAGGGCGAGACCGCTTATGTAACCGATACATTTATGACAGATGAGAGTTCTTCCTGGAGAAATTACAAGGATAATGAGTACAGAGATGCATTAAAGCGCGCTGTATCCGGAGAGATCACAGCAAAAGAGGCTCTGGACGGATTTGCAAAGCAGCTGTCTGAGGCTTCCAACTGGAGTATGGCATACTAATTATACCAGACGAAAAACGGTCCATTCTTTTTTGGGGAATGGGCTGTTTTTTTGTTGCAGAGAGGATGGATTGCTGGTAGAATAAAAAAGCAAAAACCTGCGCATAAAGCAAAATATGCGATATTATTATACCTAAAAGACAAAATAAATGTAGAAATTGACTTATCAAAGTGTTAAGATAAATCCAGAAAGTGATGGAAGCGAGGAACGCCTTCCGATGAAAGGAGCGAGAGGATGAAATACACAGCAGCAGATATTGACCGTTACATTGATCTGTATCTTAACAGCTTTGAAAAGGTTCTTTACGAAGAGGATTCCCAGTTTATGGAGGGGATGAAGACACGGAGTCTGGCCGGCGATGATATCAGGCGGTATCAGTTTTGGGAGTGGACTCAGGGCGTAGGCCTTTATGGAGTATGGAAACTCTACAAGGAGACGAAAGATGAGAGATATATGAATATCCTGACCTCTTATTATGAGAGGCAGTTAAAAATCGGGCTTCCTTCCAAGAATGTAAATACGGTGACGCCTCTTTTAGCCATGTCTTTTGTGGCAGAGGAAACAGACAACGAGCGATACATGGAGGTCTGCCGGGAATGGGCAGCATGGATCTATGCAGATTTTCCAAGGACAAAAGAGGGAGGCCTTCAGCATATTACTTCAGATACCTTAAATGAGGGTGAACTGTGGGATGACACATTATTTATGACGGTTCTGTTCCTGGCAAATATGGGCCGGATCCTGGGAGAAAAGAAATATCAGGATGAGGCAGAATATCAGTTCCTGCTTCATATCAAATATCTCACGGACCGCAAAACAGGCCTCTGGTATCACGGCTGGTCCTTTAAGGAAAAGAGCCATTTTGCAGCAGCCTTCTGGGGCAGAGGAAACTGCTGGATCACAGCGGCGATCCCGGAGTTTTTAGATCTTTGTCCCTGCAGTCCAAGCGTGGAAAAGTTCTTAAAAGAAACCTGGAAGCGCCAGGCAGAAGCTCTGATCC
Organism: Enterocloster sp.; assembly: GCF_057861365.1. Lineage (NCBI taxonomy): Bacteria > Bacillati > Bacillota > Clostridia > Lachnospirales > Lachnospiraceae > Enterocloster > Enterocloster sp. Next base: position 362,435 of record NZ_DBMACH010000001.1, read on the forward strand.
AGTATCAGGAGCCTACAGGAATGTGGCATACGCTCATTGATGATAAGACCTCTTATGTAGAGTCCAGTGCTACCTGTGGATTTGCGTATGGCATTTTAAAGGGGGCTGAACTGGGACTGGCAGAAACAGACTGGGTGGAAGCTGCTCTTAAGGCTCTTGAACCCATTATGGAATACACCGATGAGACCGGCGTTGTAAACCAGGTATCCTACGGAACACCTATGGGACGTGAAACAAAGGATTTCTACAAAGAGATTGAGCTTAAGCCAATGCCATACGGACAGGCTCTGGCCATGCTTTTCTTTATGGAATGCAGGAAGCATATAAGTGATTTTTAAGGAAGGATCAAGGAGGAAATCGATATGAAAAAGAGTAGAAGGCAGTCATTCTGCCATACGCACAGCTTTTGGCTGTTCGTACTTCCATCGCTGGCATTATTTGCAGTATTTTTCTTGGTGCCTCTGGTTTTAAGCATCTGGTTTTCATTCACTAATTATGATGGTTGGAAGACCATGGATGTAATTGGTTTAAAGAACTATACGGATATTTTAAAGGATGGAGATTTTTATAAGACAGTAGGACGGACTCTTTTATATACAGTCTGCAACCTGCCCTTTAAGATTGCTATTCCCCTGCTTTTAGCAGCACTTGTTACCTCCAGATTGGTAAAGGGAAAGACACTGATGCGTACCCTGATCTACATCCCGGTTCTTTTATCGGCTCTGGTAGCAGGTATTACAATTAACTGGATGTTCGGACAGGAATACGGTCTGATCAATTTTATTTTACAGAAAATGGGAATCGATCCTCTTCAGTGGTCTTTAAATCCCATTTTGGCAACAGTGGTGATCAGTGTGGCATCCAACTGGATTTCAGCAGGATACTATATGCTTTTATATGTAGGCGGTATCAATAATATCAACCGGGAGCTGTATGAGGCAGCAAGTGTAGACGGTGCAAAGAAGATCCAGGCATTTACCAATATCACACTTCCCCTTCTGATGCCCACTACTTTTATCGTACTCCTTCTTTCTACCGTATCTCTTTTAAAGGAATACGCGCTGGTACAGGGTATTTCTCTTGGAGGACCCGGCTCCTCGACTACATATATGGTACAGTACATTTTTGATCAGGGCTTTAATCAGTATAAGTACGGATACGCTTCCGCAGCAGGCATTCTTATCAGCCTTCTGTTTATCGTGATCGCAGTGATACAGTTTAAAGCAACCCAAGGCGGAGGTGAAGTATAATGGAAGGATCAGCAAAGCGCAAAGTAGAAACCATCTGTATGACCGTTTTAGGACTGGCAGTAGCAGGACTCATGGTTTTCCCGATCATCTGGCTGGGATTCAGCTCATTTAAGCCTTCTTCCGAGCTGTTTGCCTATCCCTTACATCTTTTCCCGCAGGCTCCTACCGGTGAATCCTATATCAGCGTAGTGGCAGACGGATTTTTTAACTATGTAAAAAACAGTCTCTTTCTGGCAGTGGTAGGTACCGTGATCACTGTTGTGATCAGTGCCATGTGCGGCTATGCTCTTGCCATCTACCGCAAGGAGATCCCCTATGTGAATAAGGTATTTGCCGTATTCCTGTTAGGAACCTTGATCCCCGGAGAGATCCTGACCATCGCACAGTTTACCGTAGTCAGTGAAATGGGGCTTTACAATAATATCTGGGGCTGCATCCTTCCGGTTGTAACCACCACAACAGGTATTTTCATGTACAGACAGCACTATATGTCCATTCCCTTGGAGCTTGCAGAGTCTGCAAGACTGGACGGCGCTTCCGAGTTTCGGATTTTCCGCTCCATCATGCTTCCCCTGGGATCTTCAGTTACCATTACATTGACGATCTTCTCCTTTATGTGGCGTTGGAATGATTATATTCTGCCTCTGATGGTGCTTTCCGATCAGGAAAATTTTACCATCCAGATCGCGATCAAGAGCTATATCGGAACCATGGGTGTGGACTGGAACTCCATTTTGGCAGCTTCTATTTTATCTATCCTTCCTATTATCGTTATTTTCATTATCTTACAGCGTTATATCACCGGCGGCCTGGCTGCCAGCGGTGTAAAGGGCTAAAAACGGAGGCTTATAATGGAACGTTATATGGCGCATCTGCTGAAGGGAGCAGAATACAGAACAAGACAGTTTATGGGAAGTCAGGTGAAAAATCCTGCCTCCCTGCAGTACGGAGGGATCAAAGGAGATATCTGGGAGGCAAAGCCGACGATCTATGCCCTGGCTTCTGCCCTGGCTGTGTATTTCCATGAGGACAGCTGCTTTTATAAGAGTAAGGAGCTGTATCAGGCAGTGGATCTGGCCCTTGATTTTATTGCCAGAACCCAGAGAGAGGACGGAAGCTTTGACTATCCCTCCTGCAACTTTAAATCAGCAGCAGATACTTCCTTCTGTTTCAAACGGCTGATTGCAGCCTACCGTCTTCTGGTAAAATATGGGAATCCCGCTGATGAGGCTATTACAGTTTTAAAGGAAAAGTATTTAACCATTATGCATAAGGCTCTGGATGCAATCCGTGAGGGGGGCTTTCATACGCCGAACCATCGATGGGGGATCGCAGCGGCTCTTCTTCAGGGCTCCAATCTCTTTGCCGCAGAAAAAGAGTTTGCCGCAGGGCTTAAAAACCGGGCAGAACAGTATCTGGCAGAGGGCATTGACGGAGACGAGGACGGAGAGTATGCGGAGCGGTCCACGGGAAATTATAATGCAGTGGTAAACAATGCCATGATGGCCATGTATCAGGAAACAGGTGACGAGGCATTTTTAGGCTATGTGGAGCGCAACCTTTCCATGATGCTGACCTACATGGATCCGGACGATACCATTTTTACCCAGAATTCTACCAGACAGGATCAGGGAAAGTTGGAATATGCGGATAAATATTTTTACCAGTATCTCTATATGTGCAGCAGAGAGAAAAATCCTGCCTTTGACGGGGCTGCCCACAAGATTATAAAGGACAATATGGAGCGCGGAGATCTGGCTCCCGACTGTCTGCACATTGTGATGAACCATGATGAAATGATGGGATATCATTTTGAGGAATACGGATTTTTGGAGGAATACCGCAAGTTTTTCCGCCATGCAGGCGTACTCCGGGTAAGAAAGCCCTCTTATACTTATACTGTGTTAAACGGAAAGAGTGCATTTTTGTATTTCAAATCCAAAGGAACCACACTCTGCGTAAAAATTGGAGAGAGCTGCTGTGACATCCGCAATTTCATTCCTCAGACCATAGAGGAGCTGCCCGATGGCTGCCGCCTGGAGGCGGAGGCACAGAGCTGGTATTATCTGCCCTTTAAGGAAAAGCAGGATACCTCTGACTGGTGGAAAATGGATCAGAGCAAGCGGGAAAAGCTTATCAGCAGCCGGTTAAAGACAACTCTTGAGATCCGGGAAAAGGAGCAGGGTCTGGAGCTTAACTTAAAGGCAGAGGGCCTGGATCGTCTTCCCTTACGGCTGGAAATCTGTATTCCGGCAGGCGTTTCCATCGAGCATCCGGCCTTTGCACTGGAGGCAGGTGCCGGAGAGAGCATGATATTAAAGGATGGGTATCTGGAAATTCATGACGGTTTAACAACCGTGGAGATCGGCCCCGGTTTTGGAGAGCACTCTTTTAAGGGGCATTATTCAGGAGAAGAGATTAACAGCGCCGGTTATACGGTGTATGCAAACGGCTATACCCCTCTTGAAAAGCATTTCTCCCTTATGGTAAAATAAACCAGATCATAATCTATGAATACATAAAGGGGAAACAATATGCTGAGAATCGGAATTGATCTTGGGGGAACAAAAATCGCTGCCGGACTGGTAGATGAAAACAGAGTGCTGGGGCCGTCCATTCAGGAACCCACGGGCCTGCCAAGGCCTGCCGGAGAGCTGGCAGAGGCTATTTACCATCTGGCATACCGGCTTTTAAAGGAACAGGGACTTACCTTTCAGGATGTGGAAAGTGTGGGGATCGGCATTCCGGGAACGGTAAATAAGGAAACGGACTGTATCGAGTATGCCAATAACTTTGGTTTTGAAAACGTTCCTTTTCTTAAAATGTTAAAGGAGCTTTTCCCATGCCCGGTTTATGGGGAAAATGACGCCAAGGCAGCCGCCTGGGGCGAATATCTGGCCGGTGCGGGACGGGGAAGCCGTTCCATGACAGCCGTAACCCTGGGAACCGGAGTCGGCGGAGGCATTATTTTAAATGGAAAGATTTTAGAAGGCCACAATGGGGCAGCCGGAGAGCTGGGCCATATGGTGATCCATCAGAATGGACGCCCCTGTACCTGCGGGCGGAGAGGCTGTCTGGAGGCCTATGCTTCTGCTACCGCTCTGGTGAGCCGTGCAAAGGAGGCAATGGAGCATTGTGAAACATCTATGCTTTGGAACCTTTGCGGAAGAAATCTCTCAGAAGTAAATGGCAGGATCATCTTTGAGGCTTCTAAAAAAGGAGATCCGACGGCCTGTGAGGTATTGGACAGTTTTACAGAGGATTTATCGGACGGAATTGCCAATATCATCAATATCCTTCAGCCGGAGGTGCTTTGCATCGGCGGAGGCTTAAGCGGAGCCGGGGAAGCCCTCCTTGCTCCTGTAAGGGAGAAAACAGCTCCGAAGATTTATTCCAGAGCTTCAGAGAAAAACACCCGTATCGTGTTAGCAGAGCTTGGAAATGGGGCAGGCATCATAGGAGCGGCCTGCTTAAATGAGCAGATGAGCAAAAACTAAGGAAAAATTTTGACATATGATGAAAAGCTGATATAATAGCTTTGACCCGTACACGGCCCTGTTTACATACCGTTTTAAGGTTGTAAACAGGGCTGCTGTTATATATGGCAGTGCCTGAAAAGGCCTGACAGGGAAGCCGGACCTAGAAGAAGCAGAGCCGACAGCTTCTTAAAAAACGGCGCAGCCCCCGCTACTGTACTGAAGGACGAAGTCTTTAGATATGTCACTGGCATAAAAGCTGGGAAGGCAAAGACGGAGGATGAATTTAAGCCAGGAGACCTGCTGCCATGAGAGGATGCATAAAATGCATACGGGATCATATACTTTCGGAGGGAAAGAACATGAAACAGAAAAAACTGGTAAAAACAGTGATCCTTGTCCTGAGTGCTGCCATGATAGGCGGCTGTGGTGCACAGGGAAGCAATCAGGGTGATTCTCAGGCAGTACAGGAAACGAGTGCAGCCGTTTCAGAATCCCAGAGCAGCTCTGACGGAGCTTATGAGCCTGTAACCATTGTAAATGGAGAACGGGAAATCACATTTACAAAGATGCCGCAAAAGGTACTTTGTGCGAATCTTTATGCAGCAGAAAATATGGTTATGCTGGGGTTGGGAGACCGTGTAGTTGGACGTATTGCTCCGGCGAATCCGGCAGAGCGCCCTCTTCCGGAGTTGGAGGACGAATTTGCTGCGATTCCGGAGGTGGAGAAATCCCATGAAAATGCAGTGGCTTTAGGAACGGATCTTGTGATTGGTCAGGTAAGTGCTTTTAAGGAATCTGCCTGGGGAAGCTATGACCAGTTAGAAAGCAAGGGAATCCAGTGTCTTACAATTACAGGTACGATTGTACCGGATGAAACGGTAGAACATATTTATACAGATATAGAAAATCTGGGAAAAATATTTAAGGTAGAGGACCGGGCGGAAGAACTGATAGAGGATATCCGTTCTCAGATTGAAGAGACACAAAAAGCAGTTTCTTCTGTACCGGAGAATGAAAAACCGAAGGTATTTGTTCTTGATACATTTAAGGGAAATGAAATTTACACAACCTCAAAGGGACTGCAGAGCAACCTGATTGAGCTGGCGGGAGGGATCAACTGTACCCGTAATATGGATGAAGCCAGATGGTTCAATACAAGTGTGGAAACGCTGGTGGAAACGAATCCCGACTGGATTATCATCAATGATTATGGCGCTCAGACGGTAGATGAGAAGAAAGAATTTTTAGATACGAATCCGGCTTTATCCGAGATTCCGGCAGTAAAAAATAAAAAGTATCTTGTGATTCCGCTGGTGGAAGTAATGCAGGATGTACGGGCTGCCAAAGCCTGCCGTACATTTGCTGAAACCTTCCATCCGGAATGTTTCCAGTAGGACGGCAGGGAAAGAGGGGGAGACAGCGCCTCCTCTTTCCTGTGCTGACAATGGTTCTTTTAGGATCTGTTCTGTGGACGATTCATATCGGATCTACAGAGATTCCGATAAAGGAAGTTTTTGAGATCTGTATGGATCAGTTTTTTTACGGAGGAGAAGGTTTAAAGGCAGGAAAATGGTCCGTACCTCATTTTCAGATTGTATGGAATATCCGGCTGCCCAGAGTTCTGTTCGGTCTTCTTTGCGGAGCAGGTCTTTCTGTCTGCGGAGCGGCTATGCAGGCTCTGGTGCTGAATCCTGTTGGCGATCCTTATATTCTGGGGATTTCATCAGGAGCATCTGCAGGAGCTGCCTGTGCGCTTTTGCTTCCGATTTCACTACTTTCCGGTCCCTTTCAGACGACTGCGGCGGCTTTTTTGGGCGCGCTTTTATCTGCCGGCACTGTTTATTTTATGGCGAAAACGGCAGGGGGAGGAATGATACGGCCTGTGCCCCTTATTTTGTCGGGAACGGCTGTCAATGCGGTGATGAGCGCAGTAACCAGTTTTGTTATTTTTCTGGCAAAAAGCCCGGAGAGTATTGCTGCTGTATATAACTGGCAGATGGGAAGCATCGCGGCGGCACAGTGGAAAAATCTTGCTCTTCCGGCAGCTGGCGTTTTATCTGGAACAGTGATATTTACTGTTTGCAGCCGTTATTTTGATATGATGATGATGGGAGATGAGGATGCGGCCGCTCTGGGATTATCTGTAAAGCATTTCCGTTCTCTGATGTTTGGGTTCTGCTCGATTGTAGTGGCATCGCTGGTGTCTGTTACGGGAATTATCGGTTTTGTGGGACTCGTGGTACCTCATATGGCCCGTATTCTTTCCGGAACCAGCACGAACCGGGTGATTATACCTTTAAGTGCTCTGGGAGGAGGGATTTATCTGATCTGGGCAGATGCTCTGGCCAGAAGTCTTTTTGGCGCTGCTGAACTGCCCCTTGGTATTGTAACAGCTTTTGCAGGAGCGCCTTTCTTTTTATACCTTATGATACGAAATGGATATGGGGGTGGAAATACATGATACTTCGTTTTGATGGAATCCACGTGCGTATTGGTGGAAAAGAGATTGTAAAAGGGGCAGATCTGTGTACAGAGGAAGGAAGGGTCACAGGAATTATAGGACCCAACGGATGCGGAAAGTCCACCCTGATAAAAACAGCGATGGGACTGATAAAGCCAGCGGAGGGTAAGGTTTTTATCGGAGAATGGGAAGCGGCATCTCTTTCTCACAGGAAACTGGCGTCTCTGATCGGCTATGTAGGTCAGGAAGCAGGCTGCGTATTTGATTTTTCTGTGTGGGATGTGGTATCTATGGCAATGTATGCCAGATCTGAAAACAGAGACAGAAAGCGGCCGGCAGAATCGAAAACTGCACAGACAGTGGTTTCAGAGGCATTAGATGAGCTGGGAATTCTGCATTTAAAGGACAGAAGTATCCTTTCGCTGTCTGGCGGGGAGCGGAAAATGGTATTTATTGCCAGAGCCATTGCACAGGGAGCAGAGACGCTGATCCTGGATGAACCGACCAATCATCTGGATATCTGTCATCAGCTGTTTCTTATGGAATACCTCAGACAGTGCAAAAGGACGGTTCTGATAGTACTTCATGATCTGCGTCTGGCCTCCCATTATTGTCAGAAGGTATGTCTGATGAAGGATGGGAGAATTCTGGAGGCTGGCGATCCTCTGAATGTGCTGAATTCTGCTCGGACCCGTGAGGTCTTTGGAATAGAAGGAGAAGCCCATATGACAGCGAACGGTGAGAGGGATTTCAGGCTGTTTGATGGGAGTGCTCCGTTAATAAGGCGTTAAAATTGCAGTAAGGTTCCTTTTTGACCGCTGGAACATTTGATGGCTTTTTTTCCGGCTGTTATAATAAAACCCATTATACTGCTGGGAAAGGATTCTGATTTCTATGAATGAACTTTTGCTTCTCACGGGAATTGTGATCATGCTCTGTATCCTGACGGACCGGTTTACGGATCGTCTTGGCATACCGTCCCTTCTGGCATTTATTGCCCTTGGCATGTGCTTTGGAGTGGACGGTATTTTTAAAATTCCTTTTGATGATTATGAGGCATCAGAGATGATCTGTTCCGTCAGCCTGGTGTTCATTATGTTTTACGGAGGCTTTGGAACCAACATTAAGGAGGCAAAGCCGGTGATTGCCCGGTCTGTGGTATTGTCTACCGCAGGCGTAGTTCTTACTGCAGGGCTTACGGGTCTTTTTATTCATTTCGTTTTAGGGCTTTCTCTGCTGGAAAGCCTTTTGACCGCATCTGTCATCGGCTCCACGGATGCAGCTTCGGTGTTCGGCATCCTGCGTTCTAAAAATCTGAACTTAAAGGAGCATACGGCCTCTTTACTGGAAATGGAATCCGGTTCCAATGATCCTATTTCCTATATGCTCACAGTGATCTTGACAGGGCTTCTCACGGGCGCGTCCATCCGTGTTCCGGCTATGCTGTTTCAGCAGCTTTTTTTCGGTCTGATTTTTGGGGTTCTCTTCGGAAAGGGAGCGGTCTGGGCCTTAAACCGCCTGCAGTTTCAGATTACAGAGGGAAAGACCATTTTTGTATTTGCCGCGGCTGTTCTTGCCTATGCCGTTCCTGTGCTTTTGGGAGGAAACGGGTATTTAAGCGTGTATCTTTGCGGAATCATTATGGGAAATTCTTCCATGCCTCATAAAAGGAATATGGTACAATTTTTTGATGCGCTTACAGGAATTGCACAGATGATGATCTTCTTTTTGCTGGGGCTGTTAGTGACTCCATCCAGACTGGGCGTGGTGTTGCTGCCTTCGGCAGTGATCATGGTATTTCTGACATTAGTCGGACGTCCTCTGGCTGTGACAGCGCTTCTGGGCGGTTTTAAAGCATCCTGGGGTCAGATCGGAATTGTTTCCTGGGCCGGGCTTCGGGGCGTGGCATCCATTGTATTTGCCATTTACGCTGTGCTGCGCGGAGTACCGATGAAATACGACCTGTTTAATCTGGTATTTTGTATTGTTTTGTTATCCATTTCCATTCAGGGAAGCCTGCTGCCATGGGTTTCCAGGCGTCTGAACATGATAGATGAAAAGGCGGATGTGCGCCGTACTTTTACGGATTATCAGGAAGAGGGCAGCATCAGTTTTGTGAAATTCCATCTGGATAAAAGCCACCCCTTTATAGGAAAGACGTTAAAGGAGATCGTTCTTCCTCCGGAACTCTTAGTAGTTTTGATTATCCGCGGGAAAGAACTTCTGGTTCCAAACGGAGGTACTATATTGGAGCAGGGGGATCTTCTGATCGCCGCGGCGGAGGAATTTGAAGACCGGAGAAATATGACCCTTCAGGAAGTAACGGTGGATAAAAATTATAAATGGAACGGAAAATATCTTCACGAAATTACAATTCCTGGGGGGACGCTGATCGTTATGATCCGAAGGGGCACTTCTACCATTATCCCGGCAGGAGATACAAAGGTCTGCGAGGGAGATGTGCTTGTGCTGGCAAAGTTTTGAGGCAGGATATCCTGCCTTTTTGCGTGTTTAGAAATTCTTTCATTTTCATTTAGAAAGAATTGGAAGTTATCAGAGGTAAATATTCGGGAGGCTTTGGTATGATATGAGACAGGAACGGCAGTGAAAAGGACAGGGCTGCCGACAGAGCGGGTGAGGAGGAGTTATGGAACAAAGAGACGAAGAAATGGGGAGACGGGAAGAAAACAGGGGGCCGGAGCGGGCATCTGAAAGTGAGGAAATTGACCGCACACTGGAACAGATAATGGACAATCAGAAACAGGAGAAAAAGAAACGGCCCGGAAAGAAAAAATGGATCCTGGCAGCGGGGATTCTCGGTTTGGGGATTTTAGGTATAAAAATGGTTTCCACGGGAGGCAGCCAGACTCCCGTGGTAGCTGTGATTCCTCTGGAAAAGCAGGATATACAGGAAAAGCTTTCCATCAGCGGGCCTGTATCCGGTACGGACAGCGTGGATGTTGTGTCGAATATCCATGCAGAGATTCTTCAGATGAACGTAAAGGAAGGGGATAAGGTTATAAAGGGGCAGGTTCTGGCCGTGCTTGACCGCACAGAGCTGGAACGGGAGGTAAATATTGCCCGCAATGCCTATGAGCAGGCAGTGGCCAATAAGGAAGCCCAGGATAAGGAAGCGGCGCTTGGATATGAGAAGGCGGTGCAGGATTTTCAAAAAGCAAGTACGGATCATGACAGAAACAGCCAGCTGTTTGCAGCCGGAGACATTTCACAGGCAGATATGGAGCAGAGCGCAAATGCCTTAAATGACGCCAGACGGGCGATGGAGAAGTATACGGTGGAAAACGGCCGGGGCGTTTCGGATCGTTCCTACGGCCTTCAGGTGGAAAATGCGGCTTATGAGCTGGAAAAGAAACAGGAGGAGCTGGAAAAGACAGAAATTAAAAGTGAGATTGACGGTACAGTAGTTCGGGTCAATTCCAAGGTAGGCCAGTTTGCCGACAAGGTGGAGGATGATAAGCCCATATTCAGCATTGAAAATCTGGATCAGCTGGAGCTGGAGGTTAAGATCAGTGAGTTTTCCATCGGAAAGGTAAAGGAAGGCCAGAAGGCGCTGATTGGAGCGGATATATTAAACGGCAAAAAAGAGGAGGGAGAGGTGATAAAAATCTCTCCTACCGGTGAAGAAAAGGGAGGCGGTTCCACAGAACGGGTCATTCCCACGATTATCCGCGTCAATACGCCGGATACAAAGCTGATGGCAGGGATTACGGCCCGTGCAGAGCTGCTTGTCAGGGAATCAAAGGACGCGTTTGCAGTTCCTGTATCAGCGGTATTTGACAGCGGAGAAGTTTCTTATATAGAGATTGTTGAGAATGGAAAGATCTGCTGGATTCCCGTAACCATTGGAGCGGACGGGGAAACAAAGGTAGAGGTGCTCCCGGCAGATGGAACGGTTTTGCAGGAAGGAATGGCTGTGGTAACATCTCCGGACCCCGGCTTGACGGAGGGGATGGAGGTTATGGTTTCCGGGAGTCAGGAGGGCAGATAAGAATGAAATATGAGGAAAGAGAATCTGCACAAAGGCCCCTTATCCAACTGGAAAATCTTGTAAAAGTATACGATACGGGAGCACTTAAGGTTTTGGGATTAAAAAAGATCAACCTGACGATTCACCGGGGAGAATTTGTGGCTGTCATGGGACATTCCGGTTCAGGAAAGTCCACGCTGATGAATATTTTAGGCTGCCTGGACCGGCCTACCCTGGGACATTATTATCTGGATGGAGTGGATACGGCGGACATGACGCCGGATCAGCTCTCTGAAATCCGCAACCGGAAGATCGGCTTTGTGTTTCAGTCCTTTAATCTGATCTCCCGTACGTCGGCTCTTAAAAATGTAGAGCTTCCCATGACCTATGCGCGGATTCCCAGAGCTGCACGAATCAGGCGGGCCAGAGAGCTGTTAGTCCGGGTGGGCTTAGAAGGGCGCATGGATCATTTCCCCAATGAGCTTTCCGGAGGACAGCGCCAGAGAGTGGCCATTGCCAGGGCTCTTGCAAATGAACCGCCGCTGATCCTGGCAGATGAGCCCACAGGCAATCTGGATACGGCTTCCTCCATCGAGATTATGGAGCTTTTTACAAAGCTTTATCAGGAGGGAGCTACGGTGGTTTTGGTTACTCACGAGGAGGATATTGCTGCCTTTGCCAGACGGATCATCTGTTTTGGAGACGGGAAAATCTTAAGCGACCGGATCAATCATCCGGTGTGGGAGAAAGGAGACGTCCATGTTAGCGGAAAACATGATGATGGCTTTTAATGCGATCCGGGCCAATAAGCTCCGTTCGGTTCTTACCATGCTGGGGATCATTATCGGCATCGGATCTGTGATTGCCATTGTTTCCATTGGAGATACCATGCGGGGAATGTTTGCTGAGCTCTATAAGGATGTGGGTATTACTCAGGCTTATGTGGGGATCGGATACTGGGTAGAGGATGTAAGGGACAGCGATTATTTCAATCTGGATGAAATGGAGCGGGCAAAGGAGGCATTTTCGGATGAAATTGCCTATATTGACAGCAATGCCTATACGACGGCAGATGCGGAATATAAGCGCACCTCCATCAGCTTTGATTTTCAGGGGATTGATTCCAATTATAAAGAGGTACAGCCGGTGAATATGGTTTACGGACGGTATCTCAATGAGGGGGATGTGCTTGGAAGGAGGAAAAATGTGGTTATGGATACGGACAGCGCCAAGCTTTTGTTTGGCACGGAAAATGCAGTGGGAAAGACCTTCAGGACCACCATTTACGGCAATACGGATGAATACACCGTGGTAGGAATCTACCAGAAGGAAGTGAATGCATTTCAGGCGCTGATGATGGGAGGAACGAAAGATACAGGCTCTGCCTTTCTTCCCTATACCCTTCTTACCTGGCCAAATGACCGGTTTTATATGCTCCATGTATTTGCAGAGGAAGATGTGGATCTGGACCGTTTTTTTGAAGAATTTAAGGCATATACCGCAGGGCTTCACGGCAGGGAGCCGGAGGATATGTATATCCAGACAGCCATGGATGAGATGAACAGCGTGGATTCTGTTATGGGAGGGCTGTCTGCGGCAGTAGGCGGGATTGCGGCCATTTCATTGCTGGTAGGCGGCATCGGCATTATGAATATCATGCTGGTATCGGTGACGGAGCGCACCCGTGAAATCGGCATCCGAAAGGCCTTGGGAGCAAGGACAAGGGATGTGCTGATCCAGTTTCTGACCGAATCGGCCATCCTGTCTGCCTGCGGAGGAATTGCCGGAGTGATCCTGGGAACGGGCGTTGTGGCGTTGGGAGGAGCGGCTCTGGGCTTAAAAACAGTGATAAAGCCTTCCGTGATCCTTATTGCGGTTACATTTTCAGCGGTTGTTGGAATTTTCTTTGGATTGTATCCGGCTTTAAAGGCTGCAAAGGCAGATCCGATTGACGCTCTCAGGTATGAATAACAGAAGGGAGAGAAGGAAGATGAAAACACAGGGGCTATGCTGCGGCCGGAGGGGCTGCATGAAGATCATCGGCCTGACATTTCTCTTTGGCTTTGCTGCGGCTCAGACTGTTTTAGCCAGCCCTGAATTTGCCTACCCGCCGGAAAAATGGGCGTCCCTGCGGGATGATGTGCTGGAATATGAGGAACTGGCAGATCTGATCCACGAATACAATGCAGAGGTGATCAACAGCCGTCTGGAATATGATGATTACCGGGGAAAATCCAATGACGATTTCCGCAATACGTATTCTGAAATGGCGGATCGTTTAGAGGACTCCAGTGACCGGATGATGGACGGGATAAATGAAGATGAGCCCGGATATGGAGCCGCAGAGGCATCGGCCATGAGTATACGGCTTCAGGCAGAGCAGGCCAGAGATCAGGCAGATATGGAAAATGAAGACGGCAGGGTAAAAAAACTGGAGTACGACAGGCAGGAGGCTCTTTTAATCCAGAAGGCCCAGGGGCTGATGATTGAATACTGGAAAAAAGAAAAGGAGCGTCCGGTTCTTGAGGGAACCCTGCAGCAGGCGGAAGCAGAAGTTCAGACAGCCAGACGGAAGGCAGCCCTTGGAATGCTTTCACAGCCGGAGCTTTTAGAGGCAGAGGCAGCCGTCTGTACGGCTCAGGCAGCAGAAGCCTCAGGGAAGACTAAGCAGGAGGAGCTGCGCCGCCAGTTGATTGTTATGACCGGGTGGCAATATGATGATATGCCTCGTCTGGGAGAAATTCCCATTCCTGAGGAAGCATTGCCTGAAAAAACAGACCCGGAGTCAGACCGAACACAGGCATTAGCTGCGAATTTCAGTCTGGCAGCAGACCGCCGCAGACTGGAAAATACAGATTCCGGTACCGCAAAGGATGTGCTTAATCAGAAGGTGGAAGCCGGGCAGCAGAAAATAGAAGCAGATATAGAGGCGAAATATAACAGCCTGATGCAGGCTCAGACGGATTACGGTCAGGCAAAAGAAGAATACCGCCTGGCAGAGGAAAAGCTAGAGGCTGATGAACGAAGATATCAGCTGGGGCTGTTGTCTGCCAATGACCGGATGGCGGCTCAGGCAGAGCTGTCATCTAAAAAGGCAGCCTGGGAGATAAGCGGCCTGTCTTTTCGGCAGGCATACGAGGACTACCAATGGGCAGTCGAAGGGCTGGCAGCGTATGAGGGTTGAGGAAAGCAGGGGATTTGGATGAAAAAAGAAGCGGGAAGGCGGACGGTTATCAGGGTGATGGCTGTGCTTTTTGTGGGAATAATGGCCGGTACAGTGGCAGCTTCCGGCGTGAGCAGAGGGGAAGAAACGGAAATGGCGCTGTGTTATGAGAATCTGGAGAATCTGGTAAAGGAGTCCTGTCCGCAGGTGGAAATGGAGCGAAGGCAGTTTGAAGAGCGTCTGGGCCGTCTGGAAGATGCAAGGGAAGAACTCTTAGAGAGCCGGAGGGCTTTGAGAGAAGAGGCCTCTGATCGGGAAAAGGACGGCGATGCGGCAGGAGCAGAACATTACAGATGGCAGGCGGAGGCTCTTTTGGATGGTGCAGACAGCCTGAAAGAGCAGATCCGTCAGGCGGGAAATGCCGCAGGACGGATGGAACTGCGCAGGATGGAGGATACCATGCTCTGGACGGCTCAGAACCTGATGGGAACGTATCACAGTCTGGAAGCGGAGCAGGCTGCGGCCAGCGCCAGGGCAGAGGCACAAAAGCATTTATCTGAGAAAGTTAAAGATCAGGAAATGCTGGGAAGCAGCACCTCTTACCATTCACAGGAGGCTTATCAGAAATGGCAGTCCGCCCTAAATGAATATGAACGGCTTAAAAAGGAGCAGGAGCGGGTCCGTCAGGAGCTTTTGCTGCTCACAGGCTTTTCACCGGACAGCCCGGTTGTTTTAGAAAAAATGCCCCTGCCCGATGTATCAAGAGCTGCTCTTGTGAATCCACAGGAGGACAGGCAGCAGGCTTTGGGAAATAATTATGAGCTTCGCAGCGGACGCATGGGAAATGCAGGAAGCAATCAGGAGCTTCACAAAAAACAGAGACAGACAGAGCTGGATGAAAACCAGATGTTCGCTTCCCTTGAGACTCTGGGGAATCAGATCCGTTCCTGTCAGGCAGAATGGGAGGCAGCCTGTGCGAAGGAACAGGCGCAAAGGGCAGTGTGGCAGTCTGCGGTCAGAAAAAGGGAACTGGGGACAATGGCTGAGGGAGAATATCTGGAGATTTACAGCCAGTATATGGAAGAAAAAGGAAATCAGGCACAGGCATCCATTCGTTTCCTTCTCGCAATGGAGGAATATGACTGGGCGAAAAAGGGATTGATGGATTAGGACAATCAGGAAAATCGGTTACAAAATTTCTGTAAAAACAGGACAGGAGAGTTGACTTGTCCTGTTTCTTATGCTATTCTGTAAGAACCGATACGGAATTCTCTGTATCATTTATCTAAATTTCATTTTATTGGCTGTTTCAGCCGCATTTCAGAACAAAAACAGAAAAATTGAATCAGAACAGAGTCTGGAAAGACGAGGCGTATTTTGCGCACCCGTAATTGCGGATCGTATATCCGGGGACTGTATGAAAAGGGGGAATGTCCATATATGGCCTGGTAGGATTATTTTATAAAACAAATGTAACTGTTCAGGAGAAACCAAGGGGGACATAACAAGTGAATAAAAGACATTGGAGGCGTTTTTGCGCCCTTTTTCTGGCAGCCGCTATTCTCATTACGGGGATTCCCTTCCAGTCGGCGGCAAAGGAGAACACGGTGGAAATGATCATCCGGGGAGATGCATTTCAGAACCGTCCCATCAATATTTTCGGACACAGCCACCGTTCGATTACATGTTACTATGTAAATCCGGTGGAAGGCCATGTGCCGGCCTTCTGCCTTCAGCCCGGAAAAAAGCTGCCCAATCATACGGTGTCATCCTATACCCGGTATGACGCAGAGCCGGGAGCATCTGTGCCTGTCATCGGAAGCTTTGACCGGTATCTTCCTATGACATTAGCTTATGAGTGGATGGTGTCCGGGAATTATTATGATAAGACCCGATATGCTATGGTGCAGACCTATCTCTGGGGGTGCCTTGCAGGCTATGAGGAGGCCTGGGATGTGCAGGAGGAGATGATGCACAAATTAGAGAGCGTGATCCGGGATGGAAAGGTGCTCCCATTTTTCCATGAGATGCGGGAATATGTGGAAAATGGTCTGGAGGAATACGAAAATCAGGGAAATTCGGACCTTCCGGAGTGGAACGGACGCCAGCAGAGAATGGAGCTCAAGGATGGGAGATATGAGCTTACTCTGGATATCAGCAGCTGCCCCCAGCTTAAGAATGCAGTGTGGCAGTTTCCGGACGGGAACTGGATCTATGAAATAGGAGCAGACGGAACTTCTGTTACCTTTATCTATCAGGGAGAAACACCTTCTGGACGGATTTCTTCCGGGCCTTTAAGCGGAATTAAAACACGGTATTACGCTTATATTTTTCAGCCGGAGGAGAAATACCAGATGCAGATGGGATGGCTGGATATGGCGGATACGGATGCAGAGGTCTGGTTTGAAGCAGGCCTGTCTTTGGACTCTCAGGAAAGTCCGGGACTGGAACTTTACAGGCGTAAAGAGGTATTTGAGTCCAATTATAAGGTGCAGGTGGAAAAATACTGCGCAGAAACAGGAAAGCCCTTAGAGGAGGCTGAGTTTAACGTATGGGAAACCTTTGATTTCGGTCAGGTCAATGAACACGGCTATGAGGAGGGAAATCCGGACGGAAGCACAGGAGAGGTTTATGTAAACTGCATGTCTCCAAAACCGGAGGAACGTATTCTCTGTGATGTGATTTCCACAGATGAAAACGGAACGGCTTCCCACAGCGATATCCGTAGTTATCATTACAGCAAAACCTACTGTATGGGCCATCCTGCGCCGGAATGGGTTGAATGCGACCATGAGGGAGAGGGGGAAGGAGATGAGGCAGAGGACTGCAGCTGTGAGGAGGAAAATGAAAGACTGCGCAGCCAGTGGCTGGCAGAGCAGGAACTTTGCAGCAGAACCTGTGACTTTCATGTGGGAAATGAGGACGAAGACAACCATAGCCAGAGCACAGAAGCCATGGAAGCAATGCTGGAGGACAGGGATGAGACGTATGAAAATTTTATCCGTCTGGAGTATGGGTACACCGCAGAGGAGAAAAAGGCCAGAAACGGGTATACCATTCACGGAACGCACCGCGATGACCCCATGATTGAAACCGTAGTTCTTATGTCTGCCCAGGCAGAAAGCAATGTACGGCAGGGTGAGATGGAGGTTTCCGGTGAAATGGGGCTTCCAGCTTTAAAAACGTATGGAGAGAGCTTAGAAGCGCTGGGAGAGGAGCGGGGATACCGCTGTCTGCTCCCGGAAGGGGAGAAAATAGATCTGGAAGAGCTTCGGAGCATCCTTGAAATCCGGGAACAGGAACGTACAGAACCGGCAAAGAAGGAAAGTGCCGGGGAAACGACTGGTGTTCAGGAGACCCAGAGTGCGTCAGGTCAGGAGCAGGCCGGCGCACAGGAACCGGATAAGGAGGGACTGGAAAGTTGGCCAGACAGTCAGCAGACTGGTGGAGAAGCCGGGAATAAGGAAGAGGCGGGAGGACAGTCAGGATGGAATGAGACGGAAGGAGAAGGGGCCGAAAATCCGTCGGAAGATGAGAAAATGGAAGGAACAGAGGCCGGAAATCCGTCAGATAAGCAGGAAACCGGCGGAGAAGTAAACGGAAATTCGCCGGAAGGGCAGGAAAGTAGTAGAGAAAGTTCGGGAAATCCGTCAGACAAGCAGGACAATGTCGGAGAAGAAGCTGGAAATCAATCGGGCGGTCAGGAAGTCGGTGGAGAAGTCTCAGAAAATCCGCCAGACAGTCAGAAAACTGGCGGACAAGAAGCCGGGAACCAGCCGGGCAGCCAGGAATCCGGCAGCGTAGCAGAGAAAAGGGATCCGGATATTGCCGAAATTGCCATAAGTCCTCATTTGCGCAGCCGTCTTTTAAGTCCATTTTCCTCTGCTCCGATACACTTTTTGGCTACATCCAATGATGCACAACGGGAGGAAGAGCTGCCAGAGAAGGGGGAACAGGAGGAAGGACTGCTGCCGGAGGAGGAAGATATGCCGGTTACGGAGCAGTTTGAATACATAAAACATCCCGTTGCCCCCTTCCCTCTATCCGAACCGGAATATACCTCTGCTCCCAGAGAAAAAATCAGAGAGGATCAGAAGAAACACCCATTCAGCTTAAAAGCACTTTTTTCATTTCTGTCAGAGGATGAGGAGGAGGGGGACAGTCTTTATGCTGTACTTCCGGATTTCATAGATGATGATCTGGAGCCAATGGATCCTTCCGATTATGGGGATCCTCTTCGCTGTCTTTATCGTTTCAAAATCTGGGATCACCGGACAGAGGGACGGATTCATATCAATAAGCGGGATTTGGAGCTTTATAAAGGAAATCCCGAAGGAAGTTATGGAAAAACTCAGGGAAATGCCACGTTAGAGGGAGCGGTATACGGTCTTTTTGCTGCTCAGGACATTATTCATCCGGATGGGAAAAGCGGTGTCGTATATGGCAGGGATCAGCTGACAGCCATCGCTGCCACAGACAAGGAGGGGAACGCCTCATTTTTAGCATACACTGAATGTCCGGGTACGTTGTGGAATGGCAGCGGTACAGAAGTTTCTGCGTTTACGGGGCCTGAAAATCTGTATCAGGGCAGTCAGATTACCTCATCCGATCATGGCTTTGGAACGAAAATCTATCCGGATTATAAGTCAGAAAACGGCTCGGTCTGGATTGGACGTCCCCTTCTCATGGGCAGCTATTACGTTATGGAATTGAGCCGGTCGGAGGGATATGAGCTTTCTGTGCAGGGCCTTAATAAGGCAGAGACAAACCGGGAGGCAGATGAGAGCGTTACAGTGATTTCTTCCGGTTCAGCCTGGGTGAAAAATGGCCTTTCTGATCACAACAGTATGGAAGCGGACGGCTCCTGGAATGACTTTACCATCGAATCGTATGATGCAGAAAATGGCTATGATATTACAATTACAGGCTATCCGGAGCATACGCGGTTTTACCGTTTGAGTTCGGAGGAGCGCAGGGAAAATGTAAAGCAGATTGTAAATACAGTACCGCAGCAAAAGGTGGATGAACATGGAACGCCTGTTTATAAAAAGGCTGCAGGCGGTGAACTGAAAACAGACGAGCATGGAAATCCTATATTAAAAGAAGATAGTTCAGAAGAGGAAAAGCTTCCTTTAAAAGAGACGCTTCCCTACCGTTTCCGCACAGCTCCCTATCCTTTTGGCACAGCAGAGCCGGAGGATCTCTCCTTATGGGATCAGCCTGTGGAAGAGGATTATTTAAAGGAGCAGGCAGAGGCCATGCTGGCTCAGCTTGGCTATCATCTGACAGCGGAAGAAATGGGTGCTCCCTGGGTCAATATCCCGTTGAAAAAAGAAAATTCTTTTCTGGATAATTCCACAGCGGCCAGTCAGATACTGGACTGGTATACAGAGCATGGGTTTTATGACTGCGCCGGAGTGGGAGCGGTCTATGAAAAAGAGGGAGAGTGGTTTGCCCGTCTGCATTACGATCATTCGGGAAACATTCCTCCTATGAGCGGTATTTATGACCGGGCAGATCAGCGGATGTATGTAAAAAAGGAAGCGGAGCAGGGAATTTACTGGCTGGAATACGAAAAGGGAACCTACAGCCTCAAAAGCCGTACAGTGACGCTGAAAGAAAAGAGAGAGCTTGAAGGCGAGGTACTTTTAGAGGAAAACACCCTGGATCATGCTGCAGTCTGCTGTCAGCCGGTTTATGAGTGTTATAAGGAGGGGGAAATCCTGCTTGACGTTCAGGGAAATCCGATTCCTGAGATGGAGCAGGTGCCTGTTTATGAAGAAAAAGAGGTCGTATACCAGACTCTGGCAAAGGAGCCTGTGGAGGCCGTGTGGGATGCATCCGCAGGCAGCTATACGATCCATTTTATTCCGAAATCGGTCAAAGGACAGAACGTACAGGATGTATTTCGGGCGGTTACGGATAAAAAGACCATCGAGCTTCACGGAACAGCAATCCCGTATAATCAGTATCTGATCCATGAAATGGGAGCGGCTGTGGATGTGGCTTCTTCTATCATAAAACAGGATCCGGGAAGCTATATAAAGCCGGTGCTGCTGTCTTATCCGGGCCAGAATCAGCCGGTACAGGATGGGGAGACGCAAAAAGAACCGGTTCAGGTGTTGGAACGGGCGATTAAACAGTCTGTGAGGGTTTCCAAAGACATTTCACAGGAATCCTATGAAAATGTAAACACATACGGTTCGGTCCACAATGATCCCATGACAGCGCTTTTGGGACTTTTCGGTGGTTCCGGAAGAGGAACAAAGCTTTTGGATCAGTTTAAATTCCGGTTATATTTAAAGAGCGATCTTGTAAATCTCTATGCAGATGAGGCAGGAAATCTTTTGTCAGAGGATATCAGCAGCAAAGATTTTACAGAGGCAGTTCAGGCTCATTTTCTGCCGCCAAAGGATGGCGGCGGGCAGAAGCTTTTAGAGAAAAAAGCAGACGGAAGCTGGAATTATAAAAAGTTTTTTGATGCATTGTATGCGGCAGACCAAAGGCCGGGAACTGAGGCAGCGGAACAGAAGCTGACAGAATTTGCATTGTCTTATGTGGATGTAAAAGCATATAAGGAGGAGATTTTAAAGCAGCAGCCAGATCTGAACGAAGACAGGGCCTACAGGCAGGCTCTTGCACAGGCCAAAGAGGAGGCCAAAGCTTATACAGAGCGTTTTAAGGGACTGGATGAGAAGCTTTCGATTGCCTGGGATCGGGATCCGTCAGGGGGGGCAGACCGGGATAAAAAGACCCTTCAGTGCAGCACACGGAATGGGAAAGATGATTATTTTGATACCTCTATCATGCTCCCTTACGGGGAATATGTGATGGTTGAGCAGCAGCCTTCTGCCTTTGAAGGGGAGCTGGCAAACCGTCATTATCGGATTGAGGAACCAAAAGAAATTACGCTTCCTTTTGTGCCTGAAATCGTGGAAAATGAGCAGACCGGGGAAGAAAATGTTCTGGATGAAACAGGAAGTTCCTATTTCCGTTATAACAGTACAGATTCTGCCGAGGAACTGGTTCGTAAGTATAAGATCCGTTTTAACGGAGAAAGCCATGTGATCCGGGCGAACGGTCAGGATGGGGAATTTGAGGTATATAAATACGGTCTGGATCTAAACAGCCGTCCCGGTCACAGCCTTACTTCCTCACAACCTTATGAAGAAGAATATATGGATGGAGCCAATCCGGCGGTAAAGGCTTATTACAGTGGCTATACCAGTGAAAGTGAGAATAAGGGAATCATGGATGGGGTCGTCTATGATGGAAATGAAACGGAAAACGGACAGGTGCAGATCCGGGATCAGGTTCCTGTAATGGAAGGGGAAGGCACTGCAATTCACGGTAAATTTGCTCCCATGCTTGTACCCTGGACGGTTCTTGCCCCTGCCACAGACCGGGTCAATCCGGATACGGGAAGCATTGAAACGCTTTATCCGTCAGGAAGCGGAGCCAATTTTAACTATGTTTCCTTTGCTCAGGAGGATGTTGAAAATACCTATTTCAGCTCCAGGCTGCGGATCGAAAAGATGGATGCAGAAACGGGAGAAACTATTTTCCATGACGGGGCTCTTTTTCGTATCTATGCTGCCAAGCGGGATGTAAAAAAGACAGGAACCGGCACGGCAGGAGGAAGCGGACAGGTCCTCTTCGGTTCGGCTGTGGATGCAGAGGGAAAGCCGGTGAAAGATGAAAACGGGAAGCAGATTCTTTACCCAAGAGTGGGAGCAGACAATAGTTCTGAAAGTGATGTTCCCATCCGGCTGGATGAGGATGGGATTCCCCTTTATGATGAAAGCCAGAGGATCAGCCAGCTAGATGAAAATGGGATAAAAAAGGGAATTTTCAGATCCTATTCTACCTTAAAGGAGCTGGTGATTGACGGACGACTGTGTGAGGTACCTGTGGGCTATATCGAAACGGCGCGTCCTCTGGGAGCGGGAGCCTATGTGCTGGTAGAGGTTCAGGCCCCGAAGGGATATACAAAGAGCCGGCCCGTAGCCTTTGAGATTTACGGAGACCAGGTCGTTTACTATGAGGAAAACACCTTAAAGGAAGGGAATGGCTGGGAGAGAAAAACGGCCAGACAGTATGAATATGCCATTCCTGTAACCGGGGAGGAAAACCGCAGAGGCACTGAGAAGGTAAGTGAGGTACCTGTACAGGATTACCCATCAGAGCTTTGGATCTACAAGACGGAGGACGGCGATTCTCTGGTTGGAAATGGGAACGGCCTAAAAAAGACAGATGCTCAGGGAAAAGAAGAAGCAAGCGGAGGCTTTACAGGAAATCAGGAGGAAATTTATGTAAATGACAGGGGCGATCTTCTCCTCTATAAAGTAAGCGGGCGAAAGGAAAAGCTGGAGGCCAGAGGGGATGTTAGGGAAATTACCTTTGATCAGGAAAAGCAAATATGGACCGGCTATGTAACAAAGGCCTTTGACTCATATTCCGAACACGTAATAGAGGGAACAGAGCAGGAATTAAAGGCTATGGACCGGGTGAAGCTTCTGTATGAGCTGGATGGTACATTTACGGGAAAAGGCATCCGTTTTGACCGGCCGGTTTCCGGGGCAGAACTGGTGCTTTATGAAGGAAGCTGTCTGGAGCCAAAGAAAAACGGCGGGTATGAGGGTGTTACAGTCCTGAGCCGTGAGGGAAGGACAGAAAAAATAGTAAATACGCATACAGGTACCCACAGGGAGCTGTTAAAAAGCGGTACAGATCTGGGGCCGGGCAAGCTGGATCTCTGGGAGGATCAAAAGCAGCCCAATGAACCCATAGAGCTGTATTTTTACGATTTAGAGAAGGAGAAGAGCCAGGGACGGCTGCGGGAGGATATCCACACAGGAGAACTGCAGGTACTGGATGAGAGAGGAAATGTTATATGCTTTGCAGATAAAGCCTCCGGTATGGCCTATGTCAGGGATGATTATGGAAGGATCATTGCATATCAGGCAGATGAAAAGGGAGAAAAAATCCCGGTGCGTTCGATCTGCGTGGGAGAAAACGGAGGAGCGCCTTCTATTTATAAGGACAAGCAGAGCGCAGATGATGAAAACGGACTTCCGGTATATTATAAAAACGGAGAGCCGGTATGGAAAGAAGAACGCTGGGTTACAGGAGAAAGCACAGGCCCGGATGGAAAGGAAGAAGGGATGGATGAAGCTCATGTGATCGCCCGCCTTCCCTTTGGAGCGTACATTTTACAGGAGGAAGGTGTTCCGTTTGAGCAGGGATATGTCCAGGCTCCGTATCAGGGATTGATCCTTGAGGATAGGAAAGGACCTCAGAAATATTTCCATCAGGATGAATTTACAAAAGCTGCCTTTGCAAAAATTGATATCCGCACACAAAAGGAGATCAAAGGGGCAGAGATGACCCTTTACAGAGCTCTTTTGGATAAAAATGGGAGACCGGAAACAGAAGAAAACGGTATTTACAAAAAGGGGGAGCCCTGGGCCGCCTGGATCAGCGGATATGCGTATGATGATAAAGGCGTGATGAAAAAGGATTCACAGGGAAATCCCATCCCTACGGATGAACCTCACTGGATCGACCACATTCCCGTTGGATTTTATGTGCTGGAGGAAACGCTTTGTCCTTATGACCAGGGCTATGTACAGTCGGAGTCTGTCAATGTGGAAATACAGGAAACAGGCCATGTTCAGAGCTTTGAAATGGAGGACGATTTTACAGCCATTGAGGTTTGGAAACTGGATGGAAAGCGGGACGAGGTGCTCTGCGGTGATACAGAAACAGGACTTACCCTTTACAGAGCCCTTCTGGATGCAGAGGGAAGGCCGGTGATGGAAGAGGGCCATCCGGCCATTCGGGAGGATCTGGCTGTATTTACCTTCCGGGCAGCTACATGGGAGGATGGACAGAAAGTGGCAGCTACCGGACGGGTGGAAACGGATGCAGCAGGACTTTATCCTATTATGAAATATGATTATCAGTATAATGATATCCCTGGAACCTTTCAGGGAAGGTATTATTATACAGAGAATGCATCGGTCCGGATGGAATATCTGCCGGTGGGAAGCTATGTACTGGCGGAGACTCAGACGCCGGAAGGGTATGCCACAGCAGATCCAATCCTGATTGAGATTCCCGATAAGGGTCATATGGTGTCCGTAGGACAGTGGTCTATGAAGGATGAGCCATTAAAGCTTTCTGTGTCCAAACGTGTGATTTCCGGCGGGAAAGAGGTGGCCGGAGCGGAGCTTTCCATTTATCCGGTATCAGAAGATGGAAGGATATCCAGTGAAGCGCTGATCCTCCATATCCCGGAAAAGGATGGGAGCTGCCGTGAGGAAGAAGCAAGGTGGATTTCAGGAAATGATGGAAAATATACACAGAAAGAGGCAGAGGCGGGAACCATCCCGGAGGATTTTGAAGAAGGGGATTTAAAGCCGCATTTGATTGAGTATATTCCGGACGGGGATTATATTCTCAGAGAAGAAATGACGCCCTATGGTTTTTTACAGTCCGTAGATCTGCCGTTTTCCGTTATAGATTCCAGAGTAATTCAGAAACTGGAAATGAAGGATGAAATCCCCGATGGGGTGCTGCAGGTTATCAAGCATGATGGAGACGACCATGAACTTTTACTGGAAGGAGCAGAATTTGAGCTCTTTAACAAAACGCTGGGAATTTCCTGTCAGAAGGCAGTCACCGATTTCAGAGGAAGGGCTGTGTTTGAAAAGCAGCCTGCCGGGTATCTGGCCTCTAACGGAAGCTTTGCCCCCTATATCTATGTGTGCAGAGAAATAAAGGCAGCTCCCGGCCATATGCTTTCAGCTCCGGACTTTGAATTTCAGTTTGAATATAAGGATGAAAGGACGAAGATCCTGAACGTGCAGCATGATCCGGAAAACGACAGTAATCGGGTGAAGGTGGAAAAACAGCTGGGAGATACGGGAGAACGGTTAAAAGGCGCCCTGCTTCGGTTAGAAAGAAAGATATCTGCGGAGGACGGAGGCCATACGGGGAAAATCCGCTGGGAAACAGCGGCAGAGTGGATCAGCGGAGATCAGCCTCATTTAGAAAAGGGGCTTAAAGAAGGAGAATACCGCCTTACAGAGCAGAAAGCTCCGGAGGGCTGCAATGTTTTGGCAGAGCCTGTTTATTTTACCATTGCAGACGGTATGAAAGAGGCTTTGCAGCTGGTGATGAAAAATTATACAGTCATTGTACAGATTGCCAAGACGGATCGTAGTTCCGGAGCTTTTCTGGCAGGAGCCAGGCTGCAGCTGATCCGAACGGATACAGGGGAAGTGATAGAGGAGTGGACCTCTGAAGAGCACACCCCAAAGACCTTTGTGGGGCTTAAGCCGGGAAGCTACCGGATCCATGAGCTGTATGCGCCTGAGAGCTATGAAAGGGCAGAGGATATGGAAATTGAAATAGAGGATCAATCCGCTGAAATTCAGACATTTTCCTTTGCGAATACGAGAATCACTTCTTCCGGCGGCGGAGGCAGCCACAGGCCTCAAAAGGAGTACATTTCCTTTAAAAAGACAGATGTTAATCATTTGCCTGTACCAGGAGCGGAATTTACGTTTTATGACCAGTGGGGAAATGAGATGGATCGGGCAGTAAGTGACGAAAAGGGATATTTTTCCATCCCGAAGCCTTCTGATGGAACCTATACCTTCCGGGAAACAAAAGCGCCTCAGGGCTATGGACTGGATCCGGTACTTCACAGCTTTACAGTCAGCCAGGGGGAGATATACCGGGGGGATTATGAGATAACAGACAGGGAAATGAAGGTAATTATAAGAAAACTGGACGGAGATACAAAGGAAGCTCTGGATGGAGCCGCTCTGCAAATCCGAAGCGTGGAAGGGCAGACGGGCGCAGAGCATATCGTACAGGAGGGAATTTCAGGAGAAAATCCAGAAGGAAAGGGTACATTTGTGTTCCATGCGCCCCATCCCGGCACGTACCGTATTTATGAAACAATGGCGCCTGACGGCTATGAGAGAACGGAAAGCTATTGTGAATTTACCATAAAAGAGGACGGAGGTACAGAGGGAAGTCTTACGGTTTATAATTTTAAGAGAAAGAAGACCCTGGGACAGATACGGGCGGTGTATCAGCCGAAAAACCGGTTTGGCAATTTTACGTATGGTTCAGGCAGCGGCTCAGGGAGCATACGCACCGGAGATACCATGGCGTACAGGGAATGGATGGTTCTGTCACTGTTGTTTTTTGCAGGAATGTTCCTTACTCTGCCTGAGCGTGAAGGAAAGAGAAAGGGACGCTTTGGAACAATGAAAATGCTGGCAGTGATTGGCGTTTTGACGGGGGCCTGTCTGCTGTTTTCTGTTTCCGCCCATGCGGAGACGGTCTGTGAGGGAAATACGGAGAATATTTCCCAGACGATTCTGTATGAAGCGGTAGAGAAAAGGGAAATTCTTCCGGAAACGGCCCGTATATCAGTGAAAAATCCTCAGACAGGTAAAACAGAAGAGAGAATTTTTCCGGAGATCCGCAGAGAATATGGCAATGAGCGCTGGCAGGAGGATTTTGAACTGGAGCTTTCTGTTTTAGGAGAAAATGTTCAGGGATATGTACTGGGAGAGGAAGTAATCTGGGATGGAGAGCCGGAGGGCTTTCTGTCCCGGGGCGGACAGCTCCTTAAGGCAGCCGGACTTTCAGAGGCAGATTATGAGATTCAGGGGATCCGAAGAGAAGATACGAGCTCAGGGGATGAAAACAGGAAGCTGACTGCTTATGGAAAAAGGAAGGTTTGGGACTGCCGGGTGGAGTACGGCGGTTTGGTACATGCCGGGCAAAATGGAGCGGCTGTTAAAAATCAGGGGCAGAATTTAGCAGAAAACAGTGTGATAACAGAAGGAATCAGAGCAGGAAAGTCCATTTTTTTGATGGATTTGCTACTTTTGGGAGCGGTTGCCCTTTTTTGGGGGCTTTGTGCGCGGAGATTTTTTCTAAAAAAACAGCCGTGCAGGAGATATTTTGTTCCGATACTGTTTCTGGTTGTTTCCGTCGTATGTTTTTTTCAGTTTCTTTCGGTATCAAAGCTTTATCATCAGGCCAGGAGGGATTATGAGATTCTCCGGAATAACGCATTTGCAGAGAAAGACGGGGATTTAAATATCGTTCTGGCAGATGGAAACGGCATTTCTCAGAAAGGGGAACAGAATGGGGGAGTGCCGGATGAAGAAATGCTGCGGATGATGAATCCAGAGTATTCCTTTTGGCTCCATATTCCGGAAACAGAGATGGATTATCCTGTAGTCAGGGGAAAAGACACTTCCTTTTATCTGAACCACAGCTTTGAGGGGAAGGACAGCGTATCGGGAGTAATTTTTACAGATCCGTTTACGGAACCGTTTGCGTCCGGCCACACGGTTCTCTATGGCCATAATATGAAAGACGGCTCCATGTTTGGAGGCCTTAAGGCCTATATGGATTCGGAGTTTTTTAGAAAATCGCCCTGTATTCGGATTTTCAGGCAGGGAAAATGGATTGTCTGCCCTATTTTTTCCTGCCATGTGGTTCAGGAAAATGATCATTCACCGTATCAGGCAGGGATGACAAAAACAGAGCGGGAAGCCTATTTTACTGCGATGTCCCAACAGTCTCTTTATGATACGGGGATTAAAAAATATGAAAATGAAGATTTTCTGACCCTTTCTACCTGTCACGGTTGGGGAAAGCGCCTGGTTTTGCATGCCATCATTCCCCATGAAGAGTCAGAAAAGGGAAGAGAATCTATAAAAATTGCTGATTTTTCTGTAAAAAAGAGTCAAAAATAGGCAGTTGCAACAGGGATAAATCACTGGACAAATGTCGTATTTTGTGAGAAAATAAACACGAGTATAACGTGATAAAATTAACAAGGAACACGATACTTATTAAACTGTATGGAGCAGGACGGCATCCTTCAGCCGGATGTTCAGTCCGGCTGAAGAAATCGGATGTCCATCCGATGTGAAGGCAGGGGAAAAATTGTGCGTACAAGCAAGTTTGACGTCTGTTTTTGTTTCTGCTATCACGCCGTCCTAAACTGTTACATCAAATTTCAATTTGAAAGGAGTTTTAACACATGATTTATTCACATGAAGTAGAAGAAATGTGCACAGTTGCACAGGGCGTTCATCATGGCGCTGCTCCAATTCCAGAAGAAGCAAAATGGGTAAAGTCAAAGCAGATTACAGACATTTCCGGTCTTACACACGGTGTGGGCTGGTGTGCTCCCCAGCAGGGCGCATGTAAGCTGACTCTGAATGTAAAAGAGGGTATCATTCAGGAGGCTCTGGTTGAGACCATCGGATGTTCCGGTATGACACATTCAGCAGCTATGGCATCTGAAATACTTCCGGGACTGACCCTGCTTGAGGCACTGAACACTGATCTGGTATGTGATGCGATCAATACTGCTATGAGAGAGCTGTTCTTACAGATTGTTTACGGAAGAACACAGAGTGCATTCTCTGAGGATGGACTTCCTGTAGGCGCCGGCCTGGAGGATCTGGGCAAGGGACTGCGTTCTCAGGTTGGTACTATGTATGGAACTCTTAAGAAAGGTCCGCGTTATCTGGAGATGGCTGAGGGTTATGTAACAGGCATCGCTCTGGATGCAGAAGATCAGATTATTGGTTACCAGTTCGTAAACCTTGGAAAGATGACCGACTTCATCAAGAAGGGCGACGATCCTAACACTGCATGGGAGAAAGCAAAGGGACAGTACGGCCGTGTAGATGACGCTGTTAAGATCATTGACCCACGCAAAGAATGATGAGGACCAATTAGGAGGATAAAGAAGATGGCATTATTTGAATCATATGAGAGAAGAATTGATAAGATCAATTCCGTATTAAACAGCTATGGCATTGCTTCTATCGAGGAAGCTGAAAAGATTACAAAAGATGCAGGCCTTGACGTTTATGCTCAGGTTAAGAAGATCCAGCCGATCTGCTTCGAGAATGCATGCTGGGCTTACACTGTAGGCGCAGCCATCGCGATCAAGAAGGGCTGCAGAAGAGCTGCTGACGCTGCTGCTGCCATCGGCGAGGGCCTTCAGGCATTCTGTATTCCCGGTTCTGTAGCTGACCAGCGTAAGGTTGGTTTAGGCCACGGAAATCTGGGCAAGATGCTTCTGGAAGAGGAGACTGACTGCTTCTGCTTCCTGGCAGGCCATGAGTCCTTTGCAGCTGCTGAAGGTGCAATCGGTATCGCAGAGAAGGCAAACAAGGTTCGTCAGAAGCCTCTGCGCGTTATCTTAAACGGTTTAGGAAAGGACGCTGCACAGGTTATCTCCAGAATCAACGGCTTTACATACGTTGAGACAGAGATGGATTACTACACAGGCGAGGTTAAGGAGCTGTGGAGAAAGTCCTACTCTGAGGGCTTAAGAGCAAAGGTTAACTGCTACGGCGCTAACGACGTAACAGAGGGCGTTGCTATCATGTGGAAGGAAGGCGTTGACGTTTCCATCACTGGTAACTCCACCAACCCAACCAGATTCCAGCATCCGGTAGCAGGCACCTACAAGAAGGAGTGCGTAGAGAAGGGCAAGAAGTACTTCTCCGTAGCATCCGGCGGCGGTACAGGCCGTACCCTGCATCCTGACAACATGGCAGCAGGTCCTGCATCCTACGGTATGACCGATACCATGGGACGTATGCACTCTGATGCGCAGTTCGCAGGTTCTTCCTCCGTTCCGGCTCACGTTGAGATGATGGGTCTGATCGGTATGGGTAATAACCCAATGGTTGGCGCTACTGTAGCTGTAGCTGTTTCCATCGAGGAAGCTGCTAAGGAAGGCAAGTTCTAATAAAAAACCTTGGATTTACAAGGAAAAATGAACTTTTAAACAGAAAGGGGAATCGTCTTTTGACGGTTCCTCTTTTGTGGCTTTTGGGATATAGATGCGGTTTTGTCTACCATTTGTCAACCCTTTTTTGAGTGGTAGACAAATGATTATTCGATTTGATTTAAAATATCAATCGTATGTGCGGCCATGCGAGGGGTTGCATGGCTGTATATATCAAGAGTAACATCAATATGTTTGTGCCCTAATCTTTTCTGAACGTCTTTTATATCGGCACCGGCCTCCAGCAGCATAGTTGCATGAGTATGCCTGAGGGAATGGTAGTCAAAATCTTTAAAGCCAAGATTGTAATGAATCACACGGCAGCAGTGCTGCATAACTCTGGGTTGGATATAAGTACCATTTTCACGACAGTTTATCATATGAATAGGCTTTCCGCGTTCATCGGCATTCAGGACGCATTGATCGTCCACATAGAGTTGAGTATAATACTGTTCATAAAATTCTTTTGCTTTAACTTGGTGGTTGTATGTATTACGCAACAGACTGAGCATTTTTTCATCTAATTCAATCGTTCGGAAACTATCATATTTCGGATTACTGAAAACCCAAGCGCCGTTTACATTCTGAATTTGCTGATTGACACTCAAAGTGCTGTTCTCAAAATCAATATCGTCCCAGGTAAGCGCGAACGATTCCCCAAGCCGTAAACCGCATCGGTATGCAAGCTGTAGAGGGATATGGCAGGAATGCCCTTCCGGGAATCTGCCGATAATAATGCTCCATTCCTCAGCGGATATAGGAGTACGAATCTTTTTTCGTGTAGGTATCTGGGAAGTTGCCCTTTTGGGTGGCAATTTTGCGCTTTTGGCAGGATTGTATTTAATGAATTGCATAGGCTCTACGGCATAGTCAAGGGCACCTGTCAGAAGCCCTTTGAGCACGGATAGCGTATTTCGGCTATACCCTGCATTGAATTTATCATTTATGAATCCCTGTATAATGGCAGGGGTTAGAGATTTTAAATAATAGCTTCCAAGAATCGGAGTGATGTGGAGAGATACTTTTTTCTTATAATTCAAGTAGGTATCTATTTTGAGATTTGTTTTGCAATATTTTTCCAACCAAAGTTCATAGAAATCAGATACAGATATCTCAGATGGTACAAAGTGGGATCCGGCATTATCATACTCCGCCTTTGCCTGTGTTCCAGCGGCCAGAGCTTCCGCCTTAGTGCGGTATCCGCCCTTGCTGATGGAATTACGTTTGCCATTGATTCGTGCTCCCTCAAAAGACCACTCCCAGGTTGCTCCGCGCTTGCGTGTTCTTAATTGTCCCATAATCATTCCTCCTATTTGTTGCGACGTCGCACATTTTTGGGTATAAAAATACACCTGTACAGGTGTGTGGAGGTATGGTACAATGTAGGTGGTTAAGCTATATTGTATCAGACCTACGGGCCTGTACAGAATTTATCTAAAGCCGTTCCTGTTGGCGCAGGGGCGGTTTTTGTGTTATAAAGAACTATCTCCAAGTTGCATGACGGGCATGGAGAAGACCATTTTTAAATGTAATTCGTATACTGGACTCTGCATCTTGGGAATACCAACGCACTTGTAAATAGTCGTAGGTTTCACTTCCTATTTGTCTACGTTCAGTATTTCTAACTTCATGTTCTTTGCCTAAGATAGATATTACTTGATCGTAGGTCATGCCTTCTTGAAGCTGATTGTAGAGATCTTCTGAAGCGTATTTTCTTCCATCAATAGTCATGTCAATATATTTGCCGGTTGAATCATATAAACATCCATCGGTTGCTACGCCGGGCCAAGATGGTAATGTTCCGCCATTATCTATCCAATACCATGTACCACCTTCATCTTGAATCCATTCATTTTCAGCATACTCACCATTATCTTTTACATAGAACCAAAGATTATCATAAGTGTTAATGCTGCTGTCAGTTTCATGGGTATGTGTCCACGTCCCTGCTAAAACAGTATTGGCTAAAATGGTTGACATCATAAGCGTTGCTAAGAATAATTTTGTCTTTTTCATACCAATCTTCCTCTCTTCTTTTGGTTTTTATTAAACCGCCTTTGGCGTTTTAATAGAGTACTTTTCCGATCACTTTTCCCATACAGACTACGTTATCCCCT
The DNA here is from genome assembly GCF_057861365.1 of Enterocloster sp. Classification (NCBI taxonomy): domain Bacteria; kingdom Bacillati; phylum Bacillota; class Clostridia; order Lachnospirales; family Lachnospiraceae; genus Enterocloster; species Enterocloster sp. The sequence goes on from NZ_DBMACH010000001.1 coordinate 394,746, forward strand.
TCATGAATGGGAATATTTTTATACTTTTTGTTTCTGGAAATCAGTTCTTTTCCCCCTAATTCCTTAATAAAGGCATCCCCATTTACTATGAATACGCCAATATCGCCGATATGCATTTCCGCGTCCCGTTGCACCAGTGCAATATCCTCATGAGAGAAATCCGGTTCCATGCTGTCGCCGTTTACGTCAATGGCAAAGTCAGCTGCTTCATACTCTGGCAGATTGGGTAACTCTATTTCGTCCTCTGCCTCATTGCCAAGGATGAAAATACCCGATCCGGCAGATACTCCGGCACGGAAGTAGGGAAGGACAAGAATTTTGTTCTTTGGTTTAGGGTGAAATTCTATGATAGTTGTATGACTGGTATCTCTAGCGTTTAAATCCTGATAATCAGGTATTTTAGTTAATAATGTCACCTGCTCAATGGCCTTGTCTTTCCCTACGCTGTTTAGCAGAACAAAATTTTTAAGTAATTCGTTGGCTTTTTCAACTTCATATGGAGAGGATAATTTATAAGAAAAATTATCCAAAGCCTTTGTTGCACGTTCCATTACTGAGGGGAGCCTTTCTTTAAGGGCCTCCTGTTCCTCTTGGGTTAGAGAATAATCATTGTTCTGTAATTTAGCCAATGCAGAATTAAAAGGGCAATCATCGGGCTTTGTCGGAAAGTTTAGAGAACGGTATTCCATAGGGACATTCTGTCCGGATACCCATGAAGGATTTACTCTTAATGATTTTGCAATGGATTCTAATACAGGAATTTTCGGCTTACCTATTAAACCATTTTCGTATCGTTGTATAGTGGATTTTGTAACTCCAATATCATTTGCTACGTCGTCTAATGTACGATTACGCAAAGATCTGGCATATTTAATTCGTTCACCTATAAGTTTTACGTCCGTGTGACTCACCTCCTATGTATAATATAGCACAGTTTATTGCACTGTGCAATAGAAGAAATGAAAAATAATAAAAAAAGTTGCATAACGCTATTGACAACTAGGTTGCACAGTGCTACAATGCAGTAGAAAGGAGGGGAGACCATTGATAAATAGCAACAAATTAAAAGGACGCCTTGTTGAAAAAGGTTTGACGCAAAAAGATGTTGCAAATATTTTGGGAATCGCTCAACCAACGGTAAATCAAAAAATCAATAATGTTCGTCCAATGGATTTGAATGAAGCCGAAAAGTTAGCAGAATTATTAGATATTAAGCCGGAGGAATTTCAAATATATTTTTTTGGCTAATGGTTGCATAGCGCAACAAAAAAGGAGGTTACACAAAATGCACGAGTTAATGATTTTTAATAATGAGGAGTTCGGCCAGATCAGAACGGTTGAGATCGATGAAAAGCCGTATTTCATGGCAAGTGATGTGGCAAAAGCGTTGGGATATACAAATCCTAATAAAGCAATCAATGACCATTGTAGGGCTATAACGAAACGTTCTACCCCTATCAGTGGTAAGATGCAAGATGTTAACTTTATTGGTGAAGGTGATATGTACCGTCTTATTACTCACAGTAAGCTGGAGTCCGCAGAACGCTTTGAAAGTTGGGTATTTGATGAAGTTCTTCCCACCCTCCGCAAGACCGGTTCCTATGAGATGCCTAATATGTCCACCGAGATGAAAGCCATTCTGATGATCGATCAGAAACAAGTCAAGATGGAGCAGCGTATGGATAGACTTGAGTACGACATCCCTCTGTACGGTTCTGAAGCAGATGAGCTTTCCAGTCATGTAAAACGCAAGGGCGTAGCCGTATTAGGAGGAAAGCAGTCGGAAGCTTATAAGGATACAGAAATCCGTTCCAAGGTGTACCGAGATATTTACGATCAGGTCAAGAGGGAGTTCGGAATTTACGATGATAGTGGCCGGCCCCAGTCATACAAAGCGCTGAAACGGAAGTACATAGCAGACGCCCATGAGCTGATTGACTGCTATGAGGTTCCCACTTATTTAGAGGAGCTGATTAGCGAAGCAAATTCTCAGATGAATTTAGGGATAGCGTAAGGGTGAGGAACTATTAAAAGAGACTGAGGACGGGAGGTGAGAGAGATGGTAGAAAAAAATAAACCGCATATCACTATGGTTTGGATAGCAATAGCGGTTATATCAATTAATCAGGCTGTTGGGGCGTATCAAGATTTTCAGATTCACCAGCAGTTGCGGAATCAGATTCAGCTGCTGCAGGAACAGCATTTGAATTTGTTGCAACACTTGAACATGAATCTGGAGACAACTTTGACTGAGATACTAAATAATCGTTGAGTGCAGATACAGAGTCATTAAGGCGATTCAACGATTCAGTGTAACTTTCGAACATAGCGGCTTCAGCTTGTGCAGAGGTATTTTGAGAAGATGCATCTATGTTGTGATAGTAGATGGTCAGCCACACGCTGAATAAAGCAATTATATTCGGTAATATACAACTTAAAAAGAACTCCAGCGTTATACGTCGTTTTGGAAGTGGGGTCTCAACGGTAAGAGGAATTTCTTGTGGATATTCATTCTCATGAATAGTCAAAGAGTATAAATATTCAGGCACTTCTACATATTCCTGATGAAATGAAATATTTTCCAATATCGAAGAAAAAGCAGTTGAGATATGGGAGCTAAAATTAACAAGGTTCTTCTGAATATCTTTTGTTAAATCTTGGATAACAGAGTCGTTAGCAGTTAAAGAATTAGCAATACTATTTGCAATTGATACATTCACAGAATACTGCATTTCATGAATAGGTATCAGCAAAGTATTTAACATATCTTGCATTCGAGTGGTTAAGATTGCCTGTGGATACATGGCAGAAGCAAGTATACTTTGCATTTGTGAAATGGATTGAATTATGGGGGAGTAGGCAGCGGTCAAATCCACATTCATTTTTTCTAAAGAATTTTGAAATGCGGAAATTGCGGCTATGAGAGATTGGTAATCTGTGTTCATAATAATGCCCTTTCTTTTGTACTTGGCCTGGCGGGGCCTGTGAGTACAGTATAGGGCAGAGGGGAAGAAATGACAAGGGAGGTGAAAAAAGATGGTAGCACCCTATCAACCATTATATACGGTCAAGGAAGCGTCCCAGGTTTTACGGGTCAATACCTCAAAGGTATATGAACTGATAAACACCGGACAGCTGCCGTACCTGTTATTAGGGCAGAAAAAGATCCGGGGTTCGGATCTGGAACAATTTATAGAGAAGTATCCGGTGGCACAGCCGGAAGAAGGAGGGAATCATGCAATCAGAAGTAATTAAGTATCAGCCCCCAGTGGAGGGCGTTGTAGTTACTCAGGAAGAGGAACAGCAGATCCTGAAGCTGGGCCGGATCATGAGGGAACAGCTGGATCAGAGCCATAAGGATGTGCGCCTGTTTGGCAGACTGTCTACGGTGATGGCGTTCCTGCTGGGGATGGAATCAGCGGTGCTGTTTTTGATGGCCGCCGGAATCATAGCACTGTGAGAGGAGATAAAATGTATGAATCAGAGATTGAAGCGTAAGATCGAGAAGCGCAGGAGACAGCAGATCTGTGAGGCGCTGGATCTGTGTTTGCAGATCAATGGGCTGCAGGAAAGCAAGAAGGAGCTTACAGGAAACCATCCCACAGCGATTATGCATTTTTGGGGACATATCGGCATGGTAGATGGGGATTTTTATGCATCTGGATGGAGCAGAGAGGCAGTTGTTACCCGACATTTTGAGGAGCGGCTGGACAGGCCTGGGAAAATGGATCAGATCCTTTGTGAACTCAGGCAACTGAAAAAGGACCTGCACAGCGGCAACTGTGTTAGGTCCGGAAACTAAAAATCAACACCCTCTATTATGAGGGAGAACCGAGGGAAAATCAAGATGGCAAACCGAAAAAACGATGTTTTTTGCGCAGACAACCAGTATGAGGAAGCCCTGATGCTTATGGGGCGGGTCAATGCGCTGGCTGGAATCATTAAGGCAAGCAGGTATACGATGATCGAATGTGAGACTGTGGCGGCAGTATTGGGGTTCGATTTGGGTGCTGAATGCGACGAGAAGAAGGAGAAAGAATGTACTACAAAGGAATAGGCCCTGAGGCTGGGACGATCGTAGAAGAAGATCAGGCATATCAGTACGCCTTGGAACGGTGTGCAAATGCCACTCTGGAAGAGAAGCAGGAGTTTGTGGACTGGTATTATTCCGGGAATTGGGCTGAAATGGAGGACTGGGAAAAATGAAAAAATTCAGAACGTTGAGGGCAGATGAGATTGATTGCAGGGTAGCCACAGTAACAGAGAAAGGCATCACCCTTTTGCTGTATAAGGACGCCCGATGTGATATGAATATCCTGGACGAAGCTGTGGGGGCGGAAAATTGGCAGCGCCACCATTCCAGAGATAATGCAAACTGTACAGTAGCTATCTGGGACGATAGCAAGAATCAGTGGATCGAGAAAGAAGATACAGGTACAGAGAGCAACACAGAAAAAGAAAAGGGATTAGCTTCTGATTCTTTTAAGCGGGCCTGCTTTAATTGGGGAATCGGCCGGGAGCTGTATACAGCGCCGTTTATTTGGATCCCATCCGGGAAATGCAAGATTGAGAAGGCAGAAGGTAGCGGAAGAGCAAGATTCACCTGCCGAGATCGGTTTTCAGTGAGCCAGATTGGCTATGACGCTGAAAATAATATTAATGCATTGGTAATTAAGTGTAAGAATAAGGTGGTTTTTACGATGGGGCAGCTTGAACCAGATGAAAATGCAGAGGTCTCAGAAGCGCAGGGGACGATACTGGTAGAAACAGCGCATATCAATACGCTGTATCTGGAATTATCCAGAACGGGAGTGGGCTTAAAAGGGATTCTAAAGAATTATGGTTTGAATAATATTCACGAGATGAATATAGACCAGTTCCGGGACGCAATGGATGTTTTGAAGGGAAAGCAGGATAAGCCAATAGACCCTGCCACAATTCCTCCGGAAAATGGGGCCGATGGACTTCCGTGGAATAATCCGGAAAGGCAGTAGTTTATGGAATTTACAGGGAGGTTTGTAGGCGGCCTACGTATTGATCTGGAATCCCACAGAATAGAACTGACAGTGCAGTGTGACCGGGATGATATCGGCCCGGAATGGGATGATTTAAGAAAAAATGAAAAGCTGGCTTTTACTGTGAAACCATGGAAGAAGAAACGCAGTTTGGATGCAAATGCTTATTACTGGCAGCTGGTGACAAAACTGGCGGACAAGCTCAACATTTCCAAGCCGTACCTGCACAACATACTCTTGAGGCGGCACGGTCGTCCGGAGGTCATTGACGGGCAGATGGTATTTCTGGTTCTTCCAGATAGCGAGGAAGGGACTAAAAAGGCGGATGAAGCTGAGACCTACCATATCCGACCTACGTCAGAAGTAAAGACAGGGAAGGACGGGAAACTGTACCGTACATATGTAATGCTGCGTGGATCAAGCACCTATGATACCGCAGAAATGTCTGCATTGATTGACGGGCTGGTGTCAGAGTGTAAGGAACAAGGGATTGAAACAATCCCGCCTCAAGAGCTGGAACGTATGATGGAAATGTATGAGAAGAACTGGAGGAAACGCCATGAAGAAACTGCATAGTGTACTTACAGATGATCTGCACCACTGTATTATCACAGGGGACTGCAATATTGCTATCCACCATGTATTTAATGGGCCGAACCGGCCTTTATCAGAGAAATACGGTTTTCTGGTCCCGCTGCGTCCAGATTGGCACAATATGGCTCCTTACAGTGTGCATATGGATCAGAAGTTTGATGAGTCATTAAAACGTAAGGCTCAGAAATATTATGAGGAGCATTATGGAAGCCGGGGAGATTTCCGGCAAGAATTTGGAAAGAGTTACCTCTGATGGCAGGATAATATGTCACGATATTAAATGTCATTTGGTTATAAAAGTCCTAAGACCGGCATGGCTGACCGTCCGCCGGTCGGGAAGGAGGCACATGGGAAGATCACAAAGAGAAAAAGGCAAGCGTGGGGAACGTGAGCTGGCAGGGCTTTTGAGGGAGTACGGTTATGACTGCCGCAGAGGCCAGCAGTACTGCGGGGCCTCCGGTGATGCGGACGTGGTAGGACTCCCGGGTATCCATATAGAGTGCAAGCGGGTGGAGCGCCTGAATCTTTTAGATGCGGTATCACAGGCAGTCAGAGACGCCGCTAAGGGGCTTCTTCCGGCGGTGTTCCATCGGAGAGACCGCTGCGAATGGCTGGTGACGATGCGGTTCGTGGACTGGATAGAGTTATACAGGGACGCTCAGGCCTGGAGGGAATTAAAAGCGAAAGAGAGGTAGGTGACAGCCTACATGGAGATCAATTATCTGGCAGAGATCATAGCCTTCGAACGATGGCTCGAAACTAACTACTTACCGATCCCGTCGCAGTTGTTATGGTACAAGATGATGAACTATTTCAACCGGAGCGGGTGGAGCGAGTGGGTTATAGTAGATAACCTGAGATTGATGGCAGCCATGTCAATGGGTCGAGAAGCCACATTCATCAAGGCGAGGGACGAACTCATAAAGGCTGGCCGTATCATCTACCAGAAGGGCAGAAAAGGAAGCCCTAATAAATACAAAATGGTGTATTTCACTTTCAAAAACGTAGTAAAAAGTGAAGTATATAGCGAAGTAAAAAGCGAAGTATTTCCCGTAGTAGAAAGCGAAGTACAAAGCGCAGACATATATAAACATAAACAAAAACAAAATAAAAAGAGTACCTCTGAAGAGGTACCAGAAAAGCCGGACGACTTTTCCTCCCAGATCACCACGATTCGAGAATTATATAATTCCGTTTGCGGGTCGTATCCCCGCCTGGTGAAGCTGTCGGAAGCGAGGAAGAAGGCGATCCGTGCGAGACTGAGGGCAGGATATACCGTTGAGGACTTCCGTCGGCTTTTTGAGACTGCGGAGGAAAGTGACTTTTTGAAGGGCAAAAACCGCAGGAACTGGTCAGCTACGTTTGACTGGCTGATTGCTGATGCCAATATGGCAAAGGTGCTGGATGGGAACTACCGGAACCCGACAGAGGGGAAACCTGCCTGCGAAAAGACTCCCGGTCCATCGTCCAACCGGTTCCACAACTTTGAACAAAGGGATGTGGACTATGATGCGATCATGATGGAGCGGACGAGGGAGTTTTTGAGAGAGGGGGAGACAGATGGAAGATGAGAATACCATGGTTCCTGAGACAGGAACCATTGACCATACAGGCCCGGAGTGGTACCAGATGGAGATCCCGCTGGATGAGATCGGGCGGTATATACATACAGACCTTAAGACGGCCGCCAGAAGTGTGATATCCATCGGGTACTGGCTGATGTATGTGCGGGATCGTAATCAGTTCCAGGAATACGGATACAGCGATATCAATGAGTATGCTGCCAGGCAGTTCGGTTTCAGCCGGTCAACCACCAAACGCTATATAGACCGGTGCATCCGGTTTTCCAAGGGAGGCAACAGCCCCATACTGGATGACCGGTACAGGGATTTCAGCAAAGCACAGCTTCAGGAGATGCTTGGGCTTGATGATGAGCAGTTGGAGCAGGTAACTCCAGATATGACCGTGCGCCAGATCCGAGCCATGAAACAGCCTAAGGAAATCCCATATGTGGAGCTTCCGGGGCAGATCAGTATTACAGACTTTCCGGGGATTGAGCCGGAGGCCGCTCCAGATGTGACGGATGTACCGCCGGAACCAGAAAGAGCAGCTATGCAGAGCTGTGAGATATCGGTGGAGGACCTTATGGAGCCTCTGTCAGTGGAAAGCGTTGCGACGTCGCAACAGGAAAACCGTCTGGTCCCTCAGCTATCGGCCTATGGGACACCCAAACGGGAATACCCGGCAGACAGTCTGATCGTAACAGAAGGATGTGAGGGAGGTCATTGCTGTGATTCCTGCGCTATGGAGTGTGGAATCCGGCAAAAAGACCGGTGGTGCGTAGAGGCACCTTGCGGGAATCCATTTCCGTGCGAGATTAGAGATCTGGATGAGATCCGGGAACTTGTAAGGGATGATTGCGAGTTCGTGAACCACGATCTGGCCTACCACCGGGCCGGAGACGGGGAGCCAAGCCCATGCTGTAAGCATTGCAAGAATCCTTGCGAATATATTTGCGGGCGGGCTATGAGGGCGTTGGATCAGGAACTGACTGCTGCGGAAGTGCAGCAGAATGAAGAAATCCGCTGCGAAAATAGCAGCGGGGAAGAAATAGAGGAAGTTGCGACGTCGCAACCGGAGGAGGCCGCTGAGCCTACAGATATGGAACTACTCCGAGAGATGTTAGGGAAGGAGAAGAAGTATCTGGAGGAAATGATAAAGGTTGATGCAGTGGAAGGATTCCCGAAAAAGTTGCTCCAGAAGAAGAAAATACTGGTGGCAGCCCTTGCAGGTATGCTGTGCGACCTGGAAATGCCGGAACAGGAAGAACAACGGCCAGAACTCCCTATCATGAAGAACAACGATCAGCGTAAGGAATGGCTTAGGGATTATAAATCATGGGGTCTGTGGTATACAGATGAGCATATCGGGGCCAGGTATTACAAGTATGATTTTGACAACGGGGCACGGTTGATCGCAGAGGTATACACACAGCATAATGAATTTATCGGTCAGGATTATGAATCCTCATACCTGCATCTGGTCGGCGGACCGGAGCCTGAAAAGCATCCTACTGGGGCCTATGGAAGATGGCAGCGTCATGAGACATACAGTCGGTATCCGGATAGCGAGACGGAGCTGGTGGAGTTTTTGAAGGCATTGCAGAAAGGAAAATAGATATGGCTAAGATATGGATGCAGGGCAAAGAAATGTTTATGTGCCCGGTATGTGAGAATGAGAGGATTGAGCCGGGGCAGAAATACTGCCAGATATGCGGTGAGGCACTTGAGTGGGAGGAGGAAGGCGAGAATGAAGAGATTAACACAGAAAGATGAGCAGGGAAATTGGTGCTTGAAGGGTGTGTCATGGGAACAGCTGCATGAAGGACAGGTAATCACCAAGTCTTTACGGGAGCGGCTGTATGGAGCTCTCTGGAAGCTGATGGAGTACGAGGATACCGGGCTGACACCGGAAGAAATCGAACGGCTTAAGGAGCAGCACCGCTGGATTCCCGTGGAGGAGAGGTTGCCGGTGCAGGGAGAACCAGTTTGGGCGACTATAAAACACTCTGAATGGATCAACGATTATGACACTGATTGGCTTCCGGAAGAAGAGAAGAAATATCATCCAGAAAGCTACGGTGTGTATAAGGCGGAATATATAGGCGGAGGGATCTGGCAGTATTCGGATGATTATAACGAATGGATATACTGTGATGCAGTGGAGAAAGAGGAAAGGAATTTGGCAAATGTGTATGACACAGTGACCGCCTGGATGCCACTGCCGGAGCCGTACCGGAAGGAGGAGTGAGTTATGGATTATGGTTATTATAACATGGACTGCATGGAGGGCATGAAACAATTCCCAGATAAGTATTTCGATATTGCTATCACGGATCCTCCTTACTTTTCCGGCCCGGAACGCAGAGGGTATTATGGTCGGAAAGTAAGTCCGATAGGCGTACAGAGGCACTACGAACCCTCAGAAAACTGGGAAGTACCAGGAGAAGATTACTTCCGTGAACTGGAACGTGTTTCCAAACATCAGATCATATGGGGCTGTAATTATTTTGACTGGAATTTTCCAACGGGAAGGATCGTATGGGACAAGTGCAATGGCTCCAACAGTTTCTCGGATTGTGAGATAGCCTCCTGCAGTCTGCATGATTCTGTCCGCCTGTTCCGGTATATGTGGAATGGGATGATGCAGGGAAAGAGCATCGAAGAGGGCTGGATCCAGCAGGGAAATAAGAAGCTTAACGAGAAACGGATCCACCCAACCCAGAAGCCAGTTAATCTCTACCGCTGGCTGGTCCAGAAATATGTACAGCCGGGATGGAAGGTACTGGATACCCATGTAGGGAGTGCCAGCAGCCTAATCGCATATGAGGAAGCAGGGATTCCGTATGTTGGATTTGAGATTGATCCTAAGCGGTATGAGCTGTCGAAACAGAGGCTTGAAGAGCATAGGGCACAGCTGACATTACATGGTTTGGGGATGGTTTAAGATCCAGTTGTAGTAAACAGTTGTGGTATTAAACAGATAGTTGTTGTATCGAGTTAAAACGAATTAAAGTCGAGTTAAATTGACATTTAGAGGAGAAAACATAATGTACAAGAATCATGAAGGATATCCAGATCCAGCCGCAGGAGCTGCGATCCGGGAAGCGGACAGGCCGCCGGAAGATTACCACAAAGCCGTCCGCATGATGCTCTTCACCGCGAAGTGTATGGGCTACCATGTGGAGGATACGATCAGGTTAAGAGACGAGAAAACAGGGAGGTTGTGGCCGTGAATGTACTTAAGGGCGTGGTAATTATTCTGTGGGCCATAACAGGGACGGTCAATCTGATACGGCATAACATTGACCGTTGGGATTACCTTATGGTCTGGGGCTCTCTGATGGCGGTGCTGATGATTTGGAGGTGATGTTATGCCGGGGCCAGTATATTATGACCTGTATGATTGCGGGAAGCTTGTGGGGCGGTACAGTGGCATTGAGCTGCAAAAGAGATTCGGCTGGAAATGTAGGCCTCAGGTCGACAAGTACAGCGACATGGGAATCCTGTACCAGAAGCGGTACCTGATTGTCCGAGTGGATATGGAAACCTGGGCGGATGAGTGGAATGAGGCCAGACAGAGGATTTTGAGGGCGAGGAGGTGATACCGTTGGACAAGCAGATTTTGGAGCAGTACATAGATGCCTGCGAGCTGATTAAGGATACCAAGGATGAGATCCGGAAGTTGAGGAAGCACCGGAGCCAGATCCAGCAGGACAGCGTTAAGGGATCGTCGCATGAGTTCCCTTACACCTTACAGACCTATCATTTGGAGGGGCTTGGATATGCAGCTGTTAAGGATCCGGATGAGCTGGAACGTATGGAAGTGCTGCTGGAGGAGCGGATCCGGAACGCAGAGAAGATTAAGCGTCAGGTGGAAGCATGGCTTAATACAATCTCACCCAGAATGCAGCGGATTATCCGGTATAGGATATTTGAGGAATTGACTTGGGCGCAGGTAGCTGTGAAGATGGGGCGGAAGGCTACAGAAGCAAGTGTAAAAATGGAATTTCAAAGATTTATGTCTGCGGCATAAAGTTTGTTACGAATGTTACCAATGTTACGAATCAAAATGTTATAGTGTACCATGAAGCCAAAGGCATAACGCCGACGGCTTACACTTAAATCGACGGTCGCCAGGGTGCTACAGCCGGGCGGCCGGTTCGTCTGGCTCTGGTTCCATCCCAGGGCTGGACGCCCCCTTCTTCGGATCCTTAGCTCAGTCGGTAGAGCAGGTGGCTGTTAACCACCGTGTCCCAGGTTCGATTCCTGTAGGATCCGTTGCCTGGTTTAGGGATCTCCACCCAGACGTTCCAGGTACAGAGAGACATCCTTGAGAGAGGGTGTCTTTTTATTATATTAAGTTATTTTACAAAACAGAGCGTATGTTCTGTGATGACAAATCAACAAAATAGCGCTCCAAACTTTGGCAAGATTTTCCTTTTCAATGTGTGATATAATGTAGAAAAATGTCGGATTGGAGAGTGCGATATGTTTGATAAAATTTCGCCTTTGGAATTGATGCAGTTTTTAGTTACCCCTCGTGGATCTAAAAAGGATTTTGAAGATGCTGTTGAATACTTAAAAGAGGAATATGAAAACGATGCAGAAATGCCGCCATTGATAAAGGCGATGAAAATTAGTAAAGTTAGAAGGGAATTAAAAGAATTCACAAATATGCATGATATTATTCAGCATGCTATTAGTTTTGGAATGTCTTATGAGAATATGAACCAGGGATTCTTAGATGATGATTGGTGTGCATTCTTTTTAGACAAAGCTAAAAATATTTGCCGCGATGATGCTAAAATATTATGGGGGAAATTATTATCAGAAGAAAGTAAAAATAATGGGTGTATTCCAAAACAATTGGTTCATATATTGAGCATAATGAGTGCTGATGATGCGGCTGATTTTGATAATGTATGTAAATTTGCGGTTAATAGAATATTCGATTACGGCTTAGGAAAGGGAATGTTAATAATTGCGGCAGATGAAAGTACGGAAATTCTCAAAAGTGTAAGAGTGTCGTATCAGAAATTGAATGATTTACAATCGTTAGGATTGTTAAAAGTAAATGCGATAGATGACAGATTGATTCTTAAAAACTGGCATTTGGAACAAGCGTGTATTGGATTTGAATATCATGGTAATATTATTGAAATCGGGAACTTAAGGGAACAGGTTCCGATTGGGTACGTTTCACTTACTGAAGTTGGTCGGATCCTTTCGAATATTGTGGTTAGAAAATCCGTTGATGGTTTTTTAGACTATATAAAAAATTATTATGAGAAAAATGGTTTTACAGTAAATATTAAGATAGTTTAATGTTTGAAGCAGGAGAATATGAAATCTTCTGCTTCGTTTTGGATATGGAGGGGTATGGCATATGAAATGTTTGTGCCAAACAGCTATTGTATTTTTAGCAGTATATATGGCAGTTAATTATGGTATTGGATGGTTGTGGTTACTGGTATTGGTCTTTTTAGGGTAGCTTCGGCTATCTCTTTTCTTTTACCAAAACCGACGAATCGAGGTGAGACAGCATGGCCAGAGCGCCGGATCCGAGAATAGAGCAGGCCAGGGCCATGTATCTTGAAGGTCAGAAATTAGTTGAGATTGCAAGTCAACTAAACCTGCCGGAAGGAACGGTCCGCCGATGGAAATCTACACATAAGTGGGAAAGCGAACGTTCGGAAAGAAAAAGCGAACGTTCGCATAAACGAAAACGGGGTGCGCAGCCGGGAAATCATAACAGCGCAGGCGGCCCGCCAAAGAATAAAAAAGCTGAAAAATATGGTTTCTTCTCGAAGTATCTTCCTGAGGAGACCGTTTCTATTATACAGGAAATGCCGACAGATCCCCTTGATATTCTCTGGGATCAGGTACAGATTGCTTACGCTGCCATTATCCGGGCCCAGAAGATCATGTATGTGCGGGACCGGGATGATAAGACCATCGAGCGGGTAGGCATCAAAAAGGGGAAAATATCCGGCGAGGAATGGGAGGTACAGCAGGCGTGGGATAAACATGGAAATTTTCTTCAGGCGCAGGCCAGAGCGCAGAAGACTCTGGAAAGCCTGGTTAAGCAGTACGATGAACTGCTGCATAAGCGCTGGGATCTTGCCAGCGAGGAGCAGAAGGCCCGCATTGCCCAGCTTCATGCCCAGACAGACAAGCTCACAGGCAATAATCAGGAGATTGAGGACATGGACGAGATAGAAGGTGATATTTACGGCAGTGAGTAACTATACCCGTAAAAAGAGCATCCCTTTTAACTTCGGGGAGAAACATAAGGAGTATATCCGTAAATGCCGTTCCTGTTCCTACAACGTGGCTGAAGGGGCTGTCCGGGCAGGGAAGACAGTAGATAATATTTTTGCTTTTGCCTACGAGCTGAAAACAACGCCGGACCGGATCCACCTGGCAACTGGCTCTACAGTGGGAAATGCGAAACTGAATATCGGTGATGCAAATGGTTTCGGTCTTGAATGGATCTTTCGCGGCCAGTGTCATTGGGGAAAATATAAGGACAATGAAGCCCTGTTTATTAAAGGCCCGGCTACCAAAAACAAGCAGAAAATTATCATTTTTGCCGGAGGCGCCAAGGAAGACAGCTACAAGAAGATTCGTGGTAATTCCTACGGGATGTGGATCGCAACAGAGATCAACCTGCACCATGATAACACCATCAAAGAGGCATTTAACCGCCAGCTGGCTTCTAAGCGTCTGAAAATCTTCTGGGACCTGAATCCGGATAACCCCAGGGCTCCGATCTACTCTGAATACATAGACAAATACCAGAAGCAGGCAGACGCAGGAGACTTTCCCGGTGGGTATAATTATATGCACTGTACCATTTATGATAACATAAACATTACCCAGGAGCGTCTGAGGGAGGTTGAAAGCCGATACGATAAGAACAGTATCTGGTATCTGCGGGACATTAAAGGAATGCGGGTAGTGGCGAATGGCCTGATTTACCGCCGGTTTGCTGATGATGTTAGCACGAAGCAGTATTCCTTCCGGCTTAAGGGTAAACCGAAGGACATCATGGAGATCAATCTGGGGATTGATTTTGGTGGAAGCAACTCCGGCCACTCCTTCACAGCGACGGCCATTACCAGAGGGTATCAGAATGTAATCCCTCTGGCTTCTGAGTGGATCGGCTGCAAGGATGAGAGAGGAAACCAGATTGAGATCGATCCGGATATGCTGGGGAAACGGTTCTGCGATTTCTGCCAGAAAATCATCAGCCGGTATGGGTATGTGACGATTGTATATGCAGACAGCGCAGAACAGACGCTGATCGCCGGGATCCGCAGCAGCCTGCGTAAGCATGGCCTTGGATGGGTCCGGGTGGAAAATGCGCTGAAGACAGAAGTAAATGACAGGATCAACGCTACCGCCATTCTGATGGCACAGGGGCGTTTTTATTATGTCCAGGATGAGTGCCAGAGCCTGGTAAACGCTTTGAGTACAGCGGTATGGGACCCTAAGGAGCTGACAAAGAATGTACGGCTGGATGATGGCACCAGTGATATTGACAGCCTGGACAGCTTTGAATATACCTTTGAGCGGCTGATCAGCCGTCTGATCAAATATGGATAGGAGGTGGCAGCAATGCGGTTTACAAAGATGCTGAGCCTGATTACAGACGTTTTAAATAAAGATGCAGATACGCAGGTGGATGTGTGCCTGACCTCCCAGATGGCCTCGGCGATTGAGTTATGGACAGCCATGTATGAGAACCATGCTCCATGGGTTGACCGGCAAAAGACAAAAAGTGCACAGATACCGGCAGCAATCGCTTCAGAAATTGCCCGCCTGGTCACCTTGGAGATGAAATCAGAGATCACTGGAGGGACCGGGGCCCTGTTTTTGAACCGGGAATATCAGAAGAAAGTCCTGGCTGATCTGCGCCGGTATGTAGAGTATGGCTGTGCAAAAGGCGGGCTGATCCTGAAACCGTATGTGACAAAGACAGGGCTGTCCATACAGTATGTGCAGGCAGACAGCTTCTTCCCGCTGGCATTTGACGATTCTGGCAGGATCCAGCAGTGCGTATTTACGGAGCAGTTCCGGAAAGGAAAAAAGATCTATACCCGGCTGGAAGTACATACCCTGCAAGGGGACAGGATCCATCTCACGAACCGGGTATTTGTGGCTACGAATGATTACAGTCTGGGGACTGAGATAGAAATAGGCAGTATAGAGCGATGGTCTGAACTGGCGCCTGAGCTCACCCTGGAAGGGGCAGACCGGCTTCTGTTTGGATACTTTAAGGTCCCTATGGCGAATGCGGAGGATTCTGACAGCCCTCTGGGGGTGTCTGTGTATTCCAGGGCGCCGGAGCTGGTCGAGGAAGCGGACCGGAGATATTCAAATATCTGCTGGGAGTATGAAGGGACGCAGCTGGCCATTCATATTGCCACATCTTTATTAAAATATAATAATGATCGCAATAAGTTTGAATATCCCGGGGGCCAGGAACGTCTGTACCGGAACGTAGAATATAATGCTGGTGCTGCGGACAAGCCTTTTATCGATACCTTCTCACCAGAGATTCGAGATACCGCTCTTTTCAACGGTTTTAATAACCAGCTAAGGCTGATTGAGTTTGCCTGCAATCTGGCATATGGCACCCTGTCAGATCCCCAGAATGTCGATAAGACGGCTACAGAGATCAAGGTCAGCAAACAGCGGTCTTATACATTCGTATCTGACACGCAGATGGCTTTACAGAAGGCTTTGGAGGACCTGGTGTACGCAATGAACTTCTGGGCAGTGCTGTATGGCCTTATCCCGCTTGGGAACAAGTATCAGGTATCCTTTGTCTGGGATGACAGTATTATTGTGGATGCGGAAGCTGAGAGGCAGACAGACCGGCAGGATGTGGCTATGGGCGTAATGTCTCTGGCTGAGTACCGCAGTAAGTGGTATGGCGAGACGCTAGAAGAGGCTGCTAAGAACCTGCCAGAGCCAGCACTGATAGAGGAGTGATATCATGACACCGGAAGAACTGGAGAAGCTACCAAAGCCATTAGAGCGCACTATGACAGCGTTGGAGCTGGCTGTTATGTCTGAAATCATACAGCGCATAAAAGAGGTGTCCCAGATTACTCCGGTGATTGACTGGCTGCTGATCCGGATGGACGCCATTGGCAAGAGCCGGAAAGAAATCAAGCACCTGCTTCGGGAGGGGATAGAGTCTGCAGGGCTTGATATTGATCAGATCTACGATCAGGCGGCACAGTCTGATTATATCCGCAACAAGGCTATCTATGAGGCCGCAGGCCGGGACTATTTGCCCTACGAAGAAAACCAATGGCTCCAGCAGGTTGTGGAAGCGGTCAGGGAACAGACTAGAGACAGCCTGAGGCCGATGGAAAACATCACCCAGACAACCGGGTTCAATGTGCAGATGGGCGGAAGGCAGGTATTCACGCCGCTGTCAGAGTATCTGGAGCGTAGCCTGGACAAGGCCATGCTGGGGATCACCACCGGCACAAGGACATACAGCCAGGCCATAGGGGAAGTCATTGACGAGATGACAGCCAGCGGCATACGGACTGTGGATTATGCGTCTGGAAAATCCGACCGGATTGAGGTGGCTGCAAGGCGAGCGGTGATGACCGGAATCGCCCAGATGGTTGACAAGGTGAATGAGAAGAACGCCGGAGAGCTGGGGACAGATTACTGGGAAGTAGACTGGCACATGGGGGCCAGAAACACAGGAACCGGGTACCTGAATCATCAGAGCTGGCAGGGGAAGGTTTATTCCTCTGAGGAGATGCGGACAGTCTGCGGGCTGGGGGAGATGCTGGGATTTGCCGGCATTAACTGCTACCATATCCGTTTTCCCTTCCTTCCCGGTATCAGCAAACGGAGGTATACAGATGAGTGGCTGGAAGAACAGAACCGGAAAGAAAATGAAAAAAAGCTGTTTAACGGGCACGAATATGATACATATGGAGCCTTACAGTATCAACGGCGCTTGGAGCGCACAATCCGGAAACAGAAGCAGGATGTTAAGCTTTTAGAGGAGGCTAAGGCTGACCCGGATGATATTACAGCGGCTAAGAGCAGGCTGAGGCTGACTAACAAGACCTATGTGGAGTTTTCAAAGGCAATGGGGATTAGGCAGCAGCGGGAACGGCTGAGGATCGCAAAAAATATATCCGGGAGAGAAAAGACTTTTATTCGTACAGAAACAGAAAGTGCGAATATTGAGAATCTTCGTAAGGGCAGCAATATTGTTGACTTAAAGAAGATTGAAACGGATCTGTTCAGAAGTAAATTTACACAACTTACTGGAAATTCAACAGTAAATGATTCTTTAAGGAAATATGCAAGATCCATGCTTGTCCATAGAAATGGAAGTGACGGAGAAGATCTGTATATTATCAGTGCGAAGAGCGGAAAAAGGCTTTTTTCTAAAACAAGCGGATCTAATGACCTGGGAGTGGAATTATCCAAAGAAGAGATCGAGAAGATTCGGAGTTATGCTAAAACAGAGGGGATTATAGGGATGCACAATCACCCAACAAATTTATATCCTACAGGAGGAGATTTTGTATCTGCTGGAGCAAGAGGATATGTATTTGGAGTAGTAGTCACCCATGATGGAAGAGTGTTCCAGTATAAAGCCGGAGATAAACCATTTCGCAGTGAATATTTTAATAAGACCGTTGACAAATATGTTTCCAAGCCATACACTTATGGCATAGAAGATGCACAGCTGATTGCATTAAAAGAATTTGAAAAGGAGTTTGGAATTGAATGGAAGGAGTTAAAATAAGGGGTAAGGATGCCATAGTCCATGAAGAAATGACAGAAGAGGAAAGAAATGCAGAATTAGAACGATTGAAAAAGGAAAGTGAAGATTTAACCGAATGGGAAGAAGAGTAGATACCACCAGTCAGTAATGGCCGGTGGTATTTTTATACGCAAAATTAAGGAGGAATCACAATGGGAAGTCAGGAATTTTTAAACATCTGCAAGGCCAAGGTAGCAGAGTATCACAACCAGAAGAAGGATAAGACAGACGCAACTCCGACTATGACGGTGAATGATGTGTTTGTGGTCTGGTACAGCAAGAGCCTTCAGAATCACAAGGCTCTGCTCAGTACGCCTGTATCTGATGGTATGTATTATGAGCTGACTTACAACGGCGATAAGAATGAGCTGTACTTTGATGCCTATAAGAAGTGGGAAAATATCTGTTATCCCATGTAATGGGCGTTGCGACGTCGCAACAGGAAGGAGCACACAATGAGTAGATTGTTAAGATGGCTGAAACAGTTCTTTTGCAGAACAAAGCCTGGATGTGAACATCAGTATAGAAAGCACTGGTGCCGCCGTCATGGCCCTTATGGCGGCTATGTGAGGCGGTGCGTTAAGTGCGGAAAAATTGAATAAGTCATAGAAAGATTTAAGATAGTCATAGAATTAGTCATAGACACGCAGGCAGAGGCTTGGGTGTTATTTTTACGCCTTTTTTCGGTCAGATGATGAGACCTAAAACAGTCATTCGTTTGGTGGATGGTTACACACCTATAAATAACCTAATGGCGAATCAATACAAAGAAAGGACACAGGGAATGAAAACAGAAGATTTACAGGCAAAGGGTCTGACGCAGGAACAGATCGATTATGTAATGGCCGAGTATGGTAAGGAGCTTAACGGGATTAAGCAGGACCGGGACAACTACAAGACCCAGCTTGCGGCGGCCCAGACTACGCTCAAGAGCTTTGAGGGAGTAAATGTCCAGGAACTTCAGGGCAAGATTACCCAGCTGACTGCTGATCTGGCAAACAAGGAGACAGAGTATCAGAAACAGATTGCCGACAGGGATTTCAATGACCTGTTAAAGGCAACGGCAGAGGGCTATAAACCAAGGAATCTGAAAGCCGTCATGCCATTCCTGGACGTTGAAAAGCTGAAAGGCAGCAAGAACCAGGAAGCAGACATCAAGGCCGCCCTGGATGCGGTGAAGAAGGACAATGCATATCTGTTTCAGGACGTCAGTATTCCCAGAGTGGTGTCTTCTACGCCTGGCCCGGGCGGTGCAGCGACGGAGGACACAAAAGCCAGAGCCAATGCAGCATTAAGAAACATTTTAGGAAGAGAATAAGGAGGCAAACAATATGGCAGTACATATTACAAGCAGGGCCGATGCAGAGGCCATTATCCGTGAGCAGGTGGTATCCACTATTTTTCAGGACGCGCCCAAACAGTCGGTATTTATGTCTTTAGCGCGCAAGCTGCCGAATATGACAAGCAACCAGACCCGTATCCGCGTACTGGATTTCCTGCCAACTGCTTACTGGGTAAACGGTGATACCGGTATGAAGCAGACCAGCAAGCAGGCATGGGATAATGTGTATATCAATGCGGCAGAGCTGGCAGTCATCATTCCGATTCCGGAGGCGGTACTGGATGATGCAGAGTTTGACATTTTCGGAGAGATCACTCCGAGGGTGAATGAGGCGATCGGCCAGAAGGTGGACAGTGCCATTATCTTTGGTGTGAACCGTCCGGCAGAATGGCAGAACGATATTGTTACTCTGGCACGTCAGGCAGGGAATAACGTAGCGCCTGGTGGCAGTCCTGATTATTATGATCTGATTCTCGGAGAAGGCGGCGTTATTTCCAAGGTAGAGGAAGATGGCTATATGTCCACAGGTGCTCTGGCTTCCATGGGAATGAGGGCAAAACTGAGAGGGATTAAGGCTACGGATGGAACCCCGATCTTTAAGTCAGATATGCAGGGATCCACAAACTATGCACTGGATGGTGCGCCTATGTATTTCCCGCAGAACGGTGCATTTGACAATACGATTGCTCAGCTGATTATTGGTGATTTCAAACAGGCTGTATACGCGATCCGTCAGGATATCACTGTAAAGATCCTGGATCAGGGTGTTATTCAGGATCCTGCTACAAAAGAAATCGCTTACAACCTGGCTCAGCAGGACATGGTGGCGCTGCGTGTCGTATTTCGTATGGGATGGGCGCTCCCGAACCCTGCAACCAGGATGGATGAGGATCGTGTGGGCTGTCCGTTTGCTTATCTGGAGCCAGCGACGGCAATGACCACCCAGAAGGTTACATTTACAGTCAAGGACAACAACAGTGAGCCGAAAGCGGTTGAAGGTGCCATTGTAGACGTCAATGGTTCCAGACTGAAAACCAATGCTTCCGGCGTGGCAGAGTTCCATCTGCGTCCGGGTACCTATCCGGCAAAGATCAGGAAGAGCGGGTATGGCACTGTGACAGAAACAGTGACTGTGGACAAGTCCGCAGTACCTAAAGCAGTTACCCTGATCCCGAATGCGTAGAAAGGAGCTGGGCGCTGATGAGTTATGCAGATGAAGGATTCTATACAGACCGATATTTGTTAGGCCGTAAGCCGGTCATCAGCGCCGGCTTTGACTTCTATTCCCGTCAGGCCAGCCAGGTGATTGACAGTTATACGTTCGGACGTTTAAAGCAGACGGCGAAGATTCCGGAGGCGGTGCGCCTGTGTTGCTGTGAGCTGGCAGAGGCTGAGTTTTCCAGAGAAAAGCAGAAGATGGATTCTGGCGGAAAAACATCTGAGAAGATCGGAACCTATTCCATCAGCTTCGCCTCTTCGGGAGAGAGTGATTCTGCATATGCCGGGGAACAGGAGGCCATCGTGATGAAATGGCTTGGAGGTACCGGCCTGTGCTATCAGGGGGTGTGAGATGTATACCAACTCAGACGCAACGCTGTATCTGTACAGCAAAGAGGGCAGGGACGTACGATATACCCGTGTTCCTATTGAGGGAGTGTACTGGGAGGATGTGCAGCAGTCCACATTCCTGAAGACAGGGCAGAAGGATGCAGCTTCTGTCCTGCTGGTAATCCCATATGAGAGCCTGAATCATCCATTGCATATTACCAGAGGAAAGGATCTGGCTGTCAAAGGAAATATCACAAATGAAATCGACAGCAGCACGCCGGAGGCCTTGTCAAAATCATTGGCAGCCTTAAAGGCGGCCCATGATTATGTGACCGTTACTACAGCAGATGAACGGCTGTATGGCAGTGAATCTGTGTGGCATTATGAGCTGTCCTGCAAGTAAGGAGGCAGTATGGAGGTTGAATTTGAAATGAAGTCCACCGAGGCTCTTCTGAGAACCCGTGGCTTGCAGAAAAATGGGCCGGTACAAAAGCTGGTAGACAGTGAGTGCATGAGGTACATGTCCCCATATATGCCCCGAAGACAGGCGGGGGAGTTGGAGCACATGATGGTTATGGCGACTGTGGTCGGATCCGGGCAGATCGACATTCCTGGGCCTTATGCTCATTACCTCTATGAGGGGGTTCTGTATGTGTCACCTACCACAGGAAGCGCGTGGGCGAAAAAGAATGAGATTAAAGTTCCGACCGGGAAGGCGCTGACCTATGCAGGGGCTCCCATGCGGGGAAAAAAGTGGTTTGAGAGGATGAAGGCAGACCACAAGGATGATATCCTCCAAGCGGCGCAGGCTCTGGCAGATAGGAGGGGAAGTTCATGACCATCATAGACTATATGCGTCAGACATTGACGGAGTATCCGAAGATATCTGAGTTTCTGGCTGGAGATGAGATCCACATTGATTTTACGGAGCCTGATCCGGTCAATTATGGCCTGACCAGCAACGGGGACAGACTCGTAAAAGAGGATGTGCTGGGAAACCAGATCCGGCAGCATAATTTTGTTATGTATGCAGTCGGTCAGTCCTTTACGGACTATAACCGGCTGGCAAACAGTAACTTCCTTCTGGAGCTGTCACTCTGGCTGGAGCGTCTGCCTTCCGGGGATGAGCTTACATTTCAGGCCGGAGAACAGGAACTAAAGGGAACTTTTTTAAAGGCAACCGCAGCCAATGCAATGAGCATGGGACTGATGGGGGACACCATTGACAGCGGCGTAATGTATCAGCTACAGATCTACGCCCAGTATAAAATAGAAAGCGAGGAATTTTAAATGCCAGGAACAGTAACAGGGAAAATCAAACGTAAATTCATGGCGCACTATATTGATTCGGCAGCTCCGGGAGCGGGATCAGAGACGGCAAAATATGTCCGCTTAGGCAAGGATCTGGAAGAGTTCAATGTGGAAATGAACGCCAATGTGGAAACTAAAAACAATATTTTAGGTGAAACCTCTGTAAATCTGGACAGCTATCAGCCTCAGGCATCCGCTGAACCGTATTATGCAGAAATTGGCGATCCTCTGTTTGAACGGTTGCAGGCAATCATTGATGAGCGCCAGACTTTGGATGACCTGAAGACTTCCGTGGTGGAAGTGCATCTTTGGGACGAGGATGAGTCAAAGACTGGCTCCTATGTGGCATATAAAGAAGATGCCATTATTGAGGTTTCCAGCTATGGCGGTGATACAACCGGATACCAGATCCCGTTTAATGTACATCACACGGGCAACCGGATCAAGGGGCTGTTCGCATTGACTACAAAGACATTTACAGAAGATGGGAAAGAATGAAGAGGAATCCAAATGAGAAGTCTTAATTTTAATGATGGTTATGAGAGTTTTATGGTTAACGATGATCCGAACCGGGTGATCCGGTTTAACCCGGCTGATCCGGAGATTATCAACCGTGTTTTGAGCGTCCAGAGTGAATTTGGCGCTTACCAGATCCCGGAAGGGATTGAGCTGAATCCGGACGGAAGCCCTAAAACGGATTTGGAAAAGAACGGGGCATATGTGGCTGAATTTACGGCTGCCATGCGTAAGGCCTTTAATGGCATTTTCAATGCAGATGTGTATGACACGATTTTTGCAGGCCAGTCCCCGTTATGCATTATCGGTCAGAATTATCTTTTTGAAGAGGTTTTAAATGGATTGCTGGAACTGATGCAGCCGGCTGTAAAAGCCTATAACGAAAAGAACCGAGAGAAGATGAACCAGTATTTAAAGGACGTGGAAGCCGATGAAGTTCCTGCCGGACAGCCTTGAAGTGGGCGGAGTTACATATCCGATTGAAACAGATTACCGCAATATCCTGATCTTTCTGTCTGCCTGTACAGATCCGGGTCTGACAGCCGCCCAAAAGCTTGAAATACTTCTAAGAAGGCTGTACAGGAAGGGATACAGCCAGATCCCTCAGGAACATATAGGGGAAGCTGTCTTGCAGGCGAAATGGTTTGTGGACTGCGGCAGGGAAGATGATGATAAAAGACCGGCTAAAAAGATGATGGACTGGGAGCAGGATGAGGCGATCCTGTTCCCTGCGGTCAATAAAGTAGCCGGCATAGAAACACGAGCTGTCCCCTATCTTCACTGGTGGACGTTTGCTGGGTATTTCATGGAGATTGAGGAGGGAACGTTTTCCACGGTTCTGGGAATCCGTCAGAAAAAGGCCAAGGGGAAGCGGCTGGAAAAATGGGAGGAGGAATTTTACAGAAATAACAAAAAGCTGTGTGATCTGAAGACCCGATATACAGAAGAAGAACAGAAAGAGATTGATTATTGGAATAAGCTATTGGGTTAGGCACCGGAAGGTGTCTTATTTTATGCCCGGAAATGAGGTGAGAGCATGGCAGCAGATGGAAGCCTGAGATTTGATACTGCGGTCAATACAGAGGGGTTCAAGGACGGAACGAGTTCTATCAAAAAAGCAGCAGACAGATGCGCCAAAGCTGTGGGGGCCGCAGGCCGTGAGATCAATAGTCTTTTTTCAAAACCGATACAGATCTCTAGTGTAGAAAATCAGATAGCACGGACAGAGGCAAGGATAAAACAGCTTCAGGCAGAAATACAGCATATAGGTGAAACGGAGATACCGACCGATGAGTATAATACGCTGTCCAATGCAGTAGAGAAAACAAGTAAAAAGCTAGACGGACTTCTTGAGCGGCAAAACAAAATGGAGGAACAGGGTGTTAAGAAAAATTCCTCCAGATGGAAAAACTTGCAATATGATATTGATGAGACAAGCCAGAAACTTAGAATATATCAAGCTGAGTTGCAGGATACCATCAACAGAGACCGGGCTTTTACATCAGGGAAGGAAAGCTCATCATACCAAAAGAAGGCCTCTGATCTGGAGTATTTAAACAATCAGCTGTATATACAAAAGCAACGCCTGATGGAGCTGATTGGAAAAGAAGGGAAGGCTGCAAAAGAAGCCTCAAAATTATCAGCTATAGCAGAAAGTGCGGAAGTTAGTAACCAGAAGATCGTGGATCTTACCAGAAGACTGCAACAGCTTCAGGCAAGACAGAAAGAACTTAAATCTGCTGGAGTAGGACTGGGTTATGCCGAATATGACCGAAATGCTTCTGAGATTGCACGGATGACCGCTGAATTAAAGAAGTACGAGGCTTCACTGGTAAACACAAAAGCCCAGACACAGCAATATGTAGGAGTGGTCGCATCTGTAAAAGCAGCATTTGCACATTTACCTGTTTTTTTTACTGTATTAGGAGCAAAAATTGCAAATGGATTTAAAGTCGCTCCGATTAAACTGTTTCACCTTGCACTAAATGGCGTGTTAGGCATGGCCCGAAAAGTGGCTGTGACAATGGGGACTCTTGGATTAAAGGGAATTAAGGCCGCAGCATCCAGTGCGACGAAAGCATTGTTAAAAATGAGTAAGGCATTTTTAGGATTAGGGAAAAGTGCCAAAAAAGGGAATAAAGGTTTGTCCATGTTCAGAATGTTGGGACAGAGCATCATGTTTTCGGCTGTGTTTCGAGGGCTTTCGGCAATAACGAGAGCATTTAAAGACGGTATTCAGGGCATGGCTCAATATTCCTCTTCGTTTAATGTGGTCATGAGTTCGTTTACTTCATCCTTGAGCCAGTTTAAATATTCATTTGCGGCTGCATTTGCACCATTAACCAGTGTTGTAGTTCCTGCTTTGGATATTCTGATTCAGAAGTTGATTCAGGCTATTAACGTAATCGGTCAGTTTTTATCAGCCATTACAGGTAAAAGTACGTTTACTAGAGCCAAACGAGTAAATAAAGATTATGCAGCCAGTCTGAAAAAGACCGGAGGTGCAGCAAAGCAGGCAGGAAAGGATGCGAAAAAGGCACTGGCTCCGTTTGATGATCTGGTGCAAATTCAAAGAGAAGGGGCTGACGGTTCCTCCGGTGGATCAGGTGGAGGTATAGATCCCTCACAGATGTTTGAAACTGTAGCAATCGATCAGGGAATCAGTGATTTTGCAAACAAGCTGAAAGAACTGTGGCAGGCCGGAGACTGGGAAGGTATTGGGCAGTTGATTGGTCAGAAGGTCAATGAATCAGTCCAGAAGTTTACGGACTATATAAGTTGGGACAATGTAGGCGTTAAGATCACCGCATTTGTGACAGCATTTACTACGCTGTTTAACAGCCTGGTCGCAAATATTGATTGGTATTCGATCGGTATCATGATGGGGACAGGGATCAATACGTTAGCGAATACACTATATCTGCTTCTTACTCAGATTGACTGGCTTATGCTGGGATCAGCTTTAGCAACGGGGCTTAACGGTATGGTCGCTACGGTTGACTGGAATTTATTTGGAGCCACTCTGGGAGCATTTTTCCAAGCAAAAATTTCGGGTCTGTATGGTTTTGTGGACACTGCTGACTGGCCCTTGATCGGACAGGCTATTGGAAATGGACTTAACGGAATCATATCACAAATTGACTGGGGAATGCTTGGGCTGCTATTTGCCACAGGATTGAGCGGATTATTTGCTATTGCCGGGAATTTTGCTCAGACGTTTGACTGGACAGGATTCGGTAGCTCAATCGCCTTGAGCCTAAGTACGTTTTTCCAGACATTTGATTGGGCCGGATCTGGTACAGCCATCAGCGATTTTGTTCTGGGATTGTTAAATGCGTTTGTAACATTTATAAAAGAAACGGATTGGACAGCCTTAGGAACTGGCGTTGCTGAAATGGCTTTAGCGATAGACTGGTGGGGAATCCTGTTAGCTGTTATTGATGCTGTGCTCCAGACATTGAAGGCTGTAGTTTTGGCTTCTTGGGGTCTTTTATCCGAAATAGGAAAGAGTCTTTGGGAAGGATTCTGCAAGGGAGTGAAAACATTCTTTTCTGATCCGAAAGCATTTATCAGAGATAATATAGTGGATCCTTTTGTGAAGTATTTCAAAGAACTTTTCGGAATCCACAGCCCTTCTACCGTTATGGCTGAAATGGGTCAGTATCTCTGGGATGGTTTCTGTAACGGTATTAAAGAGTTTTTCTCAAATCCCGGAGCATTTATTAAGGCAAACATTACAGATCCATTTGTGAACGGCTTGAAGAGCCTACTTGGAATCCATAGCCCGTCTACTGTTCTGGCAGGGATTGGCTCCTACACAGTGCAGGGATTTAACCAGGGCGTGACGAGCGAACAGACTGCTTCCCAGAATGTGGTACAGTCATGGGCTTCTGGCGTGGCAAACTGGTTCTCAGAAAAGTTTGGAATAGGAACAGGGGATTCCGTAGAATCCAAGAAGTGGGCCAATAGTATTATGTCAGGATTTAACAATACTGTAAGGAAGAATTATACCCAGTCCCAGACGGTAATGGAAACATGGGCCGAAAACGTAAGGAAGTGGTTCGTGGGTGTTGACGAAAACCAGGGAGTAAATGAGCTTTCCTGGACGAAATTCGCAGACCTTATTATCCAGACATTTAAAGCCAAAATAGAAGGTAGCCATTCCGAAACTCAGGGGCCTGTAGAAACGTGGGCCAGAAATGTCAGGGAATGGTTCTGGGGAGACAGTGATCCTCAGGGAACTGGCGGAATGTATGCAGCATTCTACGACATGGCAAAGCGGATCAACGAGGGCTTTGCAAATGGTATCAGCGATTTTGCATATATGGCAAAGGATGCGATCCGGAAGTGGGCGGCTGAGGCAATGGAAGAAGCTGAGGAAGAGTTTGACATCAATTCTCCCTCAAGAGAGTTTTACAACATTGCAGAGTATGTGGTCCGTGGATTCAACAATGGTATTGCTGATATGGCAAGATCGTCCCGTAGTATTGTGCAGGACTGGCTGGATGGTGTTATGGATGTATTTGACGGCGTACAGATCCGTCTTCCTATAGGGATTGATATCCCTAATGCGGCAGCATATCTTCCTAAGATGGCAAGAGGGAGTATTGTTCCGCCACGGGCTGGAGATATGGCCGCGTCTATGCGGAGCCGATCTTATGCGGAGGAAGAATTATTGTCTAATCTGATTGCAAGGCTCGATACTTTGCTTAGCCAGCAACAGGGAGACCGCAGCCAGCCAATCCAGATCGTATTAAATCTGACCGGAAGTATGGCGGCACTGGCAAGAGCATTAAAGCCAGAGCTTGACCGTGAGGCGGCGCGTAGAGGCGTAAGCCTGGTAGTGATAGGAGGAACCTGATGGCGGACAGTGTATTTTTAATGGATGGCAGAGCGTATAACGTGGAAGTGGAGTCTGATTCTCTGGAACGGAGTTTTGCAGTGACAGACACAGACCAGTCAGGGCGTACCATGGACTACACTATGGAGCGTGATGTAATTGGCACGTTTTATAATTATGCTATGAAGGTATACCCAAAAGATGGGGATACAGCCTCCTACGATGCATTTTATGACGCTGTTTCAGATCCTAATAGGGACAGCCATGAAATGACGTTCCCATATGGACAGGAGACATTAACCTTTCGTGCTTACGTCACCCAGGGCAAGGACAAGCTCCGTATCCGGAACGGGAAGAACCTGTGGGGCATGGATGGCCTGTCATTGAATTTCACGGCAATGGAACCGCAGAGGAGGCGATAGGAAATGAAATGGGATATCAGGGTGGAGAGCAATGGACAGCAGCCATATGCGTCAGTCGAGGATCTTGCAAATATGGAGCAGCAGCTCCCACCTTATGCTCTGTGCCTTCCGAGGTATGCAAAAATGGACAGCAACTATCCTAATGCCCCAGACCAGATAGAAAAGGGGCTGTATGGTTACATCAGTACAGCCCTTAGCGGCCAAGATGGAAGGTTTGAAAATCCTCCGGTAATCACGGTGACATTTGACCGTCTAAAGACAAGTAATGGTATATATCTGGTTTTTAACCGATTAAGTGGCGACTATGCATCCAGTATTCAGATCCGATGGAATAAGGACGGGGAGCTGGTGCATGAGCAGAATTTTGAGCCGGACGGGACAGAGTATTTCTGTCGAGCCAAAGTGCCGCTGTTCAATCAGATCGCAATTACATTCCTTAAAAGCAGTAGGCCCTATCGTTATCTATGGCTAGCTGTTATTAAAAACCAGAGGATGACGGATGCAGGCGGCTTGAAAATCGTTTATGACGATATCGCTCTGGGAGCAGCAGAGAATAATACAGCAGAGACACCGGACAAGGATTATTATGTAAATTTGCAGGATTTGAAAGAAGGGGTTGAGTTTCCGGATTATGCACTGTGCCTGCCGCGTTATGCAAAGATGGACGGAGGTTATTCCAACGCTCCGGATCAGCTGGAAGAGATGGGGTATGTAAGCGACAGTATATCCGGCCCTGATGGTGCATTTGCAGTACCGCCTGCAATCACATTTTCTTTCAGCCAGAATTATTCCAGCGTTGGGGTTACGCTGAGATTCAACGATTATACAGAAGACCGGTGCAGCCGGATCAATATAAAATGGTATCGTGATGAGGAACTGTTAAAGGATCAGGATTACGAGCCGGACAGTTATAATTATTTCTGTTACGGAGTAGTGGATTATTACAATAAAGTAGTCATTACGTTTTTGGAAACCAGCAAGCCATATCGTAATGTGTTTTTGACTCATATTATATGGGGGCTGATCCGGGTATTTAAGGATGATGAAATAGAGGACATTAACTGCCTGATGGAACTCAATTCAATCTCTGAAGAGGTCAGCATAAATACGATGGATTACACGATCCGAAGTAAAACAGAGTATGCGTTTGAGTTCCAGAAAAAGCAGAAACAGACCCTGTATTTTGACGAGGCGATTCTGGGGATTTATTACCTTAAGGACGGAAAACAGATCGGGGAAAAACGGTACTCAGTGGAGACACAGGATGCGGTCGGGATTTTGGATAACAATCCGTTTATGGGTGGAATCTATGAAAATATGTTGGTGTCTGAGATTTTGGACAATATTATGGAAGGTGAAGGCATTGCATATTTTTTAGATGATGCCTATAAGGAGACCAGAATAAGCGGATATTTACCCGTTACCAGTAAACGCAGCGCCCTGCAGCAGCTTGCGTTTGCGATTGGTGCTTTGGTAGATACAAGCTATGACCGCCAGCTGTATGTATATCCGGAGCAGACAGAAGTGACGGCAGAATTTACTGGACGGGATATCTTTCTGGGTCTCACTGTGGATCACAGTGAAATGGTGACGGGAATCCGGCTGTATGCACACAGCTATATACCGAGCCAGGAGTCAGCAGAGCTGTATAAGGGAAGCTTAACAGGAGAAACTAAGCTGGAGTTTTCCGAACCGTATCATAGTCTGTCGATCATAGGCGGTACTATAGAAAAGCATGGGGCCAACTATGCGTATATCACTTCCAATGGCGGCGGAGAGGTTGTCTTGACGGGGCTTAGATATAACCACAATACGATCACTCTTTTAAAAGAGAACCCTAAGATTACCCAGAATAAAAATATTGCCGAGGTAAAAGAAGCAACCCTTGTCACCATGGAAAATGCGCAGGCGGTATTAAACAGGGTATATGATTACTACAGCAATAATGAGAGTGTCAGCTTCCGGGCAGTTATCAACGATCAGGAACTTGGAAATCGTGTTCGGGTAACAACAGGATTTAAAGGCACAATGGAGGGAATGATCCGGAAACTGGATATGAAATTTTCACGGAGAAAAATCACAGCGGAGGTGACAGTGGGATGAGTACAGTGCTGGATACACTGATTACAGACCGGACCAGTGCAGACCTTGCAGCAGATCTGGATAAGGTCTATGCAGATTATATCTGCCTTAACCGGGTAGAGCAGGCCTGTGCTCTTCTGGCACAGCGGTTTGGCGTAGATATAAAAACCAAGGAATGGAAGATGGAGGACTACCGTACAGATACGGAAATGGCCCGACTGCTCGAAAATATCAAAAAGGTGAGAACGGCATATTTTGTAAAGTCCAGCACCCCGCCAACTCCGGTAAAGATCACATATGATAACATCTACCAGGCCAATGATATTGAGCAGATATTAAAGGATCTGGGAGATATGTATGACAGTATGATATCGGGGCAGAGGCGGTTAGGCTTTCATCTGGGGCGGAAGATGATGGGAAACAGGAGGTAAGACATGGCATTAAAAACAGATTTCAAGGATGATATTTTTGAGGGAAACAGGAAGTATAAGCTGTCCCAGGATGGTACGGGAAATACTGAGATTCAGGATGTGACGGTCTATAGTCAGGAAGGCGACCTGTTCACAGCTGAACATATCAACGCCACCAACGAGGCAGTAAACGGTCTGTCAGAGGATATGGTAGACCTAAAAAAATCTGTCAGTGATGGAAAAGCACAGGTTGCCGCAGCCATCACTGCGAAACGGGTACCTACAGCGGCAACCGCAACATTCGGGGAGATGGCGGCCAATATCGGAAAGATTGTCCTGGGAAGCGGCAATGCGGTGCCGTCGGATGTTCTGGCAGGTAAGACGTTTACGAACAACGATGGTGTAGAATATACTGGCACCATGCCCAACCGTGGCGACTACAACGGCTGGGGCAACAGCAAAGGCAATGATGCAGACAATCAGCGGATGTGGGTTAAAATACCACAGGGATACTATAACGAGAACGCCAATGTGTTCCTGTCATGGGCGGATATCCGCAACATGGCGGGGATTACAGCGGTGAAGATCAAAAAAGGCGAATCGATAATGGGTATTATCGGAAGTTTTGAGGGGTGGGTACCAACGCCTCAGGATCTATATTATAACGGTGTAAATGTTGGGGGATTGCAAATCAACTTGTTTGCGCAAGAGAATACCAGACTACTTATGAAAGGCGACTACTCAACATGGAACCATAGAGCTATTGTTTTCCCAAACACG
Organism: Enterocloster sp.; assembly: GCF_057861365.1. Classification (NCBI taxonomy): domain Bacteria; kingdom Bacillati; phylum Bacillota; class Clostridia; order Lachnospirales; family Lachnospiraceae; genus Enterocloster; species Enterocloster sp. Next base: position 425,984 of record NZ_DBMACH010000001.1, read on the forward strand.
ATTGATGTACGAAGTTATAGTAAGTTGATTTTTGAAGGACAATTTCTTAGATATTGGAAAAATGATCCTGATAATGGCATCCCTCCGTCATGGATCAGTCTTTGTCGATATAAGACGTATAATAGTGATGAGGAGATTGCAAAAGTTAAGTGGGATGGAGGATATGGAGCCTCTATTGGAAATTTTCAACTTGACATTTCACAACTCACTACTTTTGAAGCCAATAAATATTATATCAGTATTGGTTATATTGCCAAGGGGACATATATTACCCGCATTAGATTGGAATAAATTAAGCTATATAAATACGAGTAATAGAACCTCTCCAACCATTGGCAGCGTATGGAAACGAGATTTGCGGTGTAAATGTTACATTTCTATTTATAGAAAATGAAAAACCATTAGCTATAGATACATCCCCCAGTTTTATTGAGGAAATAATATTATAATTACTGGTATCTATTAATTGAATGTAACGGGCAGCAGAAGATTGACCAGCTCCGAAACTGGCATTTATATCTATCCCTTGTACATACAATTTCTGAGAAGTTGTTATGGTATAACTTCGTGTTGCTTTGAGATGTGGTGTACCGGATAAGGTTATTCGATCCTGAAGAAAACCACATTCTTTCGAGGTAAAACCTGCGTTATTCGCACCATTAATATATAGATCACCTGCGTCGCCAACCCAACCTTGGAAACTTCCGATAAGACCCATTATCACGACTATTGCGAAAGGAGATGATTCAAATGATTACAAAACCAGAAAAGGAGCCAGATGATGGATGAATTAACAAAAGCAGAGCTGGCCCGCATCCGTGACGAGGATCAGCGCCAGAACCGGCGCATTGAGCTGCTGGAGGACATGAGTAAGGTGATCCAGGATCTGGTACTCTCCATCCATGGCCTTGCAAAAGATATGGAACAGATGCTCCAGGAGCAGAAAGAGCAGGGGAAGCGCTTGGACAACCAGAGTAAGCGTCTGGACGCCCTGGAACGGGAACCGGGCAACACCTACAAGGACATTAAAAAAACAGTAATCACAGCGATAGTAAGCGCGCTTGCCGGATCACTGGCAACTGGGCTTATTTTAATTTTGTCGCAGACTATCCATTGAGAGGAGGTGAGTATATGCTTAAGAACTGTGTATTCCGTGCCGACGTGGATACCATCCAGTGGGTCAAGGCCGCAGGTATCCGTGCGGTCAAGACTATGGCGCAGACATTTGTCGCCACCATCGGCTCAGCAGCGGTCATGGGTGAGGTCAACTGGCCTATGGTAGCCAGTGCATCCGCGCTGGCAGGTATCCTGTCAGTGGCAACGTCCATCGCAGGACTTCCGGAGCTGCCAGCCAAGACCTGAGAGGGGGTGATCCAACATCTCCCGTCCGGCAGGGTCAGAGCCGGAGCAACTACTATTACATATCAACAGTGAAAGAGAGGACAAAGATTATGGCAAACGCAACAGGTAAGAGAGCAGACAAGAGAACAGCAGAGCAGAGAAGAAATGACGCAGCACAGAAGAGAAGACCCAAGGGTGCACAGGATACCACTTTTGCAACCACCGGCCCTGCAACCGGCAAGGAGGACGAGAGAGCGGTAGGCACGGAAGATAAGTAAGCTGTGCGACGTCGCAACGCAGACAGGCCCCGGGGGAAACTCTGGGGCTCTTTTTAGTTGGAGGTGACTGATGGTTACAGCAGTATTTACAGATAACGATGATTATGCCCGCACCTACGGCCTATGGCAGTGGGATTATGGTCAGCAGCTCAGGATAGAGGGATTACATCTTCCGACGGCGGTTGAGATTCACTTTGCATTACAAGAGATGGGCGGCGAGGCTATACCCCGTGTGGGTACCACCAAAGACGGCGTAACAACCGTCACGATCCCGGACAGTATGCTGGAGGGCAACAGTACAGTATGGACGGCCGAAAAGATGTACAACATCCACGCATGGATATACCTGTCAGACCGGACATCCGGTGAGACGATCAAGCGCATTACCATGCAGGTCAAATCACGCCCCAAGCCGAAAGCCTTTGAGGCACCGGGAGATGGGGAGATCTTTCGGGAGGCCATCGAGGCCGTGAATGACGCTGCCAAACGTGCGGAAGAGGCCGGTGACAAGGCTGTAGCCGCTGCGGATGAGGCCAAGGCAGCAGCCACCCAGACAGCGGAGCATTTGGAAGCCGTACAGGGGCTTGCAGAGCAGGTAGAGATCAATGCCGATACCGTGGCACAGGATAAGCAGGCAGTAACAGGGATGCTCTCTCAGGCACAGCAGGAGGCCTCAGACGCGGCGTTATCGGCACAGGCAGCCAAGTTATCAGAGACAGCCGCAGCACAGGCACAGACGGGCGCTGAGGCGGCTGAGGATACAGCAAGACAGTACGCTGAGGAGACGGAGGCAGACCGGCAGGCAGTTGCCAATGATAAGCAGGTAGTTAGCCAGATGAGGGAAGCAGTGGCGGCAGACCGTCAGGCGGTAGAGCAGACCGCTGCGCAGTTTGGACAGACCGCCCAAGACGCCCTTACAGCCATAGGACAGGCTCAGAGCACAGCTGTGGGAGCTGTTAAGGCCGAGGGCAATAAACAGACCACAGCGGTACAGGAGGCAGGCACACAGGCGGTCAGTGAGGTTGCTGAGGCTAAGACTACAGCAGTACAGGCAGTCACCACGGAGGGCGATAAGCAGACCAAAAGGGTTGAGGATGCGGCTGCTGGGATTATAGCGGATAGGGAGCAGATCAGCCAGAATAAGACTGATATAGCCGGTCTGGTGGAAGGGATGACCGATTTGGCACCGGCAATCCATAGCACGGCTTCCGGCTCCGTCATTACCGCCAATGATGCCGCAGAGGGTCGTCCGTTCCGGAGGCTGAGGGTGTTTGGGAAGAGTACGCAGGATGGGGCACCGAGTGTGGAAAATCCAGTGCCGATTGTGAGTGCTGGTGAGAGCGGCACAATCAACGTCTCTATTTCCGACAGCGGAAGTCAGAGCCAATCCCTCACCCTCGCCACTCCTAACGGTCTCCCCGGTGTGCCAGTCAGCAAGGACGGCAACTACACAGATTCCAACGGTCAGCAGTGGGTGTGCGATGAGATTGATCTGGAGCGCGGAAAGTATGTGCAGAGAGTTAAAGAAATCAATCCTGCTGATTATGATCGATGGATTTCAGATAAAACAACTGGGAACTTAAGATTCAAAATTATAGGAACGGATGCTGCTAAGAAAACAGTACGATCTGAAATTTTAAGTAACAGATTTACTTTTCTTTCTTCTGGGCATATGCTTGGAGGTTCTTTTACTTATAATAGCGACGTCTATTTTTATCTTCCATCCACAGTAACTACAGTTGAGGAATGTAAACAATGGTTTGTTGATAATCAGACTACGATTTATTATCAATTAGAAACCCCCATCGAGCGTGATCTTACCCCCGAAGAGATTGCCGCCTACAAGGCCCTGCGGACATATGGCCCGACTACCGTGATTACCAATGACGCAGGAGCAGGAATGGAAGTGACGTATGTAGCGGATACCAAGGCTTACATCGACAAGAAATTTAAGGAATTAAATCAAGCTATCGTGAACACTCAAATTGCATTGTTATAGGAGGTACATAATGTACGATATCATTAAAAATGTAATCACGTCCGGAAGCTATGAGCTGACGGACATCCTCAAAAAGATTGACACTATCTGGCTCCAAGGCACCCTCACTGAGGAGCAGCGCACGGAATTGATTGATCTGGCCCGCACCGGTGCAGACCCAGAAAACAGTTATGCGCCACTCCAGAAGCAGATTGACACTCTGTATGCCAATATGACCGAAATGGGTAAGACGATCCTCAGTCTGACAGACAAGGTCAGTAAACTGGATGGCGGCAGCGTAACCCCGCCAGAGACAGAAGAGTATCCTGCATGGGTACAGCCCACAGGGGCGCATGATGCTTATAACACAGGGGATAAGATGACATACACAGACGGCAAGCGGTATGTATGCCAGATGGATAACTGTGTATGGGGGCCGGATACATACCCGGCAGGATGGAAACTGGCAGAATAATGGAGGAAACTATGGAAATACGAAAAGAAATCAGACAGATTAACTGTTATGCAGGTCAAAACCGCCCAGCATGGATCGTGATCCACGAGACGGACAACTACAAGATGGGTGCAGGTGCCCTTAAACACTCCGAAGCCCATCGAAACGGCAACCTGTCCACCTCTGTCCACTGGTATGTAGATGATAAAGCGGCAGTGCAAACCTTAGATTACAGAGACGGTGCCTATGCAGTAGGTAGGCAATACGGTACGCCTCTGGTGGCAGGAGTCACCAACACCAACAGCATCAACATTGAGATCTGCGTCAACCCGGACTCCGATTATGATACCGCCCGCGCAAACTGCGTGGAGCTTGTACGCCAGATCGTGGCGGAGACAGGGATCGGGGCCGATCATGTGATCCGGCACTATGATGCAAAGCGTAAGCATTGCCCCCGTAAGATGCTGGATCAGCCGCAGCTGTGGATCGATTTTAAGGTGGCGTTGACCGAACCGCAGAAAAAGTCTGGCTGGCAGCAGGAAGATGGTGGCTGGAGATACTACCTTGGTAACGGTCAGCCAGTCCGAAATGATTGGTACTGGTACGAGAGCAAGTGGTACTGGTTCGACGGCTCCGGCATAATGGTGCATGATACATGGTACAAGTATAAAGACCACTGGTACTACCTGGGTGCTGATGGTGCTATGGTAACAGGACAGCAGACGATAGACGGTAAGTGGTACATCATGGATACTGAGGGCCGCATGATTGTGGAGCCGGTGACGCTTACACCGGATCAGGATGGGGCGCTGAGATGGCCGGGGCTGGCGGAATAAAAAGGTAGAAAAAGAAGTAGCAGGGACAATATGGATGTGATATAATGCTGATGTTACCGCCTCCTATACTGGTAAGGAAGGGAGGTGCTTACTATGGAATTTATTATATCCTTTATCGTCGCTGTCGCGGCTGGTGTGGTTTGCCACTACATCATCAAATGGTTGGACGGCGATAAATAACCGGTAACCAGCCTGTGGGGTTAAGCCTTCCCACTCCAAAAATAGGAATAGAAAAACCCGAAGGTCTCGCACACCTCCGGGTTTTTTGTTGTCGCTCACTATGGAACAACTATATCCTTTATTGCCTACTGGCATTATAGCATATGCAATTCTGAAATGCAATATCCCTGAAAATCTTTTGATTCTATGTTTTTGGCAGTCACCCCTTATATAGGAAGAAATATCATAATATTCTTAGCTTTTTACCAATCGCAATATTGGTTTGCGCCGCTGATTGAAATCGTCAAAAAATTCATCTGGCAATCCACAGATACATTTTAAATCATCAATAGATAATCCAGATGCATTGATAAATGCAGTTTTAGTAATTATCCTATTATCGATCAAAAGATAGACTGCGTCACGTATCATTTCGGGTTCGGCAATTGTTAAAATATCATCTAACGGCTCTTTATGCCAATACTTTTTTGTGGTCATTTGTCGCTTTAAATAATTTATTTGATTTTCCGTTAGCAATTCAAGTGTCTCACAACGCTTAATAATGGTGGACATAGCACATCCCCATTTTTTTTTAACAGCCTCTAATGAAATTAGAGAGGTGCTTCGTATATCTTTTGGGAATGATGTTGCCGGAAGTAAAAATGCTGCTGCAAATCGATCTGCCTGCATATCTGCTAGATCAACGATTTCTTTTTTAACAGAATCATCTTCTGCGATAGAACTATGCATTATAAGATGTCCTAATTCATGTAAGATGCTAAATCTAGTACGTACAGCACTCTTAGGAATCGAATGGTACAAAATATATGGTGTCCCATCTTTCCAACAAGAAAAAGCATCTATACCTTTGAAAGCACAGAAACTATTTGTGGCAAATTGTGTTACGATAACACCTTTATTTTCCAATAATCCTATTAAATCATTGATCGGATCATCGTCTATATCCCAATCTTTGCGAATAGTTAGTGCTATTTCCTCAATATCTTCAAAGGATAAATCTTCGTAGTTCTTGTCGATTGTCGGAAGATCCCGTTCAATAAAATCAACATATTTCTCGAGTTGTTTTTTTATTTCGTCAGTCCACTTTATCTGATATTTGCATGCTGTTTTAACTTTTTTAGCAATATTAGATTTAGAGCGAAAAAATAATGGACTACTACCAGCATTGATTTTTGCTTCTGATTTATAAAAAAACTCTGTAGGAAACCCAAGACTATATGAAATGGCCTGTAGCATTTCCGGCGAAGGACGCACTATACCTCGTTCATATTTTGAAATAGATTGCCTTGTAACGCCAATGTCACTAGCTAAATCTTCCATAGATTTAGCACGAGCTTCCCGAGCTTCTGTTATGCGGGAAGATATAATTGTGCTAGTCATGAAATATTCTCCTCAATTCCATGCGCTAAGAACTCTTTCTTTAATACAGCTTTTTTTCGTTCAAATACTTTCATGTTTTCATTTTCAGTGGTTAGACTAATTTGAGGAAGGGGTAAACATTCTGCAATACCAGTATATCCAGGTTCTGGAAACTGAACAACAGAAAACGTCTGATTGCGTCCTCCAAATGCTAAAATAGCATAATAAGGTTCATTGCTATAAGGAGGTGTTTCATCAAAGTCAATAACCATCTGTCTCTGTAATGCATGATTATTGTTTGATAGTCTGATCTTGTACTTTGAAGCATAAGGTAATAAATCAGGTGCTGAACTACGTGCAACATGAAGGATTACATTTTTATTTCTGAGTTCTGGTATCAGTTGCTTGCATCGAAACTCACGTTGAATAAATTCAAACGGAAATTTCGGGTCATGGCTCTCAATCTCACATTGCATTTGCACTAGTTTTGTCCGTAACCGTCCTCTTGTGTCAGCAAAATAGGGGTGTCCCAACATTGGGCGTTGCGTTTCCATAAGCTCACGATAGGTTACATCGCCGACCTGCACGATTGATGCCAGTGTTTTAAGTTCACGAGAAGTAAAAATATCTTTAAACTGAGTAAGCATATGTCCTCCTATATTTTTAATCATGAGCCTATTTTACATTATTTATATATTTTTGTCAACCGGAGTAAAATACACTATTAAATCAATATTTACGGAAATAAAGAAAGAAAAAAGCGGCTACCAAATAAAAGGCAGTCGCTTTTTTGGAAAAAATCCGCATATGAGTCGAAACTCAACATAACAAAAAATATAATAAAGCTTAAATCCACGATACATTTGCATCGACAATGTACTTAAAGTATAATACCTATCCTCGCAAGTGTCAAGGGTGGATTTGCAAATATGGATGGACAGACGATGAACAGGCGGCAACAGCCTAAACGGATTGGCTCGCCGTAAAGAGCAAGAAAACCCCAGAGCGGCAACTCCGGAGGCTTTAGTTTTGTCCTGTGGAAAATCATAAAAGATAAAAAGGTAGGCAGTGTCAACCATTTGTCTACCTTGAGCAGATTCGTCTATAATATATATGATGATACTATAGGTTTACAGATTTTCGGAAATGTAGATATATATTAGTAAATAAAGGGCTGTAGATGATTCTATAGCATACATAAATCATGCAAAATGTTACAGCTAAGCTTGGGTAATAACCCAATGGTTGGCGCTACTGTAGCTGTAGCTGTTTCTGTTGAGGAAGCAGCCGAGGCAGGCAAGTTCTAAATAGACCTTACAATTTGAAAAGACGTTAAACCCAGGAAGTACCGTAATCACAGCGATTGCGGTACTTTTTTGGTGCCTGGAAACGAGAAAATGAAATGTGGTGTGAGAAGTGCTGAAAAGTAGTGAAAATTGGAAAGTAGGAAACCGGTAGGTAACAAGTAGGAAACATGGAGAAGGTAACACTTTTTGAAGCATCTGCAGAAAGCAGAAATACCGCAACCACGTGGGTTACGGTATCTTTTCCAGCTCAGCTCTGAGCCATTCCAAGTCACGGTCTGTATAAGCAGCTTCGGTTATGTCGGTGATTCTGTGACCGACAAGTTTCTTTATGGTGTATTCGTCAACCTCAGCTTTCTTTGCCATTGTGATGAATGTCATTCGGGGATCATGCGGTCTATGATCGTCACGAAGTTTGAGAGCGTCGATAACCTTATCGAAACGGCCGGCATATTTGTCGTAAGTGATCGTCATGCCGCCTTTGGGAGAATCCGGATCGTTAAAGAGGCGGGTGCTGCCAAGTTCAACGGCGTAGTCGTAGTTCTTCTTTACAAGGTCGAACACTTTAGGGTGTATTGGTACCATGCGATGCCGTCCAGCCTGGGTTTTCATTCCGCCGACAATGTAGCGTTCGTCCAGGTGCACGTCCTCTAATTCCAGTATGGCGAGTTCTTGTGGGCGCCATCCCATGTAGCACTGTATGAGAATCCAGTCTACAAAGCGGATCTTGCCGAGGTTGTCCCAAAGGGTCTGCATTTCGGATTCCTGGAAGATGATGTGGCCACGTTTCGCCTCTTCCTTTTCTTTGATGATGTCGTCCGACAGTTCAAATGTCCGGGCGTAGTTCTTATCTACAAGCTCATATTCGAGAGCATAGTCCAGCATGAGATTGAACATAGACTTGATCCTGGATTTGGTACCAGCAGATGCAAGCACCTTTTCGCCTTTGTTGGCTCCACGTGAAGGGATAATATAGCCGTCCTCCATAATTCCTTTGATATGGCGGGCACGCAGGTCCTTGACGCGCATACCGGCAATGGCGTGGCAGTAGCTCCATGCCGATTTGATGGTACGGCAGGAAGATTCGCTTTCCAGGGTAGCAAAGTATGCTGCAGTCCATTTTTCGTAAAGCTCAGCGAGAGTCATTGAGGCGTTCTGTATATCGTAAGGGTTGGCTCCGTACTCAGCGAGTGCCTGCAGAGCTTCCCTTTTGGTTTTGAACGTCCCCAGGGGTACACGGTTCTGTACTGTCTTTCCGGTTTGTTCGTCTGTAGTCCAGCCAAGAGTGACACGGGCCAGGTACGGCTTACGCCTGTTTCCGGAAAGTTTGGTTACGCTGCCGTAACCGTTAGGGAGTTTCATCCGGTAACCTTACTGATTCCACAGCCGCAGGCAGGCCTGAGAAATCTGTTTTGATTGGTTCCAGTTTGAGAAGAGAGGGCAGAGAGATTTTCTTCTGTTCCGGTACCCTCTCATTAAGAACCGATGTAGGGAGTACATAAAAGTCCCAGTAGTCCAGGTCCAGGATTGAAACATCACGTGTACGAGCGGTAAAGACGCAGAACACATACAAATCATTATTACGCATAGCTTTAGAGGCGTAGGTAGCTCCATCCCAGGCAAGTTTCTTTGAGATGTCGAAGATGATCTGCGAAAACACATCTTCCGGAGTCCATGCCTGCAGGTAGGCAGACGACTTGACCTCAATCCGTAGACCGGATGGAGAGGTAAGGTCGAACGGCAACCAGTCGGCACGTGCGACATCCTTTGTTCCGAGAGCGGAGTGTACGAGAAATTCCGCAAGCACTCCACGGTGAGTATTGTTGAGCAGATCAGAATACGCCCAACGCCAAAAGTCCTGCAGGATGATAGAAGTATCGGAACCGTGCAGGGTAAATGGTTCATTTCCGTTTAGTTGTACCATGATTTCCTCCGTATCTTTCCAGGAGCGTCCACAGGACACGCTTATCGTCGCTGGAAGCGATTGAATACAAGGACACGAGTATTTTATCGTCCGGGACATTATGAAGTCCGAGAAGGTAGTCTACGGAAACGTCGAGTGCATCTGCAAGGAGAATGACATTATCGACAGTAGGCGTTCGCAGTCCGTTAAGGTAGCGTGAAATTGTAGCTGCAGTCACGCCGGAAAGAGTAGCCAAGTCGTTACCGTTCAAGTGGCGTTCCTGCATACATTGAGACAGACGCTCTGAGAATCTGTTAATATCCATAGGCGTAACCGGACAGACCGGCACCACGTATGGAGTAGTCCAATAGTTTCCTGCACTCCGAATCCGAAAGCGGACCATAGGAGCGGATCAGTCCGAACAGCTGCAGATCAGTAATCATAAGTTTACGCTGCAGGAGACGGATTTTTGCAACAGTACCGTAGGAAGTATTCCTGGTACCATGATTACAGCTGTCACAAAAAGAGGAGAGATACAGAAGCAATGCAGCGGCATCGTTCCCGGACCTCTCCTCATTGCGTGCCAGCTCAAAGTATTTGTTATTCATAGGCACATCTCCTCAATACCGGCCGTAAAGTCGGTACCATTCTAAACTGATAATCTTTTTTCCTTATCGAGATATTTCTGAGATTCTGTGTAGGCTTTCAAGAAGCCTTTGAGTTCCCCGATAAATTCAAATTTTTTGTTCTCCGGCAACGCCCGGTACAATTCAAGAAGTTCATCCTCTTCTGCAGTAGTGAGCTTGCGGGCAGGAGCCTCTTCGCCGGTGAGCAGATAATGAACGGATACGCCCAGGAAGTCAGCAATAGGCTTGATGTACTTTGCTGGCGGGTCGCTATTGCGAGTTTTCCAGGTAGACATAGTGGACGTGCGTATGCCGAGGCGATCACACAGGTCAGTGGCTTTTTTGTCCCGTTTTTCAAGGGTTTCTGTGATTCTTTCAATGATTTCCATAGGCAACCTCCGATATAAAAATAATACGCAAATAAGAGTAAAAACATTTACAAACTCGCATATACGTGTTATAATAAATACATGAAATACAAAACAATTCAAAGTTGCGAGCTGAGATATTGTGCGTGTATTTCGTGCGTCTGTTTGCGAGTTTGTAAAGAGGTTTACTTACATTATAGCACGCAAATCAGAAAAGATAAATAGTTTTTACACAAATGCGAGAAAGGAGTGAAACGCAAGCATGAAGCAGGAAACATCACAGTGGGGCAAAGCTGTTAAGAAGGCAGTGATCGACCACAACATGACATTGAAGCAGCTGGCCGAAAAAATCGGTTACAGCAATGCAACTGTTTCCCAGGTCGTCAATGGCAGATATTCCAATTCAAGCTACAAGATGATTGCTGAGAAGATCAACAAAGTGCTTGGAACGGAGGGACTGCCGGAGAGGACCGAGACACCTTCCGATGAATGGTGCCAGTCAGTGAAGATCGAACTGGTGAAACAGAGCATGACCGTCAATGAGCTGGCGAAGCAGCTGGATGTCTCCAGGGATCGGCTGTCACTGGTAATTAACGGCAAGATGATGAACGAAGCAATCGTTGGCGGGGTGAACCGCCTGCTCAGAATCAACACGGCCGCTGTTCCAGCTGATAAGTAAATTATAGCGGAAGGGTAGGTAACAAGAAATGGGAAGAGGCCCTATGAATGAGAACCAAAATGTATATTTCCAGGCGAGAAAAAAGGCCGCAGCATACAACGAGAGGCTATGGAGCCGTGAAGGAGCAGCGGAACTGTTAGGAATATCGGTATCGACGCTGGCTGATTATGAGCTTGGCAATACGAAAGTGGTTCCAGTGGATAAGGTAGTTCTTATGGCGGACCTCTATAAAACGCCGGAACTGATTACTGGGTACTGTATGCGAGAATGCCCGGTACACGGATTCCTACCGCTGGCAACCGAAGAAAAAAGTTTAGAAGGAATTGCATTAAGGCTTTTGCAGAGCTTCAACGAGGATTCATTGAAGGATATGCGGGACAATCTGATCGAGATAACAGCAGATGGGAAAATCACAGAGGACGAATTACCATCCTTGAAGAAAATCATCGACCAGCTCGAAAAGATGGCAGAGGTAATAAGCGAAATGAAAATTGCCGGAGAGAAGTACATGAACGGTAAGTAAGCCGGAGCAATGCCGGAAAGGAGTTTCAGAATTGAAGAAATCGAGTAAGCGAAGAGTATTGTTTGCGGTGCGAACAGCGACAATGATCGGAGCTGCCTGGTTCGCTGTCAATGGCATTACAGATACGCTCGGACAGGAGAAAGAAAAAAGCCGGCCGGTCTACATAGCCACAGAAGGGGTGGCAGAGGCAACGTACACACCGGAAGCAGGAGCGACAGAAACACAGCCAACAGAAACAGCGAAGGCAACAGAAGAACCGCTGATTGCAAGTATGGATTGGGATAAGGACGATTCCTATATGTTATGCAAGATAGCGATGGCCGAAGCTGAGAGCGAAGGCGTAGAGGGAAAGGCGCTGGTAATGCTGGTGGTCCTCAACAGAGTTTGGAGCGAAGAGTTCCCGGACACAATCGAGGAAGTGATTTTTCAGAAGAACCAGTTCAGTCCAGTAGCAAACGGAAGATACGATGAAGTAGAGCCGGATAAGGAATGTTACGAAGCATTGGAAATGATCCAGGTTGAGCATTGGAACGAAAGCCAGGATGCTTTGTATTTTGAAAGTAAGAGTGACAGTAAATGGCACAGCGAGAATTTGGAATTTCTTTTCAAGTACGGCAGACATTACTTCTACAAGTGAAAGGGGTATACGACATGAAGAGAATCAAGAGAAAGGTGAGACGGTTCGTAAGACTGTATTGGTTTTGGGTAAGCCTGGGACTGATTCTTACGAAGGTGTCCGTAGAAGCGGCATACGCAGAGAGAGGATATAAGGCATACGGAGGTGAATGGCTGATGCTTCCGATAATGCTGATTGTCGGATATTTCGTGAATGAGGCGAGAATGTATCTGCCGAATCTCATTGAAGAATGGAGAGAGGAGAAAGCCTATGAACGAAGAATTGAAAGAAATCGTAGAAGGGTACAGGACAGAAGGAATACACATATCCGATGAAGAGGTAAACGAAATCCTTTGGCTGTGCAACAGAAAAATGGAGATCAGCAAGATCGAGGACAGAGAAGAGTACCTGCCGTTGCTTTTCAAGGACGAGGTAAAAAACTATCTGTTCAGACGAGGAGTAAATGCAGTGACACTTTTAAGAAGTTTGGAGGCGAAAGGAATATGTGTTCAGTATGCGGAATGAATCCATGCCATCCAAGTTGTCCGAACGCATCGGAACCGGTACCTGTTTATGAGTGCTGCAGGTGCGGGTACGGAATCTTAGAAGGTGACAAGTTTTGGGATTCTCCGGAAGGGTATATGTGCGAGGATTGCGTAGATGAAATGGACGCAAAAGAGATATTAGAAATGTGCGGCGAAAGCCTCACAGAAGCGAAAAAGGAGGAAATGTAAATGGCAGAGCAGAATGCAGTAGCAACACAGCAGCAGAACACGCAGTTAAGTGTGACCGTGCAGATTAAGAATATGATTTCCCAGGATGCGGTCAAGAAAAAATTTGCTGAGGTACTGGGACAGAAAGCACCGCAGTTTTTGGCATCTATCACGAACGTAGTGGCAGGATCGGCACAGTTGAAAAAATGCCCGGCAAACTCAATTATGAGTTCGGCATTTGTGGCAGCGACGTATGACTTGCCTATTGACAGCAACCTTGGGTTTGCGGCAATCGTTCCATACAACAACAGCAAGTACAATCCGCAGACGAGACAATGGGAGAAACATCCGGAAGCACAGTTTCAGATGATGTATAAAGGGTTCATCCAGCTGGCAATTCGTTCCGGATATTACGAGAAGATGAACTGCTCAGTAGTCTACAAGGACGAGCTGGTGTCTTACAATCCGATTACCGGAGAGGTTGAGTTTGTGACAGATTTCTCTCAGTGCAAGAACAGAGCAGAAGGCAACACAGAGAATATCGTCGGTTACTATGCCTGGTTTAAGCTGTTGACCGGATTCAGAAAAGAGCTGTTTATGACGGTAGCTGAGGTTGATAACCACGCAAGAAAGTATTCCCAGGCGTACCGCTATGATATTGACCAGGGAAAGAAGGCCAGCAAATGGACGACAGATTTTGAGGCAATGGCATTAAAGACGGTTATTAAGCTGCTCCTCAGCAAGTGGGGCATTTTATCGGTGGATATGCAGAGAGCAATCCAGGACGATCAGAAAGTGTACGACGAGGAAGGCGAAGGAACCTATGGAGACAACCAGCCGGACATCATCGAAGCAGAAGATCCGTTCAAGATTGAGCAGCACGACGAGGAAGAACAGCAGATTGGCGGTTTGGATTTAGAAGAGGTTGAATAGGAGGAAGAGAAATGCAACTGACATCAGAGAATTATTATAGCCAGGAGGCTAACAAGGAGTACATGAGTGTATCGGGATATAAAGACTTCGCAGGAACATATGGGAAGATGCCTTGCGAGTTCTATGGTATGGAAAAACTCAACGGACGCTGGGAGGACGAGAAAAGCACCGCATTGTTGGTAGGAAGCTACGTTGACAGCTACTTTGAGGGAAGCCTGGAACAGTTCAAGAAAGAGAATCCGGAAATCTTCACACAGAAGGGCGAGTTAAAGGCAAACTTCAAGCAGGCAGAGGAAATCATCGCACGTATCGAGAGAGACGAATATTTCATGAAGTTTATGAGCGGGCAGAAGCAGGTTATTATGACCGGTGAGCTGTTCGGAGCAAAGTGGAAGATTAAGATGGATTCCTACATTCCGGACGTGGCAATCGTTGACTTGAAGGTTATGGCATCCATTACGGACTTAAAGTGGGTAAAGGATATTGGCTATCTCGATTTTGTAAGATATTGGGGTTACGACATCCAGGGAGCAATCTACCAGGAGATCGTAAGACAGAATACTGGAAAGAAGTTGCCATTCTATATTGCGGGAGCAACAAAGCAGGCAGAGCCGGACATCCGTATCATCCATGTTACAGACAACTACCTGCAGGAGGCACTTCACATGGTAGAGGCAAACATGCCGAGAATCCTCAGAGTGAAGAGCGGAGAGGCAGAACCGGACAGATGCGAATTGTGCGATTGCTGCAGACATAACAGAGTGCTGACACGTCCGATTTCGATTATGGATTTGACAGCAGGTATTTAATACGACAGGCGGTGGTTTAGTGGCAGACAACAGAAAGTATTACTACTTGAAGCTGAAAGAAGATTTTTTCGACAGCGACGAGCTGAAAATATTAGAGAGTCAGAAGGACGGCTACTTATATAGCAACATCCTCTTGAAACTCTATCTGAAAAGCCTGAGCAACGCAGGAAGATTGATGTTCCGGAATGTAATACCGTACACGCCGGAGGTTTTGGCAACACTCACAGGACACCAAGTAGGAACAGTCGAAAAGGCATTAGATGTATTCAAGAGACTGGGATTGATAGAGGTGCTGGATAACGGAGCAATCTACATGATGGATATTCAGAACTTCATAGGCCAGTCGTCAAGCGAAGCTGACAGGCAGAGAGAATATTACAATCGCATGAAAGCTGAGAAGGATGCACTGGCTGATCCTGGAATACCAAAGGCATTGCCGGAAGCGCCGGTTGAAACACCGGCACCAGCAGAACCGAAGTCCAATAAGGCAATCAAAGGTTACACACCAGACTTTGAGGAATTTTGGCTGATTTATCCGAGAAAGGCAGACAAGGCACAGGCATACAAGAAGTACAAGGCAAGACTGGAAGATGGCTTTTCACATGAGCAGTTATGCGAAGCCGCAAGGAATTATGCGGCACAGTGTAAACAAGACAGAACGGAAGATAAGTACATAAAGCACGGCAAGACATTCTTAGGAGAGTCAACGCCGTTCCTGGACTATCTGCCGAAAGAAAAGCCGGTACAGAACGAAGCCGAGTACGACGACAACGAGAATCCGTTCGGAAGGAGTGAGTGACAATGGATTTGCAGAGTATTTTACCGGCAGAGGCGTTTAAGACAGAGAAGAATAGCGGCGATTACATCGGCGAGGACGGACTTCTCTACTGCGGAGTCTGCAGAACAAAGAAGCAGACCAGGTTGCCAGCGTCGGATATTACGCAAGGGAAGGAGCTGATCGTTCCCTGCATCTGTAAGTGTAAGGTGGAAGAGAACAGACGAAAGGAAGAGGGTGAAAAGAAGAGACAGGAAATGCAGCGTTTGGAGAGGCTGAAAGCCAGCAGC
The DNA here is from genome assembly GCF_057861365.1 of Enterocloster sp. Classification (NCBI taxonomy): domain Bacteria; kingdom Bacillati; phylum Bacillota; class Clostridia; order Lachnospirales; family Lachnospiraceae; genus Enterocloster; species Enterocloster sp. Next base: position 441,949 of record NZ_DBMACH010000001.1, read on the forward strand.
CTTATGGATGCAAAGCTGAAATCGGCAAGGCTGGACGGGTACCAGGTTGATGCGGATAATCAGAAAATCTACAACCTGGCCGGAAAGTATGTGAACAGGTTCGATGAAATGTACGAGAAAAGGCAGGGATTGCTTTTTTGGGGCACAGTCGGAACAGGGAAAAGCTACACTGCAGCCTGCATTGCAAACGAGCTGTTGGATAAGATGATTCCGGTGGTTATGACATCATTTGTGAAGATTCTGCAGAACATCCAGGGCAATCAAAACGAAGAAGAGAGAATTATGGCAGGACTGAATGCGGCGAAGCTGCTAATTATCGACGACTTAGGAGCAGAGCGAAGCACAGACTACGCATTGGAGAAAGTGTATAACATCATCGACAGCCGGTATTTATCCGGAAAGCCGTTGATCCTCACTACGAATATGACATTGAAAGAAATGCAGGAGTCTGAGGACATCCGGTATAGACGCATCTACGACAGGATATTTGAGATGTGTTTTCCGGTAAGGTTTGCTGGCAGGAGTTGGAGAGAAAAAGAGGCGTCCAAGAGGTTCGATGCCATGAAGAATTTAATGGAGGAATGACAACATGGGTTTGATTAAGGTGGCAGAAATCAGCATTGACAAGCTGGACGACAGAAAGACGGTTACGGCGATCCTGCATGAGAACGGTTATACCGTCGGGCCAGGAAAGAGAGCAAAGACGCCGACAGGCAAGCAGTTAGATTATTACTTGAAGGTGTATGTGGAAGAAGGCACCGATAAAGCAGAGCTCTACAAGACTACAAGCGGAAAAACGAAGATTACAGCCAAGAAGGTGACGGATAAGATGTCAGCAGAGATTGGTGACAAGGCATAGGAGGCAGAAAGTGGATGAAGATATGAAGCAGATTCGTTTCACAATACCGGGACAGCCATTCGGGAAACAGAGACCGAAGTTCTCAAGAGCAGGGGCGTATGTTAAGACGTACACTCCGAAAGAGACCACCAGTTATGAAAACCTGGTGAAGCTGTTTTATAACGAAGCAGCCAAAGGAAAGATGTTTCCGGAAGGGGCAATGCTGGATGTAAGGATAATTGCATATTACGAAATTCCGAAGTCCACCAGCAAGAAGAAGCGCAGGGAAATGTTGGAACACAGGATCAGACCAACCAAGAAGCCGGACTGGGATAATATCGGCAAGATTGTTTGCGACAGTCTAAACCTGGTAGCGTACCACGATGATTCGGCAGTCGTGGATGCACAGGTAAGGAAGTTTTACTCAGAAACGCCGAGGGTTGATGTGATGATAAAGGTCGTAGGACCGGATCAAATTTAGGAGGTAGACAATGGCAGGAAGAAAGAAAACTGAAACAGTGGAAGCAGAAGTTGTTGAGACAGCGGTAGTACCGGCAGGGAAAATGGAGTTCAGACTGATTAACCCGACAGAGGATGGCTTTCTCAGACGTATTCAGTGGAACAAGGAAGAGTTGGAGGCTGCAGTTAGAGCCAAGATTGCTGGTTACGAGAATGTGGTTTATACCGAGGAAAACATTAAGGCAGCGAAGAATGACAGGGCAGAGCTGAACAAGCTCATTAAGGCTATTGAGGAGAGAAGAAAGCAGGTAAAGAACATCATCAATAAACCTTATGCAGTGTTCGAGGCAGAGTTAAACGAAATCACGGCACTTATCAATGAACCGGTCGCACTGATCGACCAGCAGGTAAAGGCGTTCGAGGAGAAACAGAAGGAAGAAAAGAAAGCGGCTATCAAGGCTACCTACGATGAAAATATTGGAGATTTGGCAGAGGTATTGCCGTTTGAAAAGATTTTCGACAGCCGTTACCTTAATCAGACATATAAGTTGGCAACCGCACAGAAGGAAATCGTGGACAAGATCGACACGGTTAAGACAGATTTGGAGACTATCGACAGCCTGGATAGCAAGTATAAGCTGAATGCGAAGGATGTGTATATTAAGACCCTGGACCTCAGCAAGGCCCTGGCAGAGAACAAGAGGCTGGCAGACCTGGAAGAAAAACTGGAAGCGGACAAGCGCCGTAAGGCTGAGGAAGAGGCCGAGAGAAAACGCCAGGAAGAAATCCGCAAGCAGAAGGAAGCTGAGGAGCAGGCAAAGCGTGAGGCAGAAGAAGAGGAGCGTAAAGCGGCAGAAGCTAAGAAAGCACAGGAAGCCGCCGCAGAAGTCGAACAGACAGAACCTCAGTCCGAAATTGGTAAGGTAATCGAGTCCATCGAGAGATCGGCATTCTCCCAGGCAATAGCTAGAGAGGCGCAGGCGGCACCGACAGAGCAGGCAGTTGATCCGTTCGCTCCGAAGGAAGAACCTAAGCAGGAAAAGAAGTACAGAGTACGTTTCTTTGCAGACGGAACCAAGGAACAGTTGGAAAAACTGATTGCTTTTATGAATGAGAACAATATCAAATACGGCAAGATTGCAAAGGAGAGTAAGTGATGAATGATTTTGACAAGAAATTGGATTTCGACAGCAATACCTTCGAGAATATGAAGCACGATATGAATTTTGTTCTGCAGAGACTTCTTGGAAACATGATTGAGAAGCAGTCCAACGAAGGAAGTATGACAATTAAGATTGACGTTACCATGGTGAAGGAATTTATCCCGAACTACGACCCGAATATCAAGGGAGAGTCCAGGGAGATTAGCAAGCCGCAGTTCAAGCACAAGGTCACATCTGCAGTAAAGATTACCGACGAGAAAGGTGGAAATCTCAACAACGAGATGGAGATGGTTATGGATGAAGAGACTGGCTGCTATGTATTACAGCCGATTGCAAACACACAGCAGAGAACGATTTTTGACTCAGACTTTATGCAGGGTCAGAAGCAGGAAGGCGAAGGCAATGAGGATATTATCGACGGTACATACATCGATGCAGATGTAAGACCGGCGTTACCTGGACCGGCAGACGAAGAGAAGCCTGCGGAGACAGAGGAAACAGACACCCAGCCTACAGAGGAAGAAACACAGTCGGAAGAGAACGGCGAAGAGCCGGGAGATATACCAGCCGAGGAACCTAACGAGGAAGAGCCGGAGGATATTACCGACGACATCCTGGGCGGTGCAGACACAGAAGGTTACGATTACGAAGATCCGGAGGAGTAGATATGGGACTGATGAAACCAAGGGTGAGTAGTTATGTAGACAGAGGCAATGAATTGATTGCAAAGGGCAAGACCAAGCAGGCAATGAACCTGGTGAGCCACGGTCTGCAGTATTACTCAGAGAGGGTTATCGACAGCATATCTCCATACGCCAAGAACGACGCGGGACTGATAGTTTTAGTCCTGCGCCACCTGGCAGATGAAGTCGAGAAGAACAACCCAGGAGCAAAGGAACTGGCGGCTGGCATGGAGAAGTGCGTAGGTAAACCTTCCTTGCAGGAAATTGAGAAAATCAAGAAATCGAATAGGAGATAATATGCTATCTGAAAAAAGAATACGTGCAATCGTCAAAGACGAACTTAAAGAACAGATAAGGAAGCAAACGATCAGGATGCGAGTGCTGGATTCCTGCAACAGAGTGGCAGAAAGGTTCGGGAATCCAACCGGTGACAGCTACTACAGTAAATCGGAAGAAATAAAAGAGGCTATAGACAAAGAGTTAAAGTATGTAGGCAAGGTGTATGGGATAGAGATAAGGTCATACATTAGCACAAGGTACACGGATATATTAGGAGCTGAATGCAAACACGACGAGTATCATTTTGAAGTCAAGGAAAAAAATACGGATAAGTGGATAGACATTGATGAATGGTAAGGAGGCAATATGAATACATCGGAGAGTGATATGGAACAGGCAAAATTTGCGAGAGAGTGGGTACGAGCGCACGCTGCAAAGAAGATGGCAAAGTATGAGAAAAAGCTGAGAAGAGCTGCAAAGGATTTCTTTGGACATCCGGTAGCAATCGCATATTTGAAGCCTGGCGTGATGTTTGAGATCAAAGGTACCGGAGAAAAGGCAAAGATTGTAGCGGACGAAGAGAAAGGATAGCGATATGGCAAGAGGTTTCTTATACGTGTATGAGCGGATATACAAAGGAGAGACTGAGATGCAGACTGAGTTCCGGAAGATACCGGTCAACGGTAAGCGAACCTCAGTAGCAGATCAGAAGAGAGTCCGGAAGATTATCTCAGATAACGCATATAGAATAGCGCAGGAATGCTCGGTGCTGGTGAGCTATCCCAAAATGAGAATTGAAGGTACTGCAGTCAACCTGGGAGATGCGAACATCATGCTCCCGGACTGCAGAATCATCAGCATTGAAGAATTGAAGAAAATTGAGCGGGGGGGTGAAATAGGTGCGAAGGCACAAAGAGACCGAAGAGGAAGCGGTAAAGAGGCGGCAACAAATGTATGGATGCAATGGAAAGTGTTGCGATAGAGTAATTGATCCGGAAACGTGCGAAGGCCAGTATTTCATATGTGGTGGTATAGATACCTGCGACGAAACAAGGGTAGGCGAGTTTATAGGAACGGTAGGAGCAGTACTGTTTATCGTCCTGGCACCGATCATGTTTATAGCGGGAATAGTAGCTTTGATAGTGTTTGGAATATAGGAGAGCAATAATGGAATGTGATGTAAGAAAGGAGTGATAAAATCCCATGAGGTCCCATGATCCGTTCGGGACTTGCAGGAACTGCGGGTGTCATATTATGTGGGTTAAGACAAAGGCTGGAAAGAATATGCCGGTAGACCCTACGATGATCAGCTACCGCAGGCCAGGAGCAGGAGTGAAGGCAAAGGAGAAGATAGTTACGCCGGAAGGCGAGGTCGTATGTGCTGATAAGGTATCATCCGAGAGCGCAGAAGGCTTTGGCTACATATCACACTTTGCCACCTGCAAGGCAAGAAACCGTTGAGAAAAAGAAAAGCCGCCCCTTTGATAGGAACGACTCGTGACTGAGAATATTATACTCGCAAATGCGAGAAAAGTCAAGGAGGCGACATTATGGCAACGGAGAATAAGGAGAAGGCAAAGGGCGAAGCAATCTTCCCGCTAACGCAGGAACAGATCAACCAAATAGCTGCTATCGGTGCCAAGGAAGGTGTAAGGGCATACAAGGAAGAGCAGAAGAAGGAAGAGCGTAGGAGAAAGAAGGAAGATAGCAAAGTCAGAAAGACAAAGAAACTGCTCAGCTCGTACAGAAGAATCAAGGCGACATTATCGGATGGAGAGCAGTTTACTCCGGAGGAGCAGGCAGAACTGAGATGGAAGTTCGTTGAGGACCTTATGGGAAACACAAGAGAGATAGCAGGAAAGTCCGAGAGGACAATCAAAGATACGGAGCGCAAGCGTGAAGAAGATTTATACTGTGTGTTCCGGATAGAAAAAGCGACCGAAATGTACCGTGAGGAGTGCGAAAAGAGTGGAAGCGAAGAGGCGAAGCGTCGTTATAGGGAGTTAAGCATGATGTACCTGGACGAAAAACCTTACACGGTGCAGGAGATTTCGGAAGCAGAAAACATAAGTGATAAGACCGTCTACAAGGACATAGGAATAGCTTGTGGCATTGTGGCTATTTACTTACTGGGTGCGGATTTCTAAACGCTCCCTGTGGCTGCAAAACAACCTGGTAGAAAATGAGTAGGTTGCATAAAGAATTACCAAGTGGTAATATGCTAATTAGCCGATAACCCAAATGTCACCCCTAAAAATAGCCAGTTGTATTTCTTCCCAACGGCAGGCACGGCAGGGCGAAATCCCTGCCAGTTAGCCGAAGAGGAAATATGAACAATCGGTTAAATAAGGCTATTTCAGTGTACTTAGGCAGGTCTGTATAGTATAATAAAACTATAAACAACCAGCATAAAAGGAGTGATTGAGATGGCAATTTGGATTAGCAGGTATAGCAACAAGGAATTACAGAGTGGTAAGTATTACCCAGTAGGAATAAGCATCGGAACACCGAAGTTTCCGCTGGGGTACACGCTGAGAAAGCAGTGCTACTCGTTGGCACCGAAAGGCTATATGCTGAATATGGAGCTTGACAGATTCAAGCCTGCATATTACGAGAAGTTGGAAGGTATCGGCACAGACAGAATCATCGATATGGTCGAGAAGATGAATGCGGAGGCAATGGCAGAAGGGAAAGAACTTGTGCTTCTCTGCTACGAAGATGTGAGAGTTCCAGGAGACTGGTGCCACAGAACCGTATTCGCTGAATGGTGGGCGGAACAGACCGGAGAACTGATTGAGGAGTTATACGATCCGTCAGAGCCGAAGGTCAAGAAGCCTGCAGCCAAGAAAGAAAACAAGGAACCTGTCAAGAAGGTAGTCGAAACCAGGAAGGAAGAACCTGGTTACGAGCAGCTGAGTTTGTTTGGTTTGGCAGGGATTTAATCATAACATCCGGAACTGGTGTAAGTAGCACGTGGCTATTCCATAGTTAAGGTCCTGTTCATCGCAGGGTTCCGGTCCAAAAACAACGGCATCGCATCCGAAAGGGTACGGTGCCTTATTTGTTATCACGGAACGTACCTCAGTGTCCTTCGGGTCTGAGGTCTTTTTTGTGCAATATGCTGAGGCAGGTATCAAAAATCTCCGGGTCAGTACCAGGGAACCGCCTCGGCTTTTTGTATATATTGAACAATTTTTAGGGAAGGAGATAAGGATATGGCATTTTTTATGGACCCCGGAGCGATGTTCCTGGGGTGTTTAGGTCCGTCGGAGCAGAAGTTTCTCGTTACTCTGATAGAGACTGCAGCAAAGTCCGGATATACAAGGTTCGTTGAGCCGTGTGCCGGTACCTTTGCAATGGCGAACCTGGCAGTACAGAATGGGTTTAAGCCGGAGCAGATCGAGACCAGCGACGTCAATATGATGTCAACAGTCCTCGGGTATGCGATTACCGGCCAGTCATTAGAGCCGCTGGAAATACACGCACAAGGCTTTAGTGACGAAGAGCTTCTTGACCCGGCAACGGCATTGTATGCGCAGCTGTACCTCAGAACCTCGAAGAATGCGGGCAATGATTATTTCTATCAGATACTCACAGACCTACGCCTCAGACGAGAGGAACACATTGAGAGTATCAATCGGCAGATAGAGGTAATTAAGAACCTGCTCGGTGGCATGAGCTACAGACCATTGGATATGTGGGAGCATCTGAAAGAGGTGCTGGATGATCCGCACGCTTTGGTTATTGCAAACCCACCGACCTACTTCTCCGGCTATGAGAAGTTCTACGACACACAGGGCAAAATGACCTGGAAGGAACCGCCGTATGAACTGTTTGACCCGGAGACAGGGCACCAGCAGTTCTACGACCTCTGCATGGATGCGAAGGCATTGGTTATCTGCTACCAGGAGAAGAGAGTAGGCGAAGCCGTAGGATATACGATATACGCCCGCTCCGGCACGAGAGCAGATTTGAATGCTTACATCACTACGAACCGGGAGGAAGAGGCAACCGCCCTTGCAAACGGCAAGAAGATAAAGCGTCCAGCAGAGAGTAAGTTACAGCCGTTAGACTGCAGTATGCTTCCGAGAGATTATGTGATCCAGGAAGATAGCAAGGCACAGGTTATCCCGATCAAGTCGGCAGAAGCTCAGTATTACAGAGAGTTATGGACTCACAATTTTGTCGGTTCATCGGCGACGTTCAACAGGGCATTGCTGATTGATGGCTATGTGGCTGGGGTATTCGGCATCTCGAAGATGGCGGCAAACAGCGTATTCGTTTGGTACGTGATGAAGGTGCCACACAAGACATACCGCCTCGGCAGGCTGTGTTATATGCTGGCGCAGAACAGAGAGTTTGTAGATACGCTCCTGGACAATATCGAGCAGGAGAAGGTCACAAAGATGCGCACCGCAATGCTTACCAGGTACCCGGAGAATAAAGAGGTACGAGGCATCATGAAACTGGTAAACAGGGTTGAGGACAAGAAGAACGGCTACAAGCTCACGTATGAGGCTGAGCTGGTAGAGGGAAGAACTGAACAGCAGACGCTTCAAGAATGGCTAAGGAGGGAAAACGAATGGCAGAAGAACAGAGCAAAGGCATCCAGCAAATCGAAGGATGCGAAGTAATCTATGATATGGGTTCCGGCTTGGTGATCGCCAAGGTTCCACTGGATAAGGTTAAGGAGCAGGACATCAACGCCAGGATAATGAAAAACGAGATGCAGGATCAGTTGACCGCCAATATCAAGAAGCGAGGACAGCTGGAAAGCCTGCCTCTTTTTGTTTTGGTGGATGGCAAGCTGGAAATCATCAGCGGCCACCACAGAGTAAAGAGCGCACGTGCTGCAGAGATGAAGGAAATCATCGCTATTGTCGATGTGTCCGGTCTCTCACGAAGCAAGATTGCGGCAAAGCAGCTGGCACACAATGCAATTTCCGGTTTCGACGACGACAGTACGTTGAGAGAAATCGTGAAGATGATAGACGATGTGGACGATATGATTGAGTCATTCGTCGGCAAGGAGATCATGGAAGAACCGCTGGAACAGTACGACAAGATGCTGAGTCCTGCGGTTCAGTTTGATTTTAAGAATGTGACGTTTACGTTCCTTCCGCACCAGGTAAAGGATATGGACGCACTGGTTAAAGACCTGGAATCAAAGGCTCCGGACATTGTGGGCGTGGCATCCTACGAGCAGTGCAAGGGATTTGTGGAGACACTTAGCAAGTATCAGAAGTTTACGGACATCCGGAACGTCGGTGCGGCTATCCACTCCATGATTGAGAACGCCGCTCAGAAGATGGACGACTGCGGTTTCACAGAGGAAGGAGAATGGACCTACCTCGCTAAACTGTTTGGCAGTAATGCGGTACCGGGTGAGTCCGCTTCCGTTATTCAGCAGGCAATCAAGAAAGCTGAGAAGGAAGGGACAATCACGAGTAAGAACAGGTGGCAACTGATCGAGTACCTATGTGCCGACTACCTCAGTGGCAGGTAGTTAATGTATGGCAGCTAAGCCAAAATACAATGCCCCTTACCACGATAACTGGGCGTGGTCTTTGGCTGCAATGGGTGCCACCAATGAAGAGATCGCCCTTGCCATGGGAGTCTCCGAACGAACCATTATGCGATGGGCCAAGGAACACGAATCATTCGGCAAGGCGCTTGGAGAAGGTAAAGGCGTATCAGATGCGAAGGTAATAAGGAGTCTCTACGAGAGAGCTACCGGCTATGAGTACGAGGAAGAGAAGAAAATCATTGAGTATGACAAGGACGGCAATGTGAAACCGGTCAAGATCGAAAAGACCAAGAAGCACGTACCGCCGGATGTCACGGCTCAGATATTTTGGTTGAAGAACCGTCAGAGAGACCGCTGGCAGGATAGACCACAGGACTATGTGGATCAGACCGGCGACAATGACGCAGAGGTTCAGATTTACCTTCCGGATAATGGGAGGGACGATTGATGAAAGAGAAAATCGTATTAGCTCCGCAGAAAGGACCGCAGGAAATGTTCTTAGCGACCTCTGCGGATATTTGCATTTATGGAGGCGCTGCAGGCGGAGGAAAAACCTTTGGACTGCTGTTAGAGCCGCTTCGATACATGAACAATCCGGACTACAACGCGACTATCTTCCGACGTGACTACACGCAGGTAACATCTCCAGGAGGCTTATGGGATAGTTCACGAAAGATTTACCGCTACGTGAAAGGTTCCCAGCCGTTAAAGACACCAAAACTACACTGGACTTTCAAAAGAGGCGCATCGGTCAATTTCGCCCACCTCGGACGTGATGAAGATTGCGACGACTGGCAGGGTTCACAGCTCACGATGATAGGATTTGACGAGCTGACGCACTTTAGCGAGTACCAGTTCTTTTATATGCTGTCTCGAAACCGTACAGATTCCGGTGTAAAGCCGTATGTACGAGCAACCTGCAACCCGGACGCAGACTCTTGGGTTGCTGAGTTTATTTCCTGGTGGATAAACCAAGAGACTGGCTACCCGATACCGGAACGGTCGGGAGTGATCCGCTGGATGGTGCGACTGAATGAGGTCGTTACCTGGTTCGACAGCAGGGAAGAGGCAGTGCAGGGAGCCATCGAGAACGGCGTCAAGCCGGAACAGGCTGAGACGATGCCTAAGAGCGTGACGTTCATTGCGAGTACGCTGCATGACAACAAAATTCTGATGAAGAATGACCCGGGATATTTAGCCAACCTGCAGGCAATGGCTCTTGTGCAGAGAGAGCGACTACTGCATGGCAACTGGAAGATTAAAGCCGCCGCAGGCTTGATGTTCAAGCGAGTAAAGGTAAATATGCTGGAAGAGATACCGCCAGATGTTATCAAGTGGGCAAGAGGCTGGGACCTTGCGGCAACATCTGAGGATGAAAAGGGAGACCCGGCATACACAGCGGGCGTGCTGATCGGAAAGAGAAGAAACGGACGGTACATTGTGGCCGACGTTATCAATCGCCGGTTGAGTTCGTCCGATGTGAGAGAAATTATAAAGCAGACCTGCATAGCTGACAGGGCGAAATACGGAAGGGTAGCAACAAGGCTTCCGCAGGACCCAGGCCAGGCAGGTAAAGACCAGGCACAGAGTTTTATGAAGCTCTTGGCTGGTTTTACTGTTAAGTGCATTCAAGAGTCCGGAGACAAGGTAACGAGAGCAGAACCGTTCTCGGCACAGTGGTTAGGACTTGAAGGCATGGATAAGGGCAATGTTGATGTGCTGATCGCACCGTGGAATGAAGAGTATTTCAACGAGTGTGAGAACTTCCCACAGTCCAAATTCAAGGATATGGTGGACGCAAGTTCATCGGCATTTACGGAGTTAGAGAGTGGTGCTACATACTCAGCACCGCCTAAGGATAGCCAGTTAGGCAAGAGCAGTTATTGGAATAAGTGAGGTGAGAACAGATGGCTAACAAAGAAATCGGTCGCATAGGTCAGCGACGCTACGGAGGAACAATCTACGAGGAGTTCCTTCATGAACTGAGAGGCACACGAGGAATAGAGGTCTACCGTGAAATGTCAGAGAATGACGATGTGGTAGGTGCGATCCTCTTCGCTATCGAGATGCTGGTAAGACAGTGCGACTGGAATGTAGAGCCGGGAGGCGATACCGCAAAGGACAAAGAGGCTGCAGAGTTCATAGAAAGCTGTATGCACGATATGCAGGACACCTGGACGGACACAATTTCGGAAATCTTATCTTTCCTCACTTACGGTTGGAGCTTCCACGAGATCGTGTATAAGCGCCGCATGGGAAATACGAAGAACCCAACCACGAAGAGTAAGTACACGGATGGCTTGATTGGATGGAAGAAATTGCCTATCAGAGCGCAGGAAACGCTCTACCGATGGGAATACGACAACGAGGACAATCTGCTGGGAATGACTCAGATGCCGCCTCCGGACTTTGGTACCTACACGATACCAATGAGTAAGGCTTTGCTGTTCCGTACAAAGAGCAGGAAGAACAACCCGGAAGGACGAAGCATTTTGAGAAATGCTTACCGATCCTGGTACTTCAAGAGAAGAATCCAGGAGATTGAAGGAATCGGCATTGAAAGAGACCTTGCAGGACTCCCGGTAATGCACGGACCGGAAGGGTTAGACCTTTGGAACGATGATATTGAGGACAACAAGCAGACACGAATTGCGCTGGAAAATATGGTAAAGAGCATCCGTCGAGACGAGATGGAAGGCGTGGTACTTCCGGCAGGATATGAGTTGGAACTGTTAAGTTCCGGCGGCACCCGACAGTTTGACACGAATGCGATCATCAACCGCTACGATACCCGAATTGCAATGACGGTACTGGCGGATTTTATTTTCTTAGGGCATTCAGAGACCGGTTCCTGGGCGTTGAGCTCCGATAAGACGGAGTTGTTCGCTATGGCAATCGGTGCATTCCTAGACATGATCTGCGAGACATTCAACAGCCAGGGCATCCCGCCGTTGATCGATATTAACGGTGAACATTTTGCAGGCATCACGGAGTACCCAAAGATGTCCCACGGCGACATTGCAGATGTGGACGTAACGAAGGTTGCGGCATTCATCAAGGATATGACCGGCATCGGAATCCTGGTACCGGACGACGGACTGGAAGATTACATTCGCCAGGTCGGACACCTGCCGGAGAGAACAACGGACGACAGGACGATAGACCAGCGGCGTAAGCAACAGGCAGAGCAGAACCAGCCACCGGAACCTGAGACAGCCGCAGGAAGCGATGGAAACGACGAAGGCGAAGAAATACCCGACAATGTGGTAGAAGCCGCTAAAAGGCGATTAGGAAGGAGCGGTACAAATGGCAATAAGGTTCATACGGCCAAAGCGAATACGCAAGGCAAAGACACCGGGCAGTCAAGAAGTCCTACGCAGACTTGAAGAGTACCTGCAGAGTGAATGTGACGAACCGGTTGAAATCCTATGCGGGTTTTGGCAGGATCAGCAAGACGCCATCACGTACCAGGAACTCCGAAAGGCAGTAGCGGACGGAAGCCTCAGCAAAGAGACGTTAGAGGCTTGGCAACAGGATTACTCAGTGCTTGTTGCCGAGAGATTGCAGTCAATGTGGACGCAGGCAATAGCGGCGGGACCAACCGGGCAACCAATCCTGGACGGTCTCGCTTTTGAGTTTAACACTCAGACACCTGGCGTTCTTGACTGGATCAGTGAAAGAGGAGCTGAGTTTGTTACCCGATGCACAGAAGAACAGAAGGACGCAATAGCGGCACTCCTGGAAAAGAAAATGAGAGAGAGCCACACAGTAGATGAACTGGCAAGGCTCATTCGCCCGTGTATCGGTCTGACAGAGGGTGACGCAAGAGCAAATGCCCGGTATTATGACAATATCGTGGCTACGATGCGAAAAGAGCATCCGAGAATGAAGGTTGAGAGCATCCGCAGGAAGGCATTGGACGCTTCTCAGAAATATGCAGAGAAACAGCACCGGGCCAGGGCATTTACAATCGCTCAGACCGAGAGTGCTTTTGCTTATAACCGTGGAGCAGATGAAGGCATACGCCAGGCACAGGGCGAAGGGTACCTTGGGACAATGGTAAAGCGGTGGAGTACATCCGGAGACGATTCGGTGTGCGACATCTGCAATGCACTGGAAGGTACCGAGGTAGATATGGACTCCGACTTTGATTTCAAAGGAAAGGTTCTGTTTGCAGGGCAACATATGTTACCACCTGCACACCCAAGATGCGCCTGCGCTATCGAGTATATCGAAGTGGCTGCGCCGAGAGGAAGGAAGTGAGAAAGTGAAGAAGTTCTCTGATTTCATCAAGAAGTCTGCAGAACCGCAGAGGAAAGAGCCTGCCGGTAATGTGATTAAGGGCAGGTTTAAGATTGCCAAGTCCGACGACGACAAGCACCTGGCATTTGGCTGGGCGAATGTTGCTATCCGTGCTGACGGAGAAGAAATTGAGGACTGGCAGGAGGACATCATCGAACCGGAAGAACTGGAAAACGCAGCATATCAATACGTGTTGCTCTATCGTGAAGGCGGAGAAATGCACGAAAGAGGCGGTGCTGCAGTCCTGGTTGAATCCGTGGTATTCACGGAAGAGAAAATGCAGGCAATGGGAATCCCGGCAGGAACCCTTCCGATTGGTTGGTGGATCGGCTTCAAAGTAACCGACGAGGATGTATGGGAAAAGGTTAAGGATGGCACATATCCGATGTTCTCAATCGAAGGAGAAGCCGAGAGAGTCGAAGTAGAAGATGAAAACACCTTGTAAAAATGGGGCGTATTGAGTTTTTCAGCAGTCTTAACCTTATAATTCCACATACGAGAGTGTAATAAGGGCATAGGTAGTTCACATTATGGAGACAAATCTAAGCAAAAAGAACAAATTGATAAAACAGATCAGCAAGGCATCCGATATGGTGCCTTTTTCTGATTTCCTGCTCGAATTTATGGACCGCTACGGTTTGAATAACCTGCGAGAGTCCACAGTAGAGCAGTTAGAAGAGTTTATCAGCAACAGAAACATCATTCCGTTATTAGGAGAGGCACCGCAAAGGTGTCTTTTTTAATATAAATCTTGCGGAAAGGAGGAAGCAAAGTGGCAACAAAGTTAAAAAATCTCAGAATCAGCAAGGTTGATTTTGTAGATGAAGGTGCAAATCCGGATGCTCACATTAAGCTAACAAAGAGTAAAGGCGAAAAGGGGCAGTCCACAGGAGAGAATGGCGATAAGAATGGTTTTGTCAGCCGATTGTTCGGTTTCATCGGCAAAAAGGCCGGCATGAACCAGGAAGAGATCGACAGTGCAGTAGAGGAAGTTCTGAAAGGCAACTCTGTTAGTTTCAACGAGCGTTTCAATGAAATCAAGAACAGAAAGATTGCTGATGAAATTTGGGATATATGCTACGCACTGCAGGCAAGCCTCTGTTCGATTCTGAATGACGAGGAGCTGGATAGCACCGGCGCAGCAACAGCGATGAATGAGAGCCTTGACGAGTTCACTGCAGTAGTGAAGGAAGCGATTAGCAACTGGTCCGGCGGAAAGGTAATCAACATCGTAAAGAGTGACGAGGTGACGGAGAGTGACCTGGCAATGATGAAGTCTGCGGCTGCAAGGCTGAATGACAACATCGAGAAGGCACAGACCGCCGCTGGAAAGCCTGCCGGAGAAGGAGACGATCCGGAGGTAGACACAGAGGACAAAAAGGACCAGGGCAAAAAGAAACAGTCGAAAGGAGACAACGAAGATATGAAGATCGACAAGAGCAAAATGACCCAGGCTGAGCTTCTCATTCTCGAAGATATTGAGAAGAGATACGGCGTGGCAGACGACCCGGCTCAGACAGAGCAGACTCCGGAGGGAAAACCTGCGGTAACAAAGTCTGTTGAGAAGCCTGAGCAGAACCAGGAAACACCTGCCGATGGCGAGGACATCTACAAGGGACTCAATCCTGCTGTTAAGGCAGAAATCGAAGCACTCAGAAAGTTCCGTGAGGATGCTGAGAACAGAGAACTTGAAGCCGTAGCGGGCAAGTATGAAATCATCGGCAAGAAGAAAGAGGAGCTTGTACCTATGCTCAAATCTCTCAGAGCTACCGGTGGAACTGCATACAACGATATGATCGCCGTTCTTGATGCCACCGTGGAAGCGGTCAACAAGTCCGGCGTTTTTTCCGAGGTAGGCAAGTCCGGCCACGGCTCTGTGCACGTAAGTGATGCAGAGGGCAAGATCGAAGGTATCGCCAAGAGCTATATGCAGAAAGAACCTTCCATGAGCTATACGGATGCGCTGGCTAAGGCTTGGGAAGATAACCCGGACCTTATGGACGCATACGACGCTGAGGAAGGATTTTAAGGAAGGAGGAAAAGACCATGGCAAAGAGAAACTTCAACGGCTCACAGATTAACCAGTCTGTGACAATCGCAGAGCAGGCCGGTGCTGCTATCGACGATGTGAGAAACCTCATTCTCAAATATGACGAGAATGGAGATGTAGTCGTAGCAACCGACGGCACAGCACCTATCGTAGGCATTGCAATTATTGAGGCAGGCTATAACGACATCTCCGGAGCAGAGTCCGGAAAGGTTGCAAAGGGCGACCAGGTAGATGTTCAGATTAAGGACATCGGCTACATTCTTGCTGGCGGAGCCATCAAGAAGGGCGAAGAGGTAACTGCAACCGCAGGAAAAGCAACAAAGGCAGCTGACGGAGATTATGTGATCGGCGTGGCGCTCAGCAATGCAGCTGAGAATGACTATGTGAGAGTTCAGATTTCCAAGTATCAGAAGAATGCCGCAAAATAAAGAAGGAGGAAATGGTAAATGAAAAGAACAGCAAAGAGCATCCAGGCAGACATTGCCAAGGGTGCTTTCAGACCACATACAGCGCTTTCCACTATGGCGCTGGCTTATTATCAGCAGGATTCAACGACCCTTGCAAAGAATATGTTCCCGGTTTGCCCGGTAGGGTTATCCTCTGACAACTATTATGTATTCGACAAAGAGGATCTGTTACGTGATAACTGGCAGAGAAAGCCTGCATACGGCAAGGTTGACACTGCAGTAATCTCTGAACACACAGAGACCTATGCTTGTACGGTAGATCAGATGATTATGGGTATTGACTCCATTCGCCAGACTGACCTTAACCGCCGCCAGGGGCCTCGTACTGCGGACCCTCGCCAGCAGAGAACTAAGGTTATGGCAGCACAGGCAAACATCCACCAGGATTCGGATTTCTCCAAGTCCTTTATGAAGCAGGGAGTATGGGCGAATGAAGGACAGGGCAAGGATGATACAGCTGTTTCCGGAAATGAATTTATCAAGTTCAGCAACGGCAACAGCGATCCTATTGCATTCTTCGATGCAAAGAAAACCGCCATGAGGCAGGCAACCGGTCGTACTCCTAACAGATTAGGACTCGGCATCAACGTATTTAATGCGTTGAAGGTACACCCTGCGATCCTCGAAAGAGTGAAGTTTGGCGGTACAACCGCAAATCCTGCAAATGTTACCGAGAACGTGCTTGCACAGCTCTTCGGAGTTGACAGAATTGTTATTGATCAGACCGTGCAGAACAAAGCCGGTTTAGGCCAGGCTGCAAATATGCAGTTCATCGGCGATCCTAACTCATTCCTGTTAGCGTATGCAACAGATACACCTTCCATCGAGGAGCCTTCTGCAGGTTACATCTTCACTTGGGACATGTTAGAGAACGGCATCTTACTTCCGGTACTCAACTACCAGGGTGAGGCCGGAACACATTCTGAGTTTGTCGAGGGTCTTATGGCTTACGACATGAAGAAAACTGCAGATGATCTTGCGTTCTTCGGTTACGACGCAGTGTAAGGAGGTTTCGCCATGAGATTAATTGCAAAGAAGCCTTGCAGTTATGGCGGCAAAAAATTCTTCATCGGGGATGAAATCCCAGCAGAACTCGTGGTAAACATCGAGAGAGAAGAAAAGCTCGGCGTAATCTCAGCCGCAAATGACGAAGCAGGGGTACCGGAACAGTCCGGTGCCCTTTATTCGCAGGAGCAGGTAGATAAGATGATCGCCGATGCAGTCGCCAATGCAGACAAAGGCTTTACACAGGAGCAGGTAGATGAAATGATCCAGTCCGCAGTCGCAGAGCTTAAACCGTTCGACTCCGACAATGCCGGTTTTACCGTGACAGTCAAGGGCGAGGGCGGCAATGTGACGGCGGTTTCCTGCAGTGCAGAGGATGTTCAGTCAGTTGTCGATGTACTGCAGATGAATGCAGAGGACGGTGCAAAGGCAGTAGCCAGTGTGAAGTCCGATAGCGTTCTGATTCTGCTTCACGCCTTAGACACACGTGCTACGGTCAAAAAAGCGGCTCAGAAACAGCACGACACCTTATTCTCCGCCGAAGGCAATTCAAACGAATCCGCAGGCGGTAACGCAACCACAGACAGCAATACGGAGGGAGCTGATACCTAATGTCAAAAGGTGCATACACATATGAGCCGGGAAACATCACAGAATTTGGCAAAGATCGTATGAGGTTTGAGCTTGGAGACACGATGGTAGAGGGCCTGGCAGATACGACGGCATTGACCGACGAGGAGATACAAGCAGCAATCGACGCATACCCGAAAAAGTGGAAGCGAGCAAAGCTGATGCTCCTTGAAAGTCTGTGCCGCCGCTTTGCGTATGAGGTCAACACAAAGACCGGTCCTCTCAGCCTGGATATGAACGGCAGGGCGAAACTTTGGAAAGAAGATTACGACAAGCTGAAAAAAGAGGTCCAGGCAGAATCAGTGTCAGTGCCGCGGTTTGGAAATGGGGTAGATGGTCCGCCTTACTTCCATACCGGAATGCACGAAAACGAGAGGGTGTGGAACGGATGATAAATGCGAGATTTATGTATTTAAGGCCGGGAAACCTATTCAAGGATTTTGTTGTCGAGTCAAATACGCAGGTTGTAACAGCGAGCGGAAGGGTAGCAAACGCACCAAAGGGAGACGGCTCAAAGATCATCAGAGGATGTCTTGCTGAGTCCACGAAGGAACAGAAGGAATCTCATTCAACGAGAGACCGTGTTTGCACCCATACGATTGTGCAGGCAGGCAGTCCGGAGGCAAAGAAGTCCGATAAACTCATACTCGGAAATCGCACGTTTTACATTATCGACCTGGATGAGGTGGGTAGCTTGGGTATATCCACAATCTACTACGCCGAGGAAAGGAAGGATGTCAAGTGAAGCTGTGGAACGATGGAAAAGCAGGGAGTGCAGGAAGTGCCATAAGGGCAACAGTCAAAGGACAGGTAGCCAAAATCAACCGACAAGTCGTAGCCAGGGGCGTTAGGGCAGTGAATGCCATGAGGAACGCAGAGCTGGAAGTGCTAAAAGGTCAGAGAAGCGGGCGAACATATCGCAAACCGCACAGCAAAGCGACCTACACAGCTTCGGCACCAGGAGAACCACCGGCAAGACGTACAGGAAATCTCCGTATGCACTGGAATGGCCAGGTAAAGAGTGAAGGCAGTACCGCTGGTGGCGGAGTCCAAATCATTGCAGAGCTGGAAAGCCAAGAGAAGTATGCTGGCTACCTTGAAAACGGAACGAAGAAAATGACAGCAAGACCATTCGTAGACAAGATCAAGGAGAAGGCAACCCCGGAAATTGAGAAAATTTACAAGGAGCCGTATGGCTAAGGAGGCATGATATATGGCACTGGTAGTAGAACAGCCGATAGCAACCTTCGATTTGAGCGAGATTGCTAGGGGCGATTTGGTCTATGGCAAGCATCGCACATGGCCGGAAGGTAAAGCCGGATTTGTAACATCAGCCACCGAGAAGGAGCTGATCGTCCAGTATCATCCGGGTATCGGCAATGTAACTAATCACTTTCGGATTCCCATTGATGAAGCGGTAGACGCTCAGTGGGAAATCCGATATTCACACGATATGTCGGAGGTCAAGACCTACGGCATCGAAAAGCAGGACACTGAGGAAGGGGCGACAGAGTGAAGCTGGAAGAACTGATTCAGAAAAGGTTCGTCAGTACGGCAGCACTCGCAGAGAGGCTTACAACCTACAACGGTGTGCCTGCTGTTTTTAGTCCGGAAGCACCGGGCGACGAACAGGATGGGTGGGGCGGTGAAACGCAGTACCCTATGGTAACTTACAACTACGACCTGCAGGCAAACGAAGAACGAAACAGTGCCGGTAGTCTTTCGGTATTGATATTCTGTCAGAACACAACAGATGTATTCCCGGAGGACATAGCGCCTATCGTGAAGGAATGCCTGCGTGATGTGATCCTTCTTCCGGAAGGCGGTACGCCGTACTGCTTTACCTGGGCGAGAACGGATGCGTTCACTATGGGCGAGGATGCAGGAAAAGCCGGTATTGTAATCGGCTGTGAAGTCAGATTTGACATCCTGGAATATCCGTCTATGGAAACGTCCGATCCGGACCCAGTAATGGCGGTTGATAAGTATATCAAGGAGTTGTACCCGGAATGCCTGGTTATGGGATATGACCGGATGGAGGAGATAACCGAAGCCTCAGCGGATCAGCCGGTGGTTTACTGCAGACTGATTTCATCTGAGAAGCAGGAAGAAACGAATACAGTAGCCTGGATGGACGGCAGGATTGCCGTCCATGTTTTATGTCCGGAAAACACAGTTAGATTGAAGATGGCCGCAGATATTGCCAACCACCTGTCATTCGACGGAGAGGTAATCATGCTGGACTATTCGCCTATGTTCATCAAGAGACTGCAGGTGAATTACAAATCTGACTACTTGAAGGAAGGCCAGGTATTCATCACAGGTCATTATGGATTGCTTAGGTACAAGGCTAAGCCTCATGTACTTGTGGCAGCTCATGGAAATTACAGTTAAGGAGGTAAAGCATGGCTAAGGAAACAGCAACTCCGGCACCTGCTGAAACAAAGGCAGAAAAGAAGCCGGAGAAAAAGGCCCCTGCAGAGTCCGTTTATACAGTAAGCGAGCTTGCAGGCAATGCAAGAAGCGTATTCGGCACAATGCAGGAATGTGTTATAGCTGCTCTGAAAACTGACGGCAAAGCCGAGTACACAGTATCAGAGGCAAAGGAAATTGTAAGCAAGTTCTTACAGAAGGAGGTTAAGTAGAAATGGCAGGAACATTCATTTTAGGCGAAACTAAGGTGCGTCCTGGTACCTATTTCAACATTCAGAAGAAAGGCGGAAATGCCACCGCTGGTGTTATGAATGGTGTTACAGCAGTAATCTTCCGTGCAGATTTTGGCCCTCTCAACGAGGCAATCGAATTATCTGCAGAGGATGGCTACGAAGGAACATTCGGTACCGCACTTACTACGGACGCAATGAAGGAAGCAATCGCCGGTGGCGCAAAGACGATCATCGCCTGCAGAGTCGGTAACGGCGGTACTCAGGGTAGTATCAAGTTGCAGGACAGCGAAAGCACAGATGCAGTAAGCATCACAGCTAAATATCCAGGAGCAAAGGATTTTGTAGTAACAGTCCGTGAAAAGCTCTCAGACAGCACTCTCAAAGAGTGCATTTTTTATGCCGGCACAACAGAGTTTGAGAAGGTGGAATTTACCGCCGGAACAGACGAAGCTAATGCCCTTGTGGATGCACTGGCATCTTCCAAGAATTTCAAGGCAGAGGTTATCAAGTCCGGCACCGTAACATTACAGAACGTGTCTCAGTCCCAGTTTACAAAGGGAACTGATCCGCAGGTAACGAATGGGGACTACTCCAATGCGTTTAAGCAGGTAGAGGCGTATGAGTTTAACACAATCTGCGTCGATACCGAGGACACTTCGGTACATCTGCTTCTGCAGAGTTTCATCAATCGTATTTTTGATGCGGCATCTCTTACACAGGCGGTCGTTGCTGAGAAGCATACGGTAGACCTGGAAACAAGGGAAGCACACGCCGCTTCATTCAATGACGAGAAGATGCACTACGTTCTCAATGCCCATGTGAATGAGCAGGGTACGGAGATCGACGGTTATCAGACAGCAGCACGTCTTGCCGGTATGATCGGCGCAGTAGCAGCCAACTCTTCGCTCACTCATACAGTAATCAGCGGCTTCTCCGAGATTAAGGAAAAGCTGACAAATACTGAAATGATCGCTGCAGAGAAGAAAGGCTGCCTGGTACTCAGCTACAACAAGGCTAAGCAGGTGTGGATTGATAACGCAATCAATACCCTCATTACGCCGAAGGACAACCAGGACGATGGTTGGAAAAAGATTCGCCGTGTTAAGACTCGTTTCGAGCTTATCAGACGTATCAACACCACTTCTGACAACCTGGTAGGCAAGGTAGACAACGACACCAACGGTCGAGCAACTGTAATTTCTCAGTTGCAGGGCGTAGGCGATGCAATGAAAGAAGAGAGTAAGCTCACTGCTTGCAAGGTAACTGAAAGTACCGCTTACACTGCTGATGGAGACAGCGCATGGTTTGACATCGATGTAATCGACAAGGATTCTATGGAGCATATCTACCTCAGCTTCATCTTCCGTTTCAGCACAAACGAATAGAAGGAGGTAAGAAGTAATGAGAAATGAAAGAGCAGCAGCCGATTCAAGGCATGCACGCACTGGCAAGGATGGAGCATTTTATAGTGAGGACGGCGTTTTACTTGCTACGGTTGACACATTCACGTCCAACGTAAACTGGAACAATGCAAAGTATAGCGTACTTGGAGATGCACAGGAACACGAGACATCCAATACATTTGCTGTCAGCCTCACTATGTCTCAGATCGTAGTGGAGGACGATGAGTTTATCCAGGCGCTTATGGAATCATTAGAAACACAGAATATGCCACACTGGAACTTCCAGGGCTCACTTCTCGGCCGCAATGGTTCCGAGGAACGTGTGGTTTACAAGGAGTGTATTCCTTCCGGACAGGTAGACATTCAGAATGTCACTGTCGGCGATGTTATCAAGAGAAACTGGAACTTCTTTGTCAACAGACCGCCTAAGTTACAGTCATTACTCGGCGTAGACAGATAAGAGGTACCACATAAGAAACCAGTAGGGGAGCCGGAGCGGTTCCCCTTTATTTAATCAAAAAGAATTGGAGGACATTCAAATGGCTAAAGAATTTGTAAAAGGCGTAACAGTAGGCGAGGCAACAGCTGAGGAGAATACTCAGCCCGCAGTAAGCACAGTGGAGACAAACGAAGAGGAAACAAAGCAGGTAATCAGAGCGAATGAGGAGGACTTCATCGCAGGTCTGATTGCGGCTGCAGATTTCGCTTCCGATGAAGAGGAAACACAGAGGATTGAGATTGTCAGAAACGGCAAGCTCGCTTTTGCATTCTATATCAGACCTCTCGGCTCAGAGGAGTACGACAAGTGCCGTAAGAAATTTACAAAGTATGTTCGTAATAAGCAGCTTGGTATCAAGATGCCGGAGGACACAGACCGTATCAAGTACCAGTCAGCAATCATCCACAAGGCGACTATCGCAGAGGATAGAGAGAAGTTATGGGACAACAAGAAGGTATGGCAGGCGCTTGAAAGCAAAGGATTTCAGATTATGTCCGGCCTGGATGTAATCGAGTACACACTTAAAGCTGGCGAGAAAGACCGCATTATTGATGCGATCGACACCCTCAGCGGCTACGAGAGCAACATTGAGGAAGTAGCAAAAAACTAATTGAAGCGGGGGGCAAGATGTGCTTGCTGCATCACATATTCCAAAAGACAGGAATAACCCCCGATGAATTTTACGAGAAACCGAAAGGCGTGCAGGCGTTCATGCTTGCGTCTATGCGGATAACCCTAGAATCACAGAAAGGAGGTAATGACGGTGGCGGAAACACTTAGAATCGAAATTCCTATTGAGACGGTCGATAATACCGATCCGGGAGTCTCCAATGCTACGAAGAAATTCGAGAAGATGGAACGAGCGGCCAATAGTGCGAATAGTTCAGCCAAGAAAGCGAGCGACACAGTTTCCAAGTTTGACAAGCAAGCTCAAAAAACCGAAAAGAGCCTGGCAAGCTGGGCGAAAGAAAAGTACGAAGTCCTGCTTGAAGCGAAGGAACGGATCAGTCCGGTACTCTCTACGCTGGGTAATGGGTTAAGGGGTTTTGCAGGGAAAACATGGAGCGTTACAATGCGAGCGATTGACCTCATAACCTCCCCGGTTCGAGGGATCATAAACCTGTTGAAGAATCCAATCTTCCAAGTCGGAGCGGTCCTGGGAGTCAGTATCGGTCTGAAAGACACGATAGAGACATACAAGGACTTCGAGGCCGCAATGTCACAGGTCCAGGCTATAAGCGGAGCCACCAGCACAGAGCTTGTCAAACTGACGAATAAGGCGAAGGAAATGGGTGCAACCACGAAATTCACAGCCGAAGAGTCAGCTCAGGCGTTTAACTACATGGCAATGGCTGGATGGAAAACCGACGATATGCTGAACGGTATCGAAGGCATTCTCAGCTTGGCGGCAGCTTCCGGAGAAGATTTGGCAACGACATCCGATATTGTTACGGATGCGCTTACGGCGTTCAATATGAAAGCCGGTGATGCCGGACACTTCTCAGATGTATTGGCAGCGGCTGCATCAAATGCGAACACGACAGTCTCCGGAATGGGCGAGACTTTCAAATATGCAGGTTCTATGGCAGGGTCGCTCAGTTACTCCATAGAAGATGTTGCCCTTATGACAGGCTTAATGGCAAATACCGGAATTAAGGGAACGATGGCCGGTACGGCACTCAACTCAATATTCACGAGATTATCGACGAACACCAATGGAGCGGCTGATGCTATGAAAGACTTAGGCATCAGCTTTTTTGATTCCAACGGACAGGCCAGGGATTTATCTGATGTGATGGGTGAGTTAAGGACGGCTACGGCAGGTATGACGGCAGAGCAGAAGTCAAACCTGGCAAATACAATCGCAGGAACACAGGCACAGAAAGGTTTGCTTGCTATCTTGAACGCCTCGGAAGAGGACTACAATAAGTTGGCAGATGCCATCAACAATGCAGACGGAGCAGCAGCGAATATGTCTGAAACGATGATGGATAACCTGCAGGGTTCTATCACATTGCTGCAGAGTGCAGTAGACGGAGTGAAAATCTCATTTGGCGAGAGGTTATCTCCATACGTGAGAAGCCTGGCAGATTGGCTTACCGATCAGATGCCAGCGGTTGAATCCGGTCTTGATGAAATGATGGACTGGGTAGATACAAAGGTGGACCGCATGAAGAAGAAATTCCATGACTTAACAGAGTCAGAAGAATGGAAAAACGCAGATTTCCTCGGCAAGGTGAAACTGAGCTGGGATGAATTTATTGCTGATCCGTTCAAGGAGTGGTGGGACACCAAAGGAAAGGCAAAATTTGCTGATTTCGCCGGAGACATCGGAAAAGGCATCGGTAGCGGAATTAAGATCGGCGTTATGACAATGCTCGGTATTGACATCTCGGAAACATTCGACGAGGGAACCAGCATCGGAGCGTCGTTCGCTAAAGGATTCTCAGAGGGATTTGATTTCGATGCCGTGTCTGCGAAGTTGATGGATGGACTCGGTAATTTAGTATCAAATGCGGGCAAACTGCTTCCGGGCGGTAAGTCTGCAGATTTGTCGTCTGTATTCTCAGCGGTATTGCTCGGTAAGATTGCCAGTCCGTTTATTAGTCTTGGCAAGGGAGCAATCAGCCTGGGGAAAGCAGGAAAGACGGTATTAGGTTCGGGAACCGGAGAGATGGGACTTGGGACAGCGATGCTTGGTTCGTCCGCAATGGGTACCAGACTTCTCGGAAAGTCAGCAATGCTGGCAATCAACCTCGGAGCAGGAAACCTGGCCGGGGGAGCATCACTAAGCGCAGGAGCTTTATCTGCAGTCGGAATGGGTGCAGGAGCAGGAGCGATTGCCGGTGGTGCAACACTCGTAAGTAGTGCAATGGATTTGTATAAATCTATCAAGTCCGATAATAAGGACGAGAAAGCCGCTTACGGCGGTTCAGCCGCTTGGAAAGCAGGCGGTGTAGCAGCTGGTGCGGCGGCCGGTGCAGCACTTGGTTCTGTAATTCCTGGTCTTGGTACAGCGGTCGGTGCTTTAATCGGTGCCGGTGTCGGAGGTATCGCAGGATGGATCAAGGGCAACAAGGTCAAAGAAGAGTACCAGGATAATGTTGAAGAAATGCAGAAGGAAGCTGAGAAAGCTCAGAAGATTTTCCAGGCAACCGGTTTGTCAATCGAAGATGTACGATTTCAGAATAAGGCTCTGCAGGATGCTATGAACGATAGCGAGGTTTCTGCGGAGCAGTTT
Organism: Enterocloster sp.; assembly: GCF_057861365.1. Taxonomy (NCBI): domain Bacteria; kingdom Bacillati; phylum Bacillota; class Clostridia; order Lachnospirales; family Lachnospiraceae; genus Enterocloster; species Enterocloster sp. The sequence continues at coordinate 467,161 of NZ_DBMACH010000001.1, forward strand.
TCAGCCATGTTCCAGGAAGAGTGCGAAAATGTGGCAAAGAATGCTTTTGGAAAGATTAAGTTATCCCTGGAAGAGGTCAAGAGTATTGCGAGTGATATTACATTCGGTGATATGACGGACGGACTGAACACCTTCACAACTGCAACCAGCGACACACAGCAGGCACTTAGCGACCTGCAATCATCAGTATCAACCTTGAAAAAGGAGAACTGGAAAGTCAGCTTAGGAATGAAACTGGACGAACTGCAGAAGGACGATTACAAGAGCGCAATCGAAAACTTCATCAGTGATAGTCAGTCCTATATTGACAACAACCATTACGAGGCTACAGTCGCTTTGAAGCTGCTTACTGGAACCGACGCAGATACTAGCGGTCTCGACAGCTACTATGGCAGCATGAAGAAACAGCTGGACGATTTGGGAAAAGAACTCAGCGGAAAAGTGGATATTGCCTTAGAAGATAGTGTTATCAGTCTTGACGAGTCTGCAGAAATTCAGAGCTTGCAGGATCAGATTTCTGCTATCACAGGAAAGATTTCGCAGGCCAGGACGGATGCGGAATTTGACACATTGAAGATTAAGTATTCCGGCGCAGAGTTGGATATGGATAGTTTCAATGCTTTGCAGGAAGAGCTGCAGACGCAGGTAAACAATGCGTCGGATCAGTACGAGCAGGCACTTACGCTCACGCTCACAAATCTGAACCTGCAGCTGGCAGACGGAGCTATCACGCAAGAAGAGTACGATGCGGCCGTGAAAGAAGCAACCGATGGCTACTACGCCCAGTTGAATGAGATTAACGCAAGGGTATCTTCATTCAACCTGGAAACGATTGCCGAGGCGTGGGACTCCTCACTTCAAGGCTATATGCCGGAGATTGAGGGAAGTACAAAGGAGAAGCTGGAAACAGCTTTGAACAATGCGTTGCTGGCACACCCGGACGTACAGACTTGGACTGCAGCTGATGTGGCAAGCTGGATGGGATTAGACAAGCTCAATCTCGATACGGCAGTTCAGACGGACATTGCGACTCAGATTTTACAGACGGCACTTGCGGTACCGGATGGCACCAAAGAGAAGATTATGCAGGATTTCAAAGATTCTGTACCGACTGCAGAGGAAATCAAGGAAGCAATCGACTGGGATTCGATGACTAATGAGGACTGGACGGAACTCATGGAGTCTATCACAGGTCCGACAGAAGGCGAGTCAATCGGCTTGAATACAGAGGATCTGAAAAAGAAGATGTCGGACTACTACGGCGAGTATTTCGAGAGTGTCAAGACGTCCTATTCGGAAGCACTTCACAATGCCCTGGAGAACAGCGGCAGTGAAGAAACACTCAGCACATTTATGCAACAGTATATGCAGGATCAGATGGCCGATTTTGATTTTTCGACGGTCATGGAGAATTACGGTCCTATCTCGAACGAGTATTTCGCTACGTTGCAGTCAGAGTGGCAGACAGCCGGCACAAACCTCGGAACATCTCTTAACGCAGGAGCATCAACGAGTCTTACCAATGGCTCAGCAGGGCTGAGAACCAGTCTGCAGACCTCTCTTAATACAGCAACGGCAAGTCCGTTCAGCATCAGTCCGACGGTAAACGTAACACCGAAGTACAACCTGCTGACGCTGCCGACAATTCCAACAACGACATCAACACCAGCGAAACACGCTGCAGGTGGTCGAGTTGGTGGCGGTCCTCAGCTGTCATGGTTAGCAGAGGAAGGTTGGGACGAGTTTGTTATCCCGACAAACCCAAGTCGGAGGACAAGAGCGCTTGAATTATATGAGCAGGCAGGCGAAGCACTCGGCGTTTCTAAACACGCAGAGGGCGGTCGTATAGAAGGCTCAAATTTGAGCGATATGGTATCAGACCATAATTTATTCACTGAGGCGACAAGAAACGCATCCTATGGCTATAACGACACCACAGAAGGTAATTATGAGGACAACTCAGCAGAAACATTTGCTCCGGTAAGTTCAGAGGTTCCGGTCTCTACACCACAGACTGGTCCGATTAGTGTAAATGTTGCAGTTAGTCCGAATTTCCAAATTGAGGCGAAGGAAGGTCAGAGCGAGGAAGATATTGTTGCCGTAATCAGAAGGCACTTAGGCGAGATCGCAGACGAACTCGGTGGAAACATAGCCGACAAGTTAAGCGAGGTATTCGCCAATATGCCAGTATCAAGCACGAAAGGAGCGTAGGCGATGGATATTAAACTGATTCCGGTGGAAAAGGGCTCAAAGTTTACGTTCCCGGCTCTACCCGAAAAGGTGCAGGGCAAATATGCAGCCAAGTACCAAAGTTTCGACATCATCTCCCTGGGTACCGTAAAGGTACCTAAGGGGACGGATGTTTCAGAGTTTTCGTGGGATGGTGTATTTTTCGGAGCGTCAAAGAAGAATGAGGCAATCGTCAAGACGAACGCCTGGAAAAGTCCAAATGAGTGTGTGAAAATTCTGAATGACTATATGTTTAATGAGACAGTGCTTACATTGATCGTAACGGAAACGTGGATAAACGTGGATGTTACGATTTCTTCATTTCAGCCGAGACCGGTTGGAGCGTATGGCAATGTCGAGTATTCCATTACGTTTGTTCAGAAGAAACCACTGAAAATCTACAGTACAAATGAACTGAAAATTGCGGCGTTCGTAAGGAAAACGAAGCCGAGAGCGAGTTCATCATCGAATGGAGGCAATTATACAGTAGTCTCCGGAGATACGCTGTGGGGCATCGCTTCAAAGAAACTGGGAAGCGGTACCAAGTGGACGACAATTTACGATGCAAACAAGGATACGATAGAGTCCACAGCAAAGAAGCACGGAAAGAGCAGTTCGGATCACGGTCACTGGATATGGCCGGGAGAAGTTCTGACAATCCCGGGATAGGAGGTCACTATGATTGATTTGACGAAAATCCAGTACCGGGTCGTGGTTATGGACGAAAGTAAGAACCAGTACAACATTAAGGAGTACATCGAAAACCTCGGATGGGAAGAGAACGATGGCGAGTTATCCGTCAGAACCTCATTTGTGGCAAAGAATGATAAGACATCCAAAGGCTATCTGTCGAAGATAATCAAGCCGGGATGCCTGGTCGGAGTATTCGCAACAGATGGTGCTTCCCAGGACGAGGAAGTAGCACGAGGGTACGTGGAAACGTGGAATCCGGTTGAAAAGAGCGGAGGACATACGCTGAAATGTACCTGCTACGACGAACTTTACAAGCTGCAGAAGAGCCAGGATAACAGATATTTTCCTTCCGGAACCGGCACAAAGTCGGCGATAGAAGGGATTCTTGATGATTGGGAGATACCGCAGGAATCATATCAAGGTCCGAATGCTTCACACGGCAAAACAGTGGAGAACAATAAGTATCTGTCAGACATCATCATCAATTTGCTGGACGATGCAGCAAAGAAAGGCGAAGAGCAGTGTTTTGTGCAGGCCAGGAAAGGCAAGACATCCGTTATTCCGAGAGGAAGCAATAAGACGGTGTATGTATTCCGAACGGATAACACACAGATGTTCAGTCAGAGCATAAGCACAGCAGATATGATTACCAGGGTCAAGGTTGTAGGGAAGGCAGACGATGATGGAAGAACCAGTGTTGAAGCCACGGTAAACGGCGAGACAAAGTATGGTATCCGTCAGAGAATTTATACGAGAGGTAAGGATGAAAGCCTTGCGGATGCTAAATCTGCAGCACAGGAAATCTTAGACGACGAGGGAAAAATCAAGAAGGAGATTAAAGTACAGTCTCCGGACGTTCCGTTTGTCCGAAAAGGCGACCTGGTGTATGTAATGAGTGAGCTTGCCCAGTCGTATTATTACGTGAAAGGCATCCAGCACACGGTAGACACCTACAGCATGACAATGGATTTGGAACTTGCAGAGCCAAAGAAAGAAAAAGCAAGCTCCGAGAAAAAGAAAGATTACAATGTGGGCGACATCGTGAATTTCCACGGTGGAACCCATTATGTGAGCAGCTACCCAGGTTCAAAAGGTTACAAAGCCAGGGCAGGAAAAGCAAAGATTACGATTAAGAATGGTTCCGGAAAAGCGCACCCTTGGCATCTGATTCACACGGATAGCGGAAGCAATGTGTATGGGTGGGTTGACGACGGAACTTTTGATTAAAGGCAGGTGATATAGATGGACCAATTTGACGGACACCCAGGGACAGCGAAACTGGCACAGGTGTTAGATAAACGAACCTCGCAGAAAACAGAGTCTCCGTTGACTTTGGACTTTGGAGAAATACAGGCCAACGGAAGTTTGAAAACGAACACATTCCCGGTGCCGATACCGAAGGGAGACTACACTATCTGCAGGCTGGCTGCAGGCTTGACGCTTTCAACCTCGGAACAGAGCTGGCTCAACAAAGCACCGTCGGGCGTTCCTCTTCACAGCCACAGCGTAACGATACCGGCAGTGAAAGCAGGAGATCGAGTGCTGGTTGCCTGGATTCAGAGTGAAGCAGTCGTAATCGATGTGATCGAGAAATCGTAAAGGAGGCGAGGCAAATGTCACAGCCACTATTTCCGGTTGTTGAGGTACCGGATTTTATCTCAGAGGACAGCCAGTACGATACTCAGTACAAAAGGAGTATGAAGTGGGACCCGGAACTGGGAGACTTCGTGAGAGATGGGGCGCACCGGATCAAGGAATGCGATGGCAAAGAAGCCTTCGCCATTTGGTGTTTTAAGATTGCACAGACAGAGCGGTACCGCTGTTTGGCGTACCCCAATTCAATCGGTACCGAGATGGAACGTGCCATGGATAACGACGATGAAAAAACTGTTGAGTCTATGGCAGAAAGAACAATCACAGATGCAATTATGGTAAATCCCCGGGCAGAAAATGTCCGGGATTTTCAATTTACCTGGGAAGGCGATCAGATGCACGTAACCTTCAAGGTAAAGGGCAGCAACTGGGATGAAGAAATAGAGATTAGCTTGTAAAGGAGGTGGAGAGTATGCAGCCGGAATTTAACAGACCGGAGTTCCTGGAAGGAAACTCAGCAGAGGAAATTCACGAGCGAATGATGAACAACCTGCCGGACGACATCGACGATATGCCGGGTGGTTTTCCGTATGATATGACGATGCCTGCAGCGTTGGAAAAAGACGAAATTATCAATTTCCATATCGTAAGGGCATTGATGATTTCTTTTCCGGAATACGCCTGGGATGAATGGTTAGACCTTCACGGTCGCCAGGTACATCTCACAAGACACGAAGCGGAACCGGCTTTTGGCTATGTGAAAATCACAGCCGCAGAAGGAACCGAGATTTTATCCGGAACGGTATTCTGTACGGCGGCAACCGAAACCGGCCCGTCGATTGAGTATGCCACCACAGAGGATGCGGTTGTTGGAGGCGAAGGAGCAGTGCTTATACCGGTATCAGCGGTTGAAGCAGGCACAGGTTCTAACGTAGCGGCGAATACGGTTGCCTTGATGATGGTACCCAATAAGAATGTGACCGAGATTAACAATCCGGAGCCTATTCGTGGCGGTACTGAGAGAGAGACAGACGATGATTTTTACGACAGGATCGCCGCAGAGTACGACAACAGCATGACCTACCTAGGGAATGATACGGACTATAAGAGATGGGCGAAGCAGGCAGGAGCAGGAGACGCGATAGTTATTCCTGCTTGGAACGGTCCTGGCACAGTGAAACTTGTGCTGGTAGATGGAAACGGAAAACCGGCCAATGCGAAGCTGGTGCAGGATGTGTATAACTACATCGTTTCTCCAAATGACAGGTCAGCAAGATTACTTCCTACCGGAACGGCAGAACTGACTTGTGCGGCAGCCACAACGGTTGCCGTAAATTATGTTATTACAGGGCTCAGCTACAATGAAACAACCAGCATTGAGCAAATCAAGGCAGACTTTACGGAAGTCGTGAGAGTGGTCTATGCGCAGGCGAAAATCGAAGGAGTTCTGAGATACAACGATGTAAGACCGCTGATTTCTGCAATCGCAGGAGTCGAGGACTTTGAAACATTCACAATGAATGGGAAAATGCAGAACATCACTCTAAAAAGCGAGGAGTACCCGGACACCGGTACCCTTAATTTTGGTTAGGGGGGTGTGAATGTGGAAAAGTTTGATTTAGAAAATTTCCCGGTCAGCGAGAGTGCGAAGAACATGATTGCCTCAGTGTCAGATGGCTTTTACGACAATTCCTATGTTGGAAAGTGGTTGTACGAGGTTATGGGCCAGGAGTATGACACGGCAAGAGAAATAGCTGAGGATATTCTGAACCAGCTGTTTCCGGAAACTGCCACATGGGGACTGATGTACCACGAGATTAAGTGGGGACTGCCGGTGCGAGAAAATCTTCCATACGAGGAGAGACGGCAGCTGATTTACCGGAAGAGAGACTATCGGGCGCCAATGACACCGTATCGGATGGAAGGGTACTTAAAAACCGCTACCGGGTTTGATGTACGAATTGCGGACATCAACGATCCGGGAGATTATGGTTTCGTGGCACCACACCCGAATGTGTTCAAAGCATATTTCATGGGCGAGGGAACGCTTGCGTCGAAGCGGGCGAGAGCCATGCTGAATGAGCTGAAACAGTCACACACGATGTTTATAATGAATGACCGAACCGAGATTGTATCAGACAATCGGAACTTAGAGGAGATGAATCTGAAAAAGATAATCTTCCATATCGCAGAGTCGTTTTGGTATAGCAATCTGCTGGATGGAAGAAAACTGCTGGATGGTTCCAGCCTTCTTTATCCGTATATGAGATACAATCTGATGCTTGGTTTTAAGTATATGCTCGGTGGATTTACAACCCCGACGGACGCAGACCTGCAGAAGGTAAAATTCAAAACAGAACAGGAAACGGAAAATGATGTCAAGGCAGGAGCAATCCGGATAGCCTCGGACATCATTTTTTGGAATACGCACCTATTGGACGGTTCGTGGAATTTGGACGGCTCACACAGGCTTGATGTTACACGAGGCTATCAACTGGGCGTTGCAATCGTTGCAATGGTCGCCTGCGCCCACAACAAGGTCACAGGCTCAATGAAAGTAAGAAGCACATACGGCTTACGGTCAAGTTCGGATGCCAGGGCGGCATTCCGTTCGGAGTTTGAGGCTGATTTTTGGAACACTGTCTATTTGGACGGAAAATTGTTGCTCGACGGCAACGCTATGTTGGAGTACAGAGGCGGCAATAAACGACTTGAAGCTGCAGTTACGCATCACATGGGAATTGAAAGAGAAGATGCGGATGTGGAGGCACAGGTCATTACCAAAACAAGGAATTACTGGTTTCTTGATGGCAGCAATACGCTGGACGGAAAGAAGAACCTTAATTCAATTTATAGAAAGGAGTATATCCAATGAGTACAGAAAAGAGCAAAAACGTGGTAATCACAAAGAAAGCCAGGGAAAACCTGGTTAAGGCACGTGCCGGAGCCATCACGCTTCCGAAAATTATTGGCATGGCATTTGGCGAAGGCGGTGTAAACGGTTCCGGTGTAGTCATTGCACCGACCGAATCCCAGTCCAGGCTCAATAAGGAATTGTTTCGCAAAGCCATTGATGGTTATACATTCCCGAACGACACAACCTGCAGATACGAATGTACCCTTGCAGAGAGTGAACTTGCTGGAAAAGAAATCAGCGAAATCGGATTGTATGACACCAATGGTGACATTGTGTGTATCAAGACCTTTACCAGGAAGGGCAAAGATGATGACGTAGAGCAGACATACGTGCTTGACGACATCTTTTAGGAAGGAGGAACAACGTGAAAAGTTATAAGGTCAACGAAGCAGATGCAGTATTTTCGGAGTCTATCAATATCACAGAAACGACAGATACAAACCATGCCGATAATATCAATGCGGCTCCTAAAGAGATTTTTGAAAATACGGTAGCTCTTAATCGAGAGGTTAAGACAATAAAAAAGAATATGGAGGAAGAAAGCGGAGAATCTATAGGCTACAACAATGAAAGCAGCGGATTAAACGCTGAAAATCTCCAGGAGGCAGTGGACGAGCTGGCTGGGAAAGCAAATGCCTTGGAGAATGGTTATGATAACGCTGGCTATCATAACAGTGTTTTTCGAGGCAAATATCTTGGAACCTCAGTCACTGCAGAGCAGCACGCACAGATTGCTGCAGGAACATTCAAGGATTTGTACATCGGAGATTACTGGACCATAAACGGAGTAAATTGGAGAATTGCTCATTTTGATTATTGGTTAAGAACAGGAGACACAGAATGCACAAAGCATCATATTGTTGTCGTTCCAGACACAAATCTTTATACAGCAAGAATGAATGCGACCAATGTCACTACAGGAGGTTACTTTGGATCAGAAATGAAAACCACAAACCTTGCTCAGGCAGAAACAATTGTCAAGGCGGCATTTGGGGTAGATAAGATTTTGACAGTCAGAAGATTATTTGTAAATGCAGTAGCAAACGGTAAGCCGAGCAATGGATCATGGTATGACAGCACGGTGGACCTCATGACAGAGGGGATGGCATACGGAGCGAACTGGTTCACACCTGCCTGCGACGGAAGCACGGTTCCATATCTGTACACTACGGATTTCAAACAGCTTGCATTGTTTGCACTAGCACCGTCCTTTATCTGTAATAGAAACTGGTACTGGTTGCAGAACGTGGTCTCGGCCGCCTACTTCGCCAGTGTCGCCGGCGGTGGCAATGCGAACTACGGCAACGCTTCCAATGTCGGCGGCGTCCGCCCGGCTTCCGCTATCATATAATCAGACATCAAGGCGGCCTTGTTGCCGCCTTATAGCTTTATAGAGGAATAGAAAATGTCAGATGTAAAATACAGTAAAAGAAAGAAGTCAAGGTTAGAAGCACAGCACATGGCATACGCCATTCGCAAAAGGATAACAGTTGAACTAATGGCATCTTTTGCTTTGAGTCAAAAGAGAATAGAGGCTTACGTGGAATCTGCGACCAAAGGAATTGCGGATATTTCCGAAAGAGAAGTAACTGCGAAATTGCTGAGAGAGCTGACAATGGATAGAAATGTGTGGTTTATCACGAAGGAAAGAGATACCGTGCTGGATTTATGCCAGGGTATTTCGAGGCAACTCCGCATGGGAAATACAGTCTTTCCGGAATATTATTCGGAATTTATCGAAAGGAGACTTCAACTGGATAGAGCGATGGAATATTGCAATGCACTGCAGGATGAACTACAGTTTATTGCTGAAACGATACCTTGCGATAAGAACAAGTATATGAATATCGTGTTGGAACTTAACAAGCTATACAATTATATAAAATCGCTCAGAGCGTCTGACAATAAATTCCTTCCCAAAATTAAAAAGAATGAGGGTAACTTCTGTTCAGACTGCTCTTCGGTGGTCTCGGCCGCCTACTTCGCCAATGTCAACAGCAATGGCAATGCGAACTACAACAACGCTTCCAATGTCAACGGCGTCCGCCCGGATTTCACAAACCCACACGACAGGACATAGATTTTCTAGTGGGTCAATGCGAAAGGAGAGGTTATCCGTGAGCCAGTGATGGCTCTTAATACTGGCCTTGATGCTCCTGGTTACGACTTGGAGCTATATACGAGGTTTTATCAATGAATCTGTTTGAAGATGCCAATTATTTATACGATGCCGGCACAAAGGCAATGAATGGCAGTAAGTGGAAATACTCAACGCAACTATTTGAAATAAATCATTTGCTAGAAACAGCTGTTTTACAGAAAAAATTGACAGAAAAGGACTACCACCCAGGGCGGGGACAAAAGTTCAAAATTTGCGAAAGAGGAAAACCGAGGTATATCACAAGCAGTGATATGGTAGACAAAACTGTTTATCATACGCTGTCAGACGATGTTCTCGGACCGGCACTAAAGCCATATATCATACAAGAAAATACCGCCAGTCAGAAGGGAAAAGGTGTGGCGATGTTCCGTAGACAGTTGGAAAATGATCTCCGCAGGTATTACAGGGTTCACGGAACAAACAAAGGGTATATCCTGCTTACTGACTTCTCCGGTTATTATCCGAATATGAACCACGACATATGCAAAAAGCAATTATCCGAATTTTTGGATAAAAGCAAACTAGATGCGGAGACGATTACAACAGCCAAGTTTATAATAGACGGACTGTTTAAGACGTTCGAGACAGATGTATCGCGGTTTTCGGATGATGAAATTGAAAAAATGTACTATACAAAGATCGACCCGATGATGAATTGCGGGGTCGATCCCAAATTACTGACCGGTGAAAAAATGCTGAGAAAGGGGGTGGATATAGGCACACAGCCGTCGCAGGATATAGGCATCATACATCCGTATAAGATAGATAACTGCGCAAAGATTGTCTTTAGCATAGAAGGCTATGGAAGATATACGGATGATATAAGAGCTATTTCCGAAAGTAAGGAACGGCTCGAAAATTTGCTGGAAGCTATCAAAAAGTTAGCTGATGAAATAGGCTTGATACTAAACATGAGAAAGACAAGGATTGCCAGGATAGACAAGCCGTTCAGAATACTGCAGATTCAGTATTGGCTAACTGATACCGGAAGAGTGGTTAAGAAAATTAACCCAAAATCTGTTACAAGAGAACGGAAAAAGCTAAAGGCATATAAGAGGCAATTAGACTTGGGAAAAATTGATTTTGCAACAGTTGAAAACAGCTTCAAGTCGTGGATTGCCAGTAACTATAAAATCATGTCAAGACTGCAGATTGACAATATGTTTAAGCTATATTACAGCCTATTCGGAAGGAGGATAACATGGAAAAAGAAACATTCAAGATTACGCTGGCTGATGGAACAAGCATTGAAGGACTTACCCAAAACGGAAACAACTTCATAAGCGAGACAGAAATCGACGAGACAATCTTCGAGGACAACTGCTCCCCGATGACAGTCGAAAGTTCCGGAGGAAATGTAACCACATACGAGAATGGTGCATTTATCCAGCAGACGCATTACGAAGGCGTAGATGGATATTATCTCGCCTTTAGAGAAAAAACTGCAGAGGAAATCAAAATGGAAACGATGCAGTCTCAGATCGATTATCTCAGTATGATGACTGGAATTGAAATTTAGGAGGTAGCAAGCATGGCAAAAACAAAGCATAGTCCAAAGTATTCGGTTGTAAAGAAATATTACAACACATATAAGCCGGATGGGACAAGATTGTGGACCGACGAAATGGTCCATAACGCTGTTGACAAGGGATGGATAACAGCAGCGGAGTTTGAAGAAATCACTGGTGAGAAGTTTGAGACAACATGATACCCTACGCAGAATTTTACAACTATGACCGCCTGGAAAGTGCGGCCGTAGAGTTAGGCTTGCTCAATACCGAGGCAGACGAAGAGGATCTGCTGAACCTGCATAATCATTTGGTATGGCATCTGTACCGGTTCGATAAGGACCTACGTGCGGATGCCATTCTTTATGCAGTAATAGAGGCCATTTTGGGTGAAAAGGCGGCAGATATTACGGATGTACCGTGGGAACTGCGGTGCGTTTGGGAAGGAGGTAAAAGAGCCAATGTCTTTGAATGAAATTCTTGCAAGCGGTGGAGCCCTACTGCTGTTCTTGACGCTGGTGCAGATCACACCCATCAAGGTAAATCCGTGGTCTGCAGTTGGAAAGATTATCGGAAACGGCATGAGAGTCATCGGAAAGTCGATGAACAAGGATGTTATGGATAAGCTGGAATCAGTGCAGAAAGAGTTAAAAGAACTGGGAGAAAAGCACAACAAGCTCGAAAGGCGCATGGATAAAGATGATGCGGACGGATGCCGTACAAGAATCCTGCGATTTGCCGACGAGTTGAGAAGGGATGTCAAACATTCCGAAGAGTTTTTCAATCAGATTTTAGATGATATTTCGGACTATGAGCGTTATTGCACAGAGCATCCGGAATATAAGAACAGCAAAGCAGTAAATGCCATTGCCGAGATAGACAAAGTTTATCAGAAGTGCATGGAAAAAAATTCATTTTTATAACAGGAGGTAAAGGAACATGAAGAAAATTGATTGGGTTAGAAAACTCACAAGCAGAAAGTTGTGGACTGCGGTAGCGTCATTCGTATCTATGATGATCCTGGCTACTGGCGGCACAGACAACACGGCAACACAGGTTACAGCACTCATTATGGCGGGAGCGTCAGTAGTGGCGTACATCATCGGCGAAGGCTTGACTGACTCAGCCAACATCGGCTCCAACAGTGAGGATGAGGAGTAATCTGAGAACATATCGTAAGCACAGGGCGGTCGAAAGACTGCCCTATTTTTGTTAGGAGGAAGAACCATGAGTTTAGTAGTTGGAAGCGCAAGAATTGACGAGAGCGGTCACATTTCCGGAGGAAAACCAGGAGATCAGACTGGAAACGAGGTATCAACCCAGGCGTATTACGTCCATTCAAAAGGCTGGTACTGTCTGAGGCCGAAGAGCATCACAGTAGCAAATGCCATTGCGGAAGCTATGCTGCAGGGATGCAGAAACAACAATATCGGATATTGCCAGGGGCACAGAAGCAATGTAATCGAACAGCTGAGAAAAGCCGGAAAGCTCGCAAAGATTTCTGCAAAAACAGAGGCAGACTGCAGTTCACTCGTGAGAGCGTGCTGCATCCAGGCTGGCTTTGATCCGGGAAATTTCAACACAGCGTCCGAGGTTTCGGCATTAAAAGCAACAGGACAGTTTATGGAACCGATTGCGGTAACTTCCAAAACTGAACTGTTCAACGGCGATGTGCTTGTCACAAAGACCAAAGGACACACGGTGGTTGTTGTTTCCGGAAATCCGAGACGTGGAAACGCCTATTACCCTAAGTATGAAGGGGCATCGGGTTCCATCATTACGGCGCTTGCCGCAGTGGGCGAGAAAGACACATCGAAGGCGCACCGGGCCAAGATCGCAGCCGCAAATGGAATTACAAATTACGCATATACCGCAGCGCAGAACACCAAGATGGTTAATCTTCTCAAAAAAGGAAAGTTAATCAAAGCGTAAGTTCTGAAAAGGTATCACATCGGGGTGGCTGAAAAGCTGCCCCTTATTTTGATTTAAGGAGGAGTTTTCTATGGAAAAACTATTTGGTATTGATATTTCACACTGGCAGGGAGATATGAGCATCGAGCAGGCCAGGAACGAAAGAGGAGTGAGATTTGCTATCATTAAAGTTGCAGGAGCAGATGATGGCAAGTACAAGGATAGCAAGTTTGAAAATTACTATGCACAGTGTAAGGCTATCGGACTTCCGGTAGGTGCATACTATTACGGCAATGCAAAGTCTGTTGCGGAGGCGGAACAGGAGGCAGATCATTTTCTGTCCGTCATTGCCGGAAAGCAGTTTGAATATCCTATCTACTACGACGTAGAAGGTAAGATGCTGAACAATAGCAGAGATGTTCTTACGGATATTGTGATTGCGTTCTGCGACAAGTGCGAGAAGGCTGGATATTTTGTCGGAGTATATACATCTGATTCACATTTCCAGGCGCACGTAGACGATGATCGCCTGCAGAGGTTCACTCATTGGGTGGCGAGATATTCTTCAAATGAGCCAGCAACAGGTCACGATATTTGGCAGTACGGAGGAGAGTATAACTACATTGCTGATAAGACGATCTGCGGAAGAACTGTTGATCAAGATTTTTGCTATCGTGATTTTGAGACAGAAATCAAGAAGGCAGGTCTCAATGGATTCTCTGCCAGCACAGGAGATGAAGCTAAGGAGCCGGAGATTTCAGAGCCGGAAGGCAGCACACTCGACCTACTTTACAGAACGATGAAGGACGAGTTCGGCGGGGGCGACGCAAGAAAGGCAGCTCTCGGTAGCAGATACAATGAAGTGCAGGATGTAATCAATCACATCGACAAAGCATCCGTGCAGGAACTTGTAGATGAGGTGTGGGCCGGTAAGTATGGTGACGATGAAGTGAGAAGGACTGTTCTTGGCAGTAGATGGCAGGAGGTCCAGGACGTAATCAACGCCGGAAACAAAAAGTATTACACCATTAAGAGCGGAGATACGCTTTCCGGTATTGCGGCGAAGTATGAAACTACGGTCAATGCGATTGCTCAACTCAATGGCATTGAGAATCCGAACCTTATTATCGCAGGAGACACCATCAGAGTAAAATAACAGGAGGAAACGGTGGCATTATGAAAAACTATATCGGCGTGAAAATTGTAAAAGCTGAGCCGAAGGAGAAGAACGGAGTACCTGGGTACGCCGTGAAATATCCGGATGGTTATGTATCATGGAGTCCGAAGGAAACCTTTGAAAAGGCATACCGGGAACTGGACTGCCAGGATTTCATCAACTCAGCAGAGTAAGTAAGAGAGCCTATGATCCGCAGGGGTTGTAGGCTCTTTTTTTATTGCAGAAAAGCGGAACAAGACCGCAGGTAAAATCAATATACAAAATAACCAAAATAAGACCGGGTATTTTGACGAAAAGTTCCCGAGACACGATAGGCGATTTTAGTACCTATCCTATGCCTAAAGACTAAAAGCCAGTATTGAACCGTGTACGAAGTCATAGTTCTATATGTTTTCAGAGGTGTAATTATCCACATTATCCACACGCATTTGTGGATAAAATACGCTTTTGAGAGTACGCAAATGAGCATATATTATTCTATCTCTAATATCTATTATCTAATCTCTAATATCTAGTAAAGAATCCTTGTAGAAACCATAGAAGAAATCATGTAAGAAATCTTACAACACACCAAGCAACCATGCGGGTTTGCAACCCTCGCAAATGAAAATGCAGAGCAATACACTAGTTGGCGTTGATGATCCGGAAATTGCAGAAGTTGTCGCAAGTGCGAAAATTATTTGGTAAAAACTCGGAAAACAGAAGTATATCTATTGACAAATACGCAGTTGCGAAGTATAATATATACATAATCAAACAACAAATAAAACACACGGAGGTAGTGGTTATGTATAACAGAGAAGATTATAGAGAAGCACTGGAAGAAAGAGAGAAATGCGACCTGCATTCAGATGAATGGAGATTTTGCCAGGCAAAAGTTCAGAGCATTGCAACAGCTATGGTAGCTGCAGGAAATAACTGGATGGTGGGTGAAATCATCGACGAGCTTTACAGTCTGAGTGACTGCGGTTGCGAACTTACCGACGAGGCAGTTCGATTTGACCTTTGGATTCTTGAAAGCAACGGCCTCGAAGAGAAGGCTGAGGAAATGAAAAAAATGTTCTAGGTAAAATTTTTTACCTGTACAACTCGCAAATGAGTGTTTCACGTGAAACACAGTTCGCAAATTTGAAAGGAGCGTATTTGTATGAAGGAAGTATTGAAGAAGTTAAGAGATTTAGAGGCTGAAATGGAAGAAGCCGAGAACCAGTCAGAGTATTGGATGGAAGAAGAACACCTGGATATGGAAAAGTCAAACAGCTACGAGGCTGAGGCAGACAGATTGTACCAGGAAGTGTATAAGATGCACAACCAGGTGGCAGATTTCATCGTAAGCCTCACTTCCGGTCAGATTGACAAAGTGACAGCAATGTTGATGATGCGTCAGAGAAGATCAGACGTAGAGAGAATTTTAGAGATGGCGTAGGAGGACAACAGATATGATGAAATCAGAGTTTATCGAGAGAACAGGGTTTGAGCCGACTGAGGCAGAATACAGAGAAATTGAAGTAGAGTACATGGGATGCGACATCGACAAAGACGAGTTCTGCAAGACATGGAAAAAGCAAGGTGGCATTCAGAGACTGATGAGACTCCGTGCGAGAAGAATCGAGGAACTCGAGGCAGAGCTTGCAAAAGAGAAGAATGACTACGACAGAATGGATGCTCAGTATTGCACCAAGATTAATGAACTTAAAAAGCAGATTTCAGATGATGGACTGGCTCTTAATAGCATGAATGCTCAGATGGGATTGATGAGAAATAAGGCTGCGGGAGAAATTGAGGAATTACTCAAGAGAGCGACCGAGGCAGAAAGAAAACTGGCAATCCTCAAAGAGGCATTCGATATCATCACAGGAAAGGAGACGAAGTAATATGGCATTATTAGAGGTTAGGACAGAGTGGGCGGTGTATAAAGATTGCTTCCTGCAGGTGGCAAGATACCAGGCAGATAACAGCAGAGCAATCGAGATATGGAACAACGAGGAAGGACCTATCGCAAGAATCACGGTATACATTGCAGGAAGCGGACTTGCAGAGGACGAGACAGTGATCGACACGAATAATTGCCCTTGGGCGATGGAGCTTATCAAGCAACATGGTTTCGGGCAGGCTACCGGCAGAATGGTAAGAAGCGGTTACTGCACATATCCGGTAGTAAAGCTGGACATTGAGAAAATCGGTGAGTATTTGGAGGTGGCGTAATGGAAAGAGTGTATTTCAGCATCAATGAGGCCGGAGCAAAAACGGCAAACGATATGATGTCATTCAGCGAGTATAAGACCGGGAGCAAGACTGCTGGTTACAAGGCACAGGTCGATAAGGCATACGAGCTGGCAGAGAAGGTAATCGAGGCAAGACCGACCGAAGAAGAAAGAGTGTCGAAGCTCTGCGAGAGATATTCAAGACGACTGGCTCAGAACATCAACAAGGATATTCAGATCGGCATGATGTGTCCGTCGGTAATGATTTCCGGAGCAGGAAACTTCCCGGTCAAAAAGAAGGAAAAGCAGGTAGCGGCATGGGATAAGAACCATGAGGACTATAAAGAGGTTGAGGCAATCCTTGGAAAGATTGAGGCAATTTTTTATGGCAAGGACGTTATCAAGTCTGATGATGAGAACGCAATCGAGAAGCTGCAGGATAAGGTTGACGGATTGAGAGAGGACCAGGAGAGAATGAAGCAGGCCAACAAAGCAATCCGTATGAAGGACAAAGAAAAAGGCGATGCAACGCTGCATGACATGGGATATACAGACGAACAGATCGCCCAGCTGAGAGAACCGGACTTCTGCGGAAGAATCGGTTTTCCGGACTATATGCTGGCGAACAACAACGCCAATATCCGAAGATTGGAAGGAAGAATCAAGAGCCTGCAGAAAACGAAGTCCCAGGGAACACAGGAGAGCGAGAATAAGTTTTTCAAGGTCAAGGAGAATGTGGAGGCTATGAGAATCCAGCTGTTCTTTGAAGGAAAGCCGGAACCGGAGGTAAGAGATATTCTGAAAAGCAATGGGTTCAGATGGGCACCGTCGGTAGGTGCATGGCAGAGACAGCTCAACAATAATGGAAAATATGCGGTAGAGAGAGTTATCAGAGAGCTGGAAGAAATGGAGGCGGCAGAGTGAACATGAAGTTAGAACCGAGAAAGGCTACAGATCGAGGTGGCTGGTTGTGCATGCCACTGGTAATAAACGGACCGGAGGGAAAACCTGGTTGGAAAAAGGTACGTTGCCCGGAATGCGGGACACTCTGCTGGCAGAGACCGGAGGACGCAGGAGTTGTTAAGGCATCACACCTTGACGGTGCGGTATGTACTAAGTGCGCATTAAGAAAGGCGGGTGATGTAGTGTGACATTACGAGAGGCAAGCAAAGGAGTAGTTAAATCCGGAGGAGGAACCTATAACATTGGCTTCAACGGTGGAGACGAGACGCAGTTTGACGCTCAGAACCTCAAAGAATTGCAGGAGTGCTGGTCGGAGTTCTGTAAGGATGAAAAAATCAGTCCTGGATGCGTTGATTACGTGGAAAGGGTGAGTTAGTGGAAATTCTGACAAGAGCCATAGCAAATGAATACAGAGACAGAGCGTTGCTCCTGCCGTCTAACGGAATGCAGGACATTGAAGAAAGAAGAAAGTTGCGGGAAGAACTGCAGGCCAGGTGCAATCTAACAGAGCTGCAGGCGGTGAATATCATAAATGGCTTTCATATCCCGGACTATGTGAGAATCGCAGAAGTGAGAGCAGCAAAGGAGGCAGAAGAACATGAGAATTGAGAAAGAAGGATTTGTGTTACACCTGGAAGGAACATGGTGCGAAATCTCAAATAAGTACGCTGTTTTGGAAAGCGGAGATGTAGCAGTAAATGAAGAGGACATTCCTGCAGGGTTTGCAGAAAAGAAACTGGATCGCTATATCGAAACGCACAAGATCAGAGGATATGGAAAGGTTGACGGATGCGTAAAGAGAGTTGCGTGCGACGAAAGAACGAAGGAGTACATTCAGTTGCAGGCAGTAAAGCTGGACGATGATACATATATGGTGCAGGAGTTTGACAACGAGCTGGTATTTATGGGCGAGTTATGGAGCGGATGCAAATATCCGGACGAAGTGATTGACTGGATGAAGAGTAACTATGAGATTGAAAGTTGTCTGACCGCAGAGGTGTACCGTAGCAGTTTGGGAGATTGCACGAATAACGGCATATCTTCCTACGCAAGAGAGCTGTATATCCTGGATACACAGAAAGGTCCTTTTGAACCGGACGACATCAGACAGTGCGTGTATATCGAAAAGCGTGAGGTTATGGGCCAGGAGTACGTTGACTGTAAGCCTGCATACTGCCGGAAACGTTGGTATATGGCAGGCGGCAATATTCTTTACACATCGGACAGCAGATTCAAACAGATTACCGGGATCAGCTACCCGATTGCTATTCACGACAGATACGAAGGGAGGTAGGAGATATGGTAATTGTCGGGTACTACGCACATGGCAATAAGCACTATGTAGCTTTCAAGGACGAGACAGATGCGAAGGACAGATTTATGATTACGGACGGATTCCACGACAGACCGGTTACGGAAAGAAACCAGGGAAAGTATGAAGGGTACGTGAAAATCGACAAAACAGAGTGCAATATCAAGAAGATTATCGGCCGTATTCGAGGCACAAGACCATGGCATCCGCTTCTGAGATTGCTGCAGAAGGAAGTAGGGTAAATTTTTTTACCATAAAAGCTCGCAAATGTGAGCGTTGGAAAATATAAAATTCGCAATATGCGGTATTGGCTAAGAGATTAAGGAGGACAGGCAATGGAAGTTAAAGGAATCGTAACTATTGGATTGGAGCATATCCACCCACACCCGGACAATCCGAGAAAAGATCTCGGAGATTTGACAGAGCTGGCAGAGTCCATTAAGAAGAATGGAATTATGCAGAATTTGACGGTAATTCCGAAAGAAGGAGAACCGGGAGAATACATCACAATCATCGGTCACAGACGAAGTGCGGCGGCTAAGCTGGCAGGCGTTACAGAGGCACCCTGCAGGGTTGTAGAAGGCATGACAGACAAAGAGCAGATGTCAACGATGCTGGAAGAAAATATGCAGCGTAATGATCTGACGATTTGGGAACAGGCCCAGGGATTTCAGATGATGCTTGACTTGGGAGAAACAGAGGACACAATCGCTGAAAAGACCGGCTTTAGTAAGAAAACAATCAGACACCGCTTGAATATCGCAAAACTGGATTCCAAGACGCTGATGGAGAAAGAGAGACAGGACGGCTACCAGCTGTCGCTTACGGATTTGTACGAGCTGGAAAAGATCAAGGACGTAAAGACCAGGGACAAGATTTTGAAGGATTCCACAGATTCGAGAGATTTGGCAAGAAGAGCAATCAACGCTCAGAAGGAGCAGAAACGCCAGGAAAACATGAAGTTGTACGTGGCAATGATGAAGAAACTGGGATTAAAGAAAGCTCCGAAGGAAGCGGACAGTGAGCTTTACACGGATAAGTGGGAACGCATGAAGGACTACAGCCTCGACAAGGAGCCGCCTAAGACAATGAAGTTCGAGGACGATGGCGAGCCGATGTTCTACCTGGAAAGATATGGAACATTGTACGTGATCCGTAAGAAAAAGAAGGAAAAGAAGGTGCTTACGCCGGAAGAGGAAGCCAAAAAGCAGAATATGCGGAATAAGAAACAGATCAAGGCAATTCTGAAAGAAGCGGCCAATACGAGGAAGGCGTTCATTGAAGGTATTTTATCCGGAAGAATAAAAAAAGTCACAGACGAAAAGCAGGTTGAAGCGGACCTTTTCGAGCAGATGATGGATTGGGAGACATTCACAGGTCATAACAAGCTGATTGAGTTCTTTGTGGGATGCGAGGTTTACAATGCGCCGGAAGAAGAAAAAGAAGCAGCACGTAAGAAAATGCAGGGACTCAGCGTACTGCAGAAACTTCTCTGCCTGGTATCCGCAATGGTCGCTGACGCAGATTTGGTTGAGTGGAATTACACATACAACACGGTCAAAGGTGAGAAGGTGAAGGCGTTCTACGGAATACTGGAACAGTACGGCTTCCAGTTTCCTAACGACGAAGAGAAGGGCGTGGTCGAAGGAACCAGCGATTTATATGTAAAGAAAGAAGGTGCAAAGTAGCATGAAGAGAGGACAGATTTACTACGTCAGAAGCAATTACAGAGAAGAGGGAAGTGAGCAGCGGGGGGGGCGCCCAGCAGTTATAGTATCAAACGATAAGAACAATGCGAACAGCAACACGGTCGAAGTGGTATATATGACGACCAAACCAAAGACTGACCTTCCGACTCATGTATATATTGAGTCAGCACTTAGACCATCAACACTCTTGTGCGAGCAGATTTCCACGGTTTCGGAGGAAAGAATTGGAGAGTGGATTGGAGAGCTGACAGAAAGTGAAGTGCAGGATTTGGACATTGCCCTGGCGGTTTCGTTAGGAATGAAGTGTGGGCCAGGGCAGTTAGATACGGACACATTAGAACATTTGAATAATCTGCAGGCGGAACTCGACAGAACCAAAGCCGAGCTGAGGGAAGCAAAGAGTGGTCCGGACTATAAGCTGTTATACGACCAGCTGATCGAGAAAATGCTCAGCAGATAGAAAGGAGACACGAGATGTACCTACTGGAAGAAGATTTGAAATTTCCAAAGGACAGTTTCAAAAGCATGAAGTACCAGCCGTATGAGATGAAGCCGTCATTCTCTATGGTAAGAGTATATCAGTGGTGGAATTATTGGTACGGAGAGGTTTACATATCATTCAGCGGCGGACTGGATAGTACAGTCTTGGCGTACATAGTGTGCCAAGCGTACAGAAAGTATAAATTGACCGGTAAAATTCCCTTGGTGTTTGCGGACACCGGGACGGAATTTCCGGAAATCAGAGAGTTTGTTAAGACATATACGAAATGGCTCAAAGAGCAGTTCCCGGAACTCGATATTGAGTTGGTAGTGATCCGGCCGAAGCATAGTTTTAAGTGGGTATGTGAAAACAAAGGATTTCCGATTACAAGCAAAGATACAGCAGGAAAGATTAGGAAACTGAGACATGGAAAGCTTAGCGAGAAATACAGAAACTACTTGCTCAACGGAGATAAGAGAGGAAAATTCGGAATGCTGGCGAAGAAGTGGCAGTATTTGACGGACACGGAACGGATGCCTGCAGACATTTCGGAGTATTGCTGCGAGGCACTAAAAAAAGAACCGTTCAAGAGGTATGTCAAGGAGACAGGCAGACAGCCATTTATCGGCATAACACAGGACGAGAGTTTCAGAAGAGAGAACCAGTACAACCACACGGGATGCAATGTGTACGACGGTCACACAATAAAGAGCCAACCTATGGGATTTTGGCCGAAGAATGAGGTTATCCAGTATGCGGTAGAGCAGCGCATTCCGATCTGCAGCGTGTATGGAACGCCATACCAGGACAAGAAAGGTAACTGGTACTTTACAGGAGAACAGAGAACCGGCTGTTGCGTGTGTGGCTTCGGGTGCCACTTAGAGCCGGTGCCAAACAGATTGCAGCGGTTGAGAACATCCGATAACGATAAGCACAGGAGAATGTGTGAGGGATGCCTGCAGATAAAAAATCACGGCATGACATATGAGCAGGCGTTGAATTACGCAGGAATACCAACGGAGGAGGTGCAGGAAGATGAATAGCAGGCCAGAGATCACGGTGATGTTGTCGCTCTCAATCCAGCGGCACATCTGCCCGAACAATGATCCGAGAATTTACTGGGCCAGGGAAGTGACTTTCGACTACGCCACTACGAATGCGGTGCGAGTGGATTTTATGAAATTCAAGCCGGTAAACAATACAGTGTCCGGCATAGAGAAGGGAGACTTCTACTGCTACGAGGTCAAGTCCTCAGTGGAGGATTTTCACTCAAAGAACGGTCACAACTTCCTGGGAGACTACAATTACTACGTGATGCCGGAGGAAGTGTACGAGCAGATCAAGAAAGAAATTCCATACCAGGTAGGCGTGTATGTTCCGGTCTGCAGCGAGAGACAGGAGGTGCCGGAATTGAAGCTGAGAAGATGTAATAAATATATGTTTCAGACAGTGAAGTGCAGTAAATACATGAGAAAAATTAACGATGGAAAATGTATAACGCTTCTGACTGGGGATGAAACAGAAAACGGAAAGCCTGCATACTTCTACACAGATTACTCAGAGAAAAAAGAGAAAGACAGATTTAGGGAGGTTCCGGCAGAAGATTGGGGCGGTGGAGACTTTATGAAAACATATTACGAACCGTCAGAAAAGGAGTTTGTTGGAATTATTATAGGCATGAAGATGATTGTGGTAAAAGCAGAATTGTTTTGCGACACAAATTATGGGTACGATGGCTCGGAAAAAGATTACATAGGAAGAGATGTAAAAGAGCAAATGAAAGTCGCTATAGTTGCCTATGGATGCAATAAAACAAGACTTGTACCAATGGATAGCTTTGAAATAATAAAGGAGGAAGATAAATGCTGATATTACCAATCAAGAAGAAGTGGTTTGATATGATTGCTTCCAGTGAAAAAACAGAAGAGTACAGAGAAATCAAGCCGTACTATGACAGCAGATTTATGAACGCTTTCGGTTTTATCCTGGTTGGAGGTCAGATGGTATATGGAGATGCAGCACCGGGAGAAATCCGGAAGCCATGGCCGGTACCGATAGTATTTAGAAATGGTTATTCCAAAGAATCTCCGGAAATCATCTGCAAATGCACATTACATTTTGGAAAAGGTAAGCCGGAATGGGGAGCTGAACCAGGAAAGATATACTACGTGTTAAAAATACAGGAAGTAGAGAGGAGGTGCGCAGTGTGAGTTCATTAAACACAGGGAAGAGGACGTGCAGACAATACGGCTGTATATGTGCAACGTGTCTGATGAGGAATACCGGAAGATATTATTGCACGACAAACTGTAATGATTGCAATCCGGATTTGCCTGCTAACAGGAGAGAGGATAAATGCGAGGAATACACAAGGAAACCCGATAATTACCCATGCCGGTGTTTACACAAAGATCACTATTGCATAGAGTGCATATTTTCTAAAATAAAAGGTAGATACGACATAACGAAAGCACAGGGCATGTGCAAACTGGGTGACTGGTTTCACAAAAATTGGATAACAACGGACGAAGCAAACGAGATGATAATGAGTTTACCCAAAGAAGAAAGAGAAAAATACATATTTGCAGAATGATATAGGAGGTAGCTATGAATAAAGTAATTTTGATGGGTCGCCTCACACGTGATCCGGAAGTTAGATATACTCAGGGAGAGCAGGCTATGGCAGTGGCGAGATACACCCTGGCAGTTGACAGAAGAGGAAAAAACCAGGAAAACTCAGCAGACTTCATCCAGTGCGTTGCATTCGGCAAGGCGGGAGAGTTCGCTGATAGATACCTGCATAAAGGGACAAAGATTGTGCTGACCGGCAGAATACAGACTGGAAGCTACACGAATAAAGAAGGCCAGCGTGTATATACGACAGACGTTGTAGCAGAGGACCAGGAATTTGCCGAGAGCAAAAACACCGAGGGCGGTGGCACATATAGCAATCAGCCAGCACCGGCACCACAGCAGAATGACGGTGGATTTATGAGCGTGGACGAGGACAGCGAATTGCCGTTCACATAATAGGAGGTATAGATGCAATGCAGGACAATATGAGCCAGGAAGATGTTGAGAAGGTAGAGGCATTCATACAAAACGAAGAACTATGTGATTTTTGCACGCTTAGCGAAGAATGTCCGAAAGGAATGAGGTGCTATGGCGGAGAACCGATAGAACCAGCCTGTACGGATTTAAGCGATCATTTTGTAGAGATGTGCATAGATAAAGAAGCAATATTAGAGTACCTGGAAGGATTGGAGGAATGATTGTGAAACAGTACACATTGAATCGTAAGACGTACAAGGACGTAAAGAAAATGGATCATCAGCAGATGGACCAGTTCTGTCAGAATTTATACAAGGCAGGCCATGCAGACGGAATGAAGGATGCGGAAGGATTGACAGAGAGTGAGGTTCGAGATGTGATCTTGGGCGTAAAAGGAATTGGGTCAAAGAAAGCAGAGGACATCGTGAAAGCTCTGACGAAAGCACAGAAAGAAAGGAGTTAATTGACAAATGGATAAGAGTAAGGTATATTTGGAAGTACCGGAGTTCACTGGCGAAAATGTTCCGGTAGCGGTTGCAGCAAGAGTGATGAAGAAAGACCAGCAGTTTATACGCCAGGGTATTATCCTTGGATTTTTGAAATTCGGAGTTGCATTCAAGAAAGAAGGAAGCAGCCAGTACGACTACTACATTTCCCCGATGAAATTTTGGGAAGAGACAGGGTTTGTATATGCCGGAGAAGAGTGCTAAAATTGCCGTGAGAAGCGCTCGCAAGTGCGAAAAATTGCTGGATAGGAAACACGCAGGTAACAAAAACGTCGATGCGTGCGATAAATAGGCGATTCACTGTTTCTGTTGAGGAAGCTGCAAAAGAAGGCAGATTCTAGTAAATAGCCGTATTTAGCGGTTTTTAGAAGTAATTAAGAGTAATTTGGGAGTGACTTTTTATGGCAAATAAGGGGTCACTCCTACACTATTTATACATTAATCCTATATGATATTCCTACATTTTGATGTGTGAATAATTGATTTACATAATATTGTCGTTTGACAAAAGTTATTGACTTTGCGCATATACTAATGTATATTAGAATTAGAAAAAGGGAAAATGTTAAAGAGGGTGTCCCACTACCCATTACAAAGGTGGAGCATTAAAGAAGGTGTCCCGCTACCTATATCCCAAAGGTGGAACATTAAAGCTTAGTGGAGAAGAGAAATCTTCTCCACTTTTTGACTAAGGAGAACTATGGCCGAATTTGAAAATTTTGGTTTCTATACTATTGATGCTGATTATTTGGAATATCTAAATAATAAGAATTCAGAAGTATATTATAATGCTTCTTATAGGTATGCGATAAAACCTTTTGTTGGTATTATCATAGACATGACAGAATGTAAATATTTTATTCCTTTAACATCGGCAAAGGAGAAACATAAGAAGTGGAAAAATAGTTGTGACGAACATTTTTTAATATATGAAGTGATAGATAAGTCTGTAAATATTTCGGGTGATGTATACAAAGAATATTCCAAAGATAAAAAAATGCATGTGTTGTCTGTCTTGGATATCAAAAAAATGATACCTGTTCCGGATGAGGCTTACAAAAGAATTATATTTGATGAGTTGGGCGATGAACGTTATCAGGACTTATTTGAAAAGGAATATGCTTTTTGCTTAACCATTAAGGATAAAATACTGACAAAAGCAGAAAAAATTTATAAGCATCAAAAAGAAACACAAAATATAAGGCGTACATACTGTGATTTTTCATGTTGTGAAAACGCAATGAGGGAATGGCTGAAAAACAGAAAAAATGAGACGTAATCAACATAGAAGTAGTTAGAAGTATTTAAGTGTAGATTATTTCTATTTTATTCCTACATTTTGCTGGAAGAAATGGCTTAAAATCAAGGTTTCCTGTTTCGATTGAGGAGGCTGCTAAGGAAGGCAAGTTCTAATAAAAAACCTTGGATTTACAGGGAAAAATGAACCTTTAAACAGAGAGGGGAATCGTCTTTTGACGGTTCCTCTTTTGTGGCTTTTGGGATATAGATGCGGTTTTGTCTACCATTTGGACTTCTTACGGGAGGAATTGTCGCCTATTCAAAGAGAAATCCCCCTATACAGATTTCCCACGATTTGTTATAATAAAGAGTAATAAAAATCAAGCTTCAGGAACAGGAGGTAAAGAGGATTGTCTGAGGAAAATCGCGGTACCCATAAATTATATGAAAAAGACAGGATCGGAGAGGTTCAGATCGCAGATGAGGTGGTAGCCATTATTGCAGGGCTGGCAGCTACAGAGGTTGAGGGAGTAGACTCTATGGCAGGCAATATTACCAATGAGCTGGTAGGAAAGCTTGGCATGAAGAATCTTAGCAAGGGAGTAAAGGTGGATGTGACAGAGAACCATGTATCTGTGGATCTTTCCTTAAATATCCGTTATGGCTTCAATATCCCTTCTGTCAGCGAGCAGGTGCAGGAAAAGGTCAGTGCTGCCATCGAAAATATGACGGGGCTTACAGTGCTGGATGTGAATATCCGGATTGCAGGCGTGAATATGGAAGAAAACTGACAGAAAGTTTAATGCGTTTGGGTGCTCAGGTCCGAATAAGGGTCTGCAGCACCTTTTGATATTTTTTATTGTGTTTATCCGGCGCCTTTGGTATAATCACAGTTAGCGGATCAGAATAGAGAAAGGAAAATGTATTCGAGAGCCCAGGCTTTTCGTACAAGCAGAAGATATGACCAGAAGAGAATTAAGAGAACACTGTTTTAAAATGCTGTTCTCCGCGGATTTTTATAAAACCACAGAGGAAGCAAAGGAGCAGATGTGGCAGTATTTCCAGTCTCCTCAGGAATATGAGACAAATGATGAGGGAAGCCTTACGATCCTTCATAAAGTAGAGCTTACAGATAAGGATATGGAATATCTGCAGACAAAAACAGGAAATATAGTAGATAAGATCCAGGAAATCGACAGCCGGATCGATGAGGTGGCTGCAGGCTGGAAGACAAGACGTATGGGAAAGGTGGAGCTTACTATTCTTCGTCTGGCCCTTTACGAGATGGACTATGATGATACGGTTCCTGCAAAGGTAGCGGTGAACGAGGCGGTGGAACTTGCTAAGAAGTTTGGAGGAAGTGACTCTCCGGCTTTTGTAAATGGTGTACTTGCAAAGTTTATCCGCAAAGAAGAGACAACGACAGAGACTGAACCGGCGAATGAGAAGACTGCGCAGGCTCAGGAAACAGAAGCGTAGGAAAGAAAGCAGAGGGAGCAGATGGCAAGTGTATTTACCGTATCCCAGGTGACCTCATATATCAAAAATATGTTTACCCAGGATTTTGCCCTGAACTGGATCTCCATCCGGGGCGAGGTTTCCAACTGTAAATACCATACCTCCGGTCATATATATTTTACGTTAAAGGACGGCGGCGCTCAGATTGCCGCCGTCATGTTTGCAGGCCAGAGAAAGGGACTTTCTTTTACACTGCAGGAGGGCCAGGAGGTAGTGGTAAAGGGAACGGTAGACGTATATGAACGGGACGGCCGCTATCAGCTCTATGCCAGAGAGATTACAAGAGAAGGAATCGGTGATCTTTTTGCCAGATATGAAAAGCTGCGCACGGAATTAGAAGAAATGGGGATGTTTGATTCCTGTTATAAGCGTCCCATTCCCAGATATGCCAGAACGATTGGAATCGTGACAGCCAGAACCGGAGCTGCCATCCGGGATATTATGAATATTGCGGCCAGACGCAATCCCTATGTACAGCTGGTGTTGTATCCTGCTCTGGTGCAGGGAGAGCAGGCCAAATACAGTATTGCAAAGGGAATCGAGACTCTGGACCGGATGGGACTGGATCTTCTGATCGTAGGCCGGGGCGGAGGTTCCATTGAGGATTTATGGGCTTTTAATGAGGAAATCGTAGCAAGAGCCATCTTTAACTGTACGACTCCGGTGATATCGGCTGTGGGCCATGAAACAGATGTTACCATTGCAGACTATGTGGCAGATTTAAGGGCGCCTACGCCTTCTGCGGCAGCAGAGCTGGCGGTTTTTGATCATCGCCAGTTTGAGGAACAGACAGCTCTTTATAAGCGGGTTTTGGAACGTTCCGTTTACCGCAGGATTGAAAAGGCGCGATTCCTTTTAGAGCAGTGCCGGATGCGTCTGCAGTTAAAGGATCCGGTCCGTATGGTGAATGATAAGAGGCAGAGGCTGGCTGATTTGGAGCAGGCGCTGCAGCGTAAGATGAAGGATCTGCTGGAAACGGAAAAAATTCGTTTAAAAGAGGACAGACTTGTTCTGGAACGTTTGACGCAAACCGCTGTTACAAAAGAAAAACACAGGCTGGCTTTGGCATCCAGCCGTTTAGACGGCCTTTCGCCTTTAAAAAAGCTGGGTGGGGGCTATGGCTTTATTCAGGATGAGAGGGGAAAGTGCCTGCGCTCCGCAGGCCAGGTAAAAGAAGGGGAAGAGATACGGATCTATGCCGCAGACGGCAGGATCGACGGGATCGTAAAAAGAGTGGAATATTCATAGCAGGAAAGGAAGGGATGACCGTGCCGCGAAAGAAAGCAGAGCCGCAGGAAGCTGCCAGCATCGAGGAAAATTTCGCCCGGCTGGAGGAAATTATAAAAAGGCTGGAAGCAGGAGAAGAGTCCTTAGAGGAGACCTTTGCGGGCTATGAAGCAGGCATGAAGCTTGTACAGTCCTTAAACGGACAGATTGATAAAGTAGAAAAACAGATTCAGATATTGAGCGAGGGTGAAGATAATGATTGATAATACAGCATTTAAAAAAGAACTGGAAGAGAGAGTAAAAGAGATAAATGCAGGCATTGCAGGGTATCTTCCAGAGGAAAAGGGCTGCCAGAAGACGATTTTTGAGGCCATGAACTACAGCATGAATGCAGGAGGAAAGAGGCTGCGCCCGCTGCTGATGCAGGAAGTGTGCCGTCTTTTTACAGGAGAGGTGTCTGAGATTGTAAAGCCCTTTATGGCTGCCATTGAGATGATCCACACCTCATCTCTGGTCCATGATGACCTGCCCTGTATGGATGATGATATGATCCGCAGAGGCAAAGCCAGTACCTGGGCAGAGTATGGCGAGGACATTGGCGTCCTTGCGGGAGATGCTCTGATGATGTACGCTTTTGAGACGGCATCCAAGGCCTTTGATGCGGCAGAGGATGCAGATGCGCTTTTGAGAGCCGGAAAGGCAATGGGGATCCTGGCAGCAAAGACGGGCGTTTACGGTATGATCGGAGGCCAGACGGTAGATGTAGAGCTGGCAGGAGGTCCCGTTCCCAAGGATAAGCTGGATTTTATCTACCGCTTAAAGACGGGAGCCCTGCTTCAGGCAGCGATGCTCATAGGAGCTGTTCTTGGAGGAGCCGCAGATGAGGACTGTAAGATTGTAGAGGATCTGGCTGGAAAGGTAGGACTTGCTTTCCAGATTCAGGATGACATTCTGGATGTGACCGGAGATGCCTCTGTCACCGGAAAAGCGGCAGGAAGCGACGAGAAGAACCAGAAGACCACTTATGTAACTTTAGAAGGGCTTTCAAAGGCCAGGAAAGAGGTAGAGGCTCTTTCAGCAGCCGCTATTGGGGATCTGGATAAGCTTCCCGGAAATAATGAATTTCTGGAGCAACTGATCCGCCTTCTGGTAAACAGAGAGAGATAATGAAATAAAAATGAAGGAAGTGCGAGCCTATGATATTGGAACAGATAAAGGGGCCGGAGGAATTAAAGCAGCTTTCATCCCGTGAACTGGCCATTCTGGCAGAAGAGATACGCACCTTTCTGATCGAAAAGATCAGCCGTACGGGAGGCCATCTGGCTTCTAATTTAGGCGTGGTGGAGCTTACAATTGCTCTGTTTAAAACATTTGATCTGCCTCAGGATAAGATTATCTGGGATGTGGGCCATCAGTCTTATACCCATAAGATATTAAGCGGACGCATGGCTGAGTTTGATGAGCTGCGCCAGTATGGAGGGATCAGCGGTTTTCCTAAACGAAAGGAAAGCCCCTATGATTCCTTTGACACGGGCCACAGCTCTACCTCTATTTCTGCCGGCCTTGGTATTGCCCAGGGCCGGGATCTGTTGGGAGAGGATTACCGGGTGGTGTCCGTGATCGGAGACGGCGCGCTCACCGGCGGCATGGCTTACGAGGCTTTAAATAATGCTGCCCGTATGAAAAAGAATTTCATTATTATCTTAAATGATAATGAAATGTCTATATCAGAAAATGTAGGCGGTATGTCCAGGTATTTAAGCGGACTCAGAACCGGAACCGGCTACAATGATTTAAAAAAGAATATCGTGGAGGCTTTAGAGCGGGTACCGTTGGTGGGAAATGCGGTGATCGACAAGCTAAAGCGCACCAAGGACAGCATTAAGCAGCTGTTTATTCCTGGAATGCTTTTTGAAAATATGGGGATCACCTACCTGGGTCCTGTGGACGGCCACAATATACCTGCCCTGTGCAAGGTTCTTAAAGAGGCTAAGAAATTAGACCACGCAGTTCTGATCCATGTGATCACAAAAAAGGGAAAGGGATATAAACCTGCGGAGAAGAATCCTTCCATATTTCACGGTGTGGGTCCTTTTGATATTGCAACGGGAAAAGAAAATGGGAAAAAGAAGGAACCCTCCTATACAGAGGTATTTTCCAGAAAGCTGTGCCAGCTTGGGGAAACCCATCCAAAGCTGGTAGCCGTGACAGCGGCTATGCCTGACGGTACGGGACTTGCAGCTTTTGGAAAAAAGTTTCCGGACCGCTTTTTTGATGTGGGAATTGCGGAGGCTCATGCAGTGACAAGCGCTGCGGGCATGGCGGCTGCGGGCCTGCGTCCTGTGGTGGCAATCTATTCCTCCTTTTTGCAGAGAGGATACGATCAGGTGCTTCATGACGTATGTATCCAGAATCTTCCGGTCCTTTTTGCCGTAGACCGGGCAGGACTGGTGGGAAGCGACGGAGAGACCCACCAGGGAATCTTTGATTATTCCTATCTGACCTCCATCCCCAATATGACGGTAATGGCTCCGAAAAATCTCTGGGAGCTGCGCGCTATGATGGAATTTGCCATGGATTACAATGCACCCCTTGCGATCCGTTATCCCAGAGGAACCGCTTACAGGGGGCTTAGGGAATACAGGCAGCCCATTATCTACGGAAAGGGAGAGCTGCTCTGTGAGGAAAGTGATATTGCGCTTCTGGCGGTTGGAAGCATGGTAAGTACGGCAGAGCATATTAGGGAAAAGCTTAAGGAAGAGGGGTATTCCTGCAGCCTGGCAAACGGCCGTTTTGTAAAACCGTTTGATAAAGAATTGACAGAACGCTTGGCAAAAAACCACCGTCTGCTTGTGACCCTGGAGGAAAATGTGCTTCAGGGCGGATATGGCCTTGCAGTGACTGCCTATATCCACAGCCATTATCCGGAGGTTAAGGTTGTGAATATTGCTCTTCCGGATGCATATGTGGAGCATGGAAATGTATCGCTTCTTCGGAAAGGACTGGGAATTGACAGCGATTCCATTATCCGAAGACTGAAGGAAGAGGGCTGGCTTTCCGGTATCCACAGGGAAGAAAACGGAGAAGAACGGCAGAGACCGTCTGAATGAAAGACAGGAGAAATACAGATGAAAGAACGATTAGACGTACTGCTTGTAAAGCGTAATCTGGCAGAGTCACGGGAAAAGGCAAAGGCCTTGATCATGTCCGGTATTGTGTATGTAAATGGGCAGAAGGAGGATAAAGCCGGAACGACTTTTGAGGAAACGGCGCCCATTGAGGTCAGAGGCAGTACTTTAAAATATGTAAGCCGCGGAGGGCTGAAGCTGGAAAAGGCCATGGATCGTTTTGGCGTCCGCCTGGATGGAAAGATCTGCATGGATGTAGGGGCTTCCACCGGCGGCTTTACAGACTGTATGCTGCAGAATGGAGCGGTGAAGGTGTATTCTGTCGATGTGGGCCATGGACAGCTTGCCTGGAAGCTGCGCAATGATGAGCGTGTGGTCTGCATGGAGAAAACCAATATCCGCTATGTGACTCCGGAGGATATTGCAGATCCTATTGGCTTTGCAAGTATTGATGTGTCCTTTATTTCACTTACTAAGGTTTTGGGACCTGTGAAGGCTCTTTTAGAGGACAATGGGCAGATCGTCTGCCTGATTAAACCGCAGTTTGAAGCAGGCAGGGAAAAAGTAGGAAAAAAAGGCGTTGTTCGAGAGCCGGCCGTTCATTTGGAAGTGATCGACATGGTGATCGATTATGCGCTTTCCATCGGATTTGAGGCCCTGAATCTGGAATTTTCTCCGATCAAGGGGCCGGAAGGAAATATTGAGTACCTGCTCTATCTTCAGAAGCATCCAGAGGATCAGGAGGCAGAGTATGCGGTGCGCCGGGAAGCGGCTGCCGATCCGAAGGCAGTGGTAGCTGACGCACATCAAACTCTGGATCGTTCATAGGAAATGGCGGTAAGTGGCAGATGAAACGATTTTTTTTGATTGCCAATCTGGCGAAAGAGTTTGTTCCTGAAACCAGGGCGTATATCCGGGAATGCCTGGAAAAAAGAGGGGCTGAGTGCCGTTTTCTCACCCTGGCTCAGCATAATAAATACGGAAAGCATACGCCTTCTGAGTTGGTCCCGGAGGATACAGAATGTGTGATAACCATTGGCGGAGACGGCACCCTGATCCAGGCGGCCAGAGATCTGGCAGGCAGGAATATCCCTCTTTTGGGAGTAAACCGGGGCCATTTGGGATTTTTAAACCAGATCAGCTCTCAGGATGAGATTGAAGAAGCCATTGCTTCTTTGATCGAGAACCGTTTTGAGCTGGAGCGGAGAATGATGATACGGGGAACAGTGTTTCATCAGGGAAAACCCGTATTTCAAGATATTGCGCTAAATGAAATCGCTGTTACCAGCCGGGTTCCCCTGCGGGTACTCCGGTATCAGGTATCAGTGAATGATGAATACTTAAACCATTACAGCGCAGATGGAGTCCTGGTGGCAACGCCCACCGGTTCCACGGCCTACAACCTGTCCGCCGGTGGGCCAGTGATGGCTCCGGCAGGCCGGATGATGGCCCTGACTCCGGTGTGTCCTCATTCCCTAAATGCGAGAAGCATTGTGCTCGCAGCAGAGGATCGGATCCAGATCGGGGTATTAAGCAGCGGAAGAGTTTCCTTTGACGGAGATTCCTGGGCAGATCTGGAGACGGGGGACTGCCTGATCGCAGAGCGTTCCGCTTTGGAGACAGTGATGATCCGAAGGAAAAAGCAGTCGTTTATGCAGAATTTAAGCGATCATTTAAGCGGAATCTGAGAAACAGCCACAAAAGCTCTGCGCTTTGCAGAGCTTAACAAGGAGGAAAGATAGATGAAGGTAGAACGCCACAGTAAAATTGTGGAACTGATCGGGAAATATGAGATCGAAACGCAGGAGGAACTGGCTGAAAAGCTTAACCAGTCTGGTTTTAATGTGACTCAGGCGACTGTTTCCAGAGATATCCGTGAATTAAAGCTTACAAAGATTCAGGGAGAAAACGGAAGACAACGGTATATGGTTCTTGAAAGTCCAAGAGGAACCTCTGCGATCAAATATATCCGTATTTTAAAGGATGGTTTTATGTCCATGGATATGGCACAGAACATTCTTGTGATCAAGACCGTAGCCGGTATGGCAATGGCAGTGGCGGCCGCCCTGGACGCCATCCATTTTCAGGAGGTAGTAGGCTGTATTGCAGGGGATGACACCATCATGTGTGCGGTACGCAGTGTGGATGACACGATCATCGTGATGGAAAAGATCAAAAAGATGGTGGAGGACTGATCGATATGTTATTAGAGCTGCACGTTAAAAATCTGGCCCTTATTGAAAGAGCAGATGTGGAGTTTGGCGAGGGCCTAAATATTCTTACCGGCGAGACCGGCGCCGGTAAATCCATTATAATCGGCTCCGTGAGTATGGCTCTGGGAGGAAAGGCTTCCAGAGACAGCATACGCCACGGAGCCGATTATGCCTATATAGAGCTCGTTTTTTCAGTCAAGGGAGAAGACAGGCTGCGGGCGCTGCGGGAACTGGATACAGAACCTACCGAGGATGGCCTGGTGATCATCTCAAGGAAAATCACCCCGTCACGCAGTATCAGCCGCATCAATGATGAGACAGTTACGGCAGCAAGGCTGAGACAGATCACAGGCTTGCTTTTAGATATTCACGGTCAGCATGAGCATCAGTCTCTGCTGTATAAATCAAAACATCTTGAAATCCTGGATGCCTATGTCAAGGCTCAAACCCAACCGGCAAAAAAGAAGATGGAAGAGGAATACAAAAATTACTGTATTCTAAAGAAACGGCTATCCTCCTTTGAGATGGATCATGACGCCAGACTCAGAGAAGCGGACTTCCTGCGTTTTGAAATCCAGGAGATTGAAGAGGGCAATATAAAAGAAGGGGAGGAGGAGGAGCTGACCGCTCGTTACCGCCGTTTCTCCCATGCAAGACGCATTGCTGAAAATCTGAATGAAGCCTATGACAGCCTTCAGGCAGATGCAGTTACAAGAGCCCTTCGGTCGGTGGAGCAGGTGACAGAGTATGATGAAGCATTGCAGAGCATAAGAGATCAGCTTTATGATGCAGAGGCCATATTAAGTGATGCCGGAAGGGAAATTTCAGCTTATATAAGCAGTATGGAGTTTGATGAGGAAAGCTGGAGACAGACGGAGGAGCGTCTGGATCAGATCCACAGCCTCCAAAACAAATACGGAGCTTCGGTTTTGGCAATCCAGGCCAGTCTGGAAGAAAAAAGGAAACGCCTGGAAGAACTGGAAAATTATGATGCATTTAGGGAACAGACGGAAAAGAAGCTGAAAATTTCCACGGATCATCTTTGCAGACTCTGTACAGACTTATCAGAAATACGTAAAAAAGCATCGGTGGAGCTTGTAAAACGGATCCGGAGCGGACTTCTTGATTTAAATTTCCTGGATGTGGAATTTGATATGGAATTTGAAACGCTGGATCATTTTACGCCGGATGGCTGGGATGAGGTTCAGTTTCTTATTTCCACCAATCCGGGACAGCCTATGCGTCCTTTAAAGGATGTGGCTTCCGGAGGCGAGCTCTCTCGTATTATGCTGGCGATCAAGACGGTGCTGGCGGATTCAGATGAGATCCCCACGCTTATTTTTGATGAAATTGATACAGGCATCAGCGGACGCACAGCCCAGAAAGTATCAGAAAAGCTTTCTTATATTGCAGGCAGCCACCAGGTGATCTGTATCACCCACCTGCCTCAGATCGCAGCTATGGCGGATATCCATTTTGAAATACTTAAATCGGCCAGTGAGGGTTCCACTGCTACCACCATTGAACGTCTTGGACGGGAGAAAAGCATAAGAGAGCTTGCCAGATTGTTAGGCGGCGCGCAGATCACAGAGGCAGTTCTTAAAAATGCACACGAAATGAAGGATTTGGCAGACCAGACAAAAAAGCCATGGATGGAAAGATAAAACCAGATTGAAATATGCCATGCAGACTCATACTAATGACAGGATCATTAGAAAAGGAGGCAGGGCATATGATGAGGAGAACAGGGGGATTTTACCGGAAGCTGGCCCTGGGGTTCTGGCTGTCAGCCATAGCCGGAGGGGTCTTTGTGTGGCATCTTGCATACCGGGCAGTACCCGATCAGATCAGTATGCTTGAAAACCAGAAAGAGGAATTTTCATTTTCTCTGCCCTGGCGGGCTACGCTTTCCAGCGAAAGCGCAGAGGTATCCCTGGGAAATGAAAGCAATATTCCGGGGGATGAGATCACTGTAAACAGCAGCGAGCCATTTCATGTTTTTGCGGGAAAAAAGGGAAGTTATCAGATGAATCTGAAGCTTCTGGGGCTGATCAAGCTGAAAGAAATACAGGTGGATGTAGTGGATACCAGGTATGCCATACCCTGCGGAAGTCCCATAGGAATCTATCTGAAATCTCAGGGAGTCATGGTGGTAGGAACCGGACGGATTACCAGGGAAGACGGCCGGGAAACCGAGCCGGCTTTCGGCAAATTAAAATCAGGGGATTACATTGAAACGTTTAACGGAACGCCGCTGTCAACCAAGGAGGATCTGGTCAGGGAAGTGGGGAAGTGGAACGGGGGAGAAGCAAGTCTTACCATACGGCGCAGAGGAGAAAACATGGAGGTAGCCCTGTCTCCGGTAAAGGGAGAGGACGGAAGCTATAAGCTGGGGGCCTGGGTCAGGGATGATACCCAGGGGATCGGTACTATCACTTATGTGGATCCCAACGGACATTTCGGAGCCCTGGGCCATGGGATAAGCGACAGTGATACGGGAGAACTGGTGGAAATAGAGACAGGCGCTCTCTACACAGCTAAGATTATGGGAGTGGAAAAGGGAGAGGCGGGAAAGCCGGGGCTTCTTTCGGGGGTGATCTACTATGGTCCGCAGTCCTGCAGGGGAGAGATTACCGCTAATACGGAGGACGGTATTTTTGGAATGGTCGATCAGCAGCTTAAAAAGCAGATCCAGGGAGAACCGATGGAGGTCGCCAGATGTCAGGAGGTAAAGCCGGGGCCGGCAGTCATCCGAACGGCTGTTTCGGGTGAAGTAAAGGACTATACAGTAGAAATACAGAAGGTGGATCAAAGCCCGTCCAAACGAAATAAGGCAATGGTTCTTAAGGTAACAGATCCAGAGCTTCTTTCGCTTACAGGCGGTATTGTCCAGGGACTTTCCGGTACTCCCATTCTTCAGAATGGAAAACTGGCCGGAGCTGTAACACATGTGTTTGTCCAGGATCCATCAAGAGGCTATGGAATACTGGCAGATGATATGATGAAATATGGGGAAGAATGAAAAGATGGGTTACAAATAGTCGAAAAACACTAAAAATAGTCGAAATTTTGTGTCTAAATTTGCGATTACCATATATTGTCAAATGACAATAAGTAACGGTATAATATAAAATGTTACTTTTAAAGACAAAGGGGCCGTAAATGGGCGGCTCCTTTGTGCTAGTTTGGACAAGGGGGGGATAATACTCCCGGTCCTGATGTAATAAGGAGGAAAAATGGAAAAGCAGGAACAATTAAACGTGGTAATTGTGGATGATAATCCCATGGTATTAAGTACTTTGGATGAGATGATCAATGCCGAGGACGGGCTGACGGTCATTGGAAAAGCTGACAATGGAGAGGATGCCATTGATATGATAAAGGACACTACACCAGATATTGTGCTTCTGGATATGGTTATGCCAAAAGTAGACGGGATTACAATTGTTGAGAAATTCAATCACAGAGACACGTTTCGCAAGCATCCTGTTTTTATCATGCTCAGTGCTGCCGGAAGTGAGCTGGTTACGGAGGAAGCGTTTCAGGCCGGAGTAAATTATTATCTGATGAAGCCCTTTGACCGGGATATCCTCATGAGGAAGATCCGTCACGCAGGCCATCTTCCGCGCCGGATCACGGCAGGAAAGATGATGGAAGTGCCAAGGCCGGCTGTGATGGAAGAGCCTGCGGTTACAAAGGAAGAGTATATGGAAGAACATCTGGAAGCAGATATCACAAAGATGCTTCATGAACTGGGAATTCCCGCCCACATCAAGGGCTACCAGTATTTAAGAGATGCGATCATTATGGTTGTAAAGGATCAGGAAATGATGGGTTCTGTTACAAAAATTCTTTATCCAGCGATTGCCAAGAAAAATCAGACTACAGCCAGCCGCGTAGAGCGCGCGATCCGCCATGCGATTGAAGTGGCCTGGGGAAGAGGTAAAATGGAAACGATTGATGAGCTGTTTGGATACACCATCAGTACGGGAAAAGGAAAGCCTACCAATTCTGAATTCATTGCTCTGATTTCTGATAAAATATTCCTGGAATACAAAAAAATTTAAGACAAATCCTAAGAAAACAGCTTCCTAATTTTGAAAAAGTACGCTATACTATATGGTAAGGCAAAACGCCGCCTGGATACGTCAGGAGAGGGAGGGTTTGGATGAAGAAGATTTTATTTGCAGCTTCTGAAGCAGTACCATTTATTAAAACCGGGGGACTGGCAGATGTAGTAGGTTCTCTGCCAAAATGTTTTGATAAGGATTATTTTGACGTAAGAGTCATGATTCCCAAATATCTGTGCATCAAGCAGGAGTGGAGAGACAGGATGCAGTATGTGGATCATTTTTACATGGATTATCTGGGACAGAGCCGTTATGTAGGAATTTTACAGTATGTCCATGAGGGGATCACATTTTATTTTATTGATAATGAAAGCTATTTTAACGGAGAAAAGCCATATGGCGATTGGTACTGGGATCTGGAAAAGTTCTGCTTTTTCTGCAGGGCTGCTCTTTCTGCCCTGCCTGTGATCGGCTTCCAGCCGGATGTGGTCCACTGCCATGACTGGCAGACAGGCCTGATTCCTGTACTATTAAAGGATACTTTCCGGGGAGGTGATTTCTTCCGCAATATGAAGTCTGTTATCACCATCCACAACTTAAAGTTCCAGGGGGTGTGGGATGTAAAGACCATCAAGCGTTTTACAGAGCTTCCAGATTACTATTTTGCTCCAGATAAGCTGGAGGCCTATAAGGACGGCAATCTGTTAAAGGGCGGTATTGTATATGCGGATGCCATTACCACGGTAAGCAATACATACGCAGAGGAGATCAAGATGCCGTTTTACGGAGAAGGCCTGGATGGCCTGATGCGGGCCAGGGCCAACAGTCTTCGGGGAATCGTAAACGGAATTGATTATGATGATTTTGATCCGGAGACCGATCCTTTTATCGCCCAGAAATATAATGCAAAGAATTTCCGCAAGGAAAAGGCGAAAAACAAAAAGGCGCTCCAGCAGGAGCTGGGACTTCCTGTGGATGAGAAGAAGTTTATGGTGGGTATTGTATCCCGTCTTACAGACCAGAAGGGCCTGGATCTGATCCAGTGTGTGATGGATGAGCTTTGCAGTGACGACATGCAGCTGGTGGTTCTTGGAACGGGTGATGAACGCTATGAAAATATGTTCCGTCACTATGACTGGAAGTATCACGACAGGGTTTCCGCCCAGATCTATTATTCTGAGGCCATGTCTCACAAGATTTATGCAGCCTGTGACGCATTCCTGATGCCGTCCCTGTTTGAACCCTGCGGTTTAAGCCAGCTTATGGCCCTGCGCTACGGAACGGTACCCATTGTCCGGGAAACCGGCGGTTTGAAGGATACGGTTCAGCCATATAATGAATATGAGAGTACTGGAACGGGATTTTCCTTTGCCAATTACAATGCGCATGAGATGCTAGGCAGCATACGCTATGCCAAGTATGTATATTACAGCAGACGCCGGGAGTGGAACAAGATAATCGACCGTGCCATGGCGGCAGACTTTTCATGGAAGACCTCAGCAGCTAAATATCAGGAGCTTTATGACTGGCTGATCGGCTGAGAGACACTGCATTTAAACAGATAAATACCCGAAGAAAGGGGAAAGAAACTACACTATGAATGTTTGGAACGATATGCTTGGCAATCAGATCCTTGTAAGTGCCGTAGTAGGCTGGACAGTAGCCCAGGTTTTAAAGACGCTCATCGACTGCGCTTTAAACAAAAGCTTTAATGCGGAACGTCTGGTGGGATCGGGCGGTATGCCAAGCTCCCATTCAGCTACGGTCTGTGCATTGACGACGGCTGCGGCGCTGGAATACGGCGCTGGCTCCTTTGAATTTGCCGTATCCTTTGTTCTGGCCATGGTCGTCATGTATGATGCCATCGGAGTGCGCAGAGAGACGGGAAAACAGGCAAAGCTTTTAAATTCCATTTTGATGGAAAATCCTCTGAAGCTCAATGCGGAGGTTCTTCAGGAGAAACTTAAGGAGTATGTGGGCCATACGCCCCTTCAGGTTCTGGCCGGAGCGATTTTGGGAATTGGCCTGTCTCTGCTTCTGGATTCCTATTATTGAGAAATCATCAGCAGCCCCTTACATTCATATGAACCAGCAGATGCGGACCGTGGCTTTTGCCATGGCCCCTTTTGCGTCGTAGGTATTTTCCCGCGTACAGGCATATTCCCATATTTACAGATAAGAGCAGGAGAATAGAAATGAAAATGACAGAATATTTTAAGGGTCATCCGGTGGTTTTAGCTTCCGGTTCTCCCAGAAGAAAGGAACTTTTGGAACAGATTGGGATCAAAGCCCGGATCAGGCCCAGCGTGCAGGAGGAAAAGTCCCAGGCTGAGACGCCGGAGGAGCTGGTGATGGAACTGGCCGCTGTAAAGGCGCAGGATATTGCCGCAGGCTGTGAGTCTGGAACCTTAGTCATTGGAGCCGATACAGTGGTTGTCCTGGATGAGAAAATTCTTGGAAAGCCTCAGACCCCGGAGAGGGCTGTCGAAATGATACAGAAGCTTCAGGGCC
Organism: Enterocloster sp.; assembly: GCF_057861365.1. Lineage (NCBI taxonomy): Bacteria > Bacillati > Bacillota > Clostridia > Lachnospirales > Lachnospiraceae > Enterocloster > Enterocloster sp. Next base: position 507,482 of record NZ_DBMACH010000001.1, read on the forward strand.
GGGAACATCAGGTTTATACCGGTGTTACGGTAATCCTGTGTATGGAGAATGGAGAACTGCACGGAACATCCTTTGCGGAGCGCACAAATGTAGAACTCTGGCCCATGACAGAGGATGAAATTTCTACATATGCACAGAGCGGGGAGCCGCTTGATAAGGCAGGCGCATATGGGATACAGGGCAGTTTTGCGGCCTATATAAAGGGGATACAGGGAGATTATACCAATGTGGTAGGACTGCCTTTAGGGCGTCTGGTCCATGAGATGAACACACTTTTGACAGAAAATGGAGGAACACAGGATGATTAAACTTATAGTATCCGATGTAGATGGAACACTGGTAGAGGACGGATCTGCCGATATCAATCCGGAACTGTTTGAGGTGATCCTGAAACTGAGAGAAAAGGGGATTCAGTTTGCCATAGCCAGCGGACGGCCCTGGTCCAGTGTAGAGCATACCTTTGACCCGGTAAAGAAAAAGATTTTTTATATTTCCAATAACGGTTCCTATATTGGCTGCCATGGCCGCAGTCTTTATACCTATACGATTGATAAGAAACTGGCAGAACGGGTGATCCGCTCCGTCCGCCGTCATCCGGAGCTTGAACTTGTTTATGCCTGTGCCGGAGGAGATTATGTGGATTCAAAAAATGAAGACCTTGTGCGCTGGCTTGTTGATGGGTATAAATTTAAGCTGAACCGGGTGGAAGATTTATTAGATCTTGAGGAGCCCCCTGTAAAAATATCTATTTACAAGCCGGACGGCATCGAGGAGGCCACCCGTTTTGTGTTTGATGAATTTGGAACAGAGCTTAAGCTTGCCTGTGCCGGAGATATGTGGATGGACTGCATGGCTTTGGGGGTAAATAAGGGAAATGCTGTAAAAACCATTCAGGAGAGTCTGGATATCCGCCCGGAAGAAACAATGGCGTTTGGCGATCAGCTCAATGATCTTGAGATGCTTGATCAGGCATACTACAGCTTTGCTGTGGCAAATGCCAGAGAGGAAGTGCGCCGGGCTGCCAGATTTCAGGCGGATAGCAATGTAAATGACGGAGTTTTGAAAATTCTTAAATATCTTCTGTAGAATGTACGACTGGAAAGGAGACTTCATTGGACCAGAGAAGGAAGGATAAAAAAAGAAAATGGTTCCGGCCTTTAAAGCAGGGATTTCTGATCGCGTTTTCAGCGGGATGTCTGGCGGCCTGCGGACAGACGGCATCCTATCAGAACGCAAAGGGTTCTGCAGCAGAGTACACGCCGGGGCAGATCATGACTGTTGCGGCGACGGAGCGCAACCGCTATCAGAACATCTACACCGGACAGCTCTGGTCTGTTGCGGCTGATGGATCGGGAACCACCTTTGAATCCCTTTTAAAAGGCCAGATGGAGCAGTTTTTGACAGAACTGGCAGCCATAAATCTTTTGGCAGAAGAAAAAGGGGTTGAGCTTACCAATCAGGAAAAGACGCAGGTGCAGAGTCTGACGGATACCTATTTTTCATCCCTTACACCGGAGGATCTGGATTATATGAAGGTATCCAAGGATGAAATCTACGATTTATACAGCAAATATTATCTGGCGGATAAAACCGTATCTCAGCTGACAGATGAAAAAGCGCTGGAGGTAAGTGACGCAGAGGCAAAAGTGATCCGGATTCTGCAGATTGAAACAGATACAGAAGAAAAGGCGGAGACGCTGTGGAAAAAGGTCAATGAGCCAAAAGCTGATTTTGCTTCTATCGCTGAAAAAGAGTCGGGCGGCAGCCAGGTCGAGTTTCAGCTGGAGTGGAGCGATACATTAAATGCTTTGGAGGAGACGGCTTTTTCTCTGGAACAGGATCAGATCAGCGAAATTATTTCCTGGGAAGGGAAATTTTATATTCAAAAATGCATATCGGCCTATGATGAGGAAGCTACAGCTGCCAGAAAGCTCCGGCTTTTGGAAGAAAAAAAAGCCAGAGCCTTTGACCAGATTTATACGCCGTTTATTCAGAACCATCCGATCCGCCTGAAAAACGGGATTTGGGAGGGCGTGGACTTTTCACAGGGAGAAGAGTGCACCTCCGATGATTTTTTTCAGCTGTATCATGAGATGGGGGAATGAAAGCGAAATTCCTTCTTTTTGTTGATACAGCGAACCTTTGCCCGGGGAACATATTTGCCGCAGTGCTGGCAGTAGGTTTTGTGGCAGGCGTTCCGCCCTTTTTGGCAGAGGCCAAACGCTTCATAATACTTACAGGGGATTTCTCTGTACTTAGCCATTTTTACGCCTCCTCTCCTGCTTTGAAGTTGTATACCGGGCGCAGGATTTTTTCTATGGATACGGCATCAGCCGCCGCCGAACGGATTTCCTCCAGAGACCGGTAGGCAAAGGGGGCTTCATCTAATGTCCTCCTGGAGATGCTGGGGGAATAGATCCCTTTCATTTCTTTTTTGTAATCAGAAAGAGTCCAGTGTTTTCCCACATCTACTCTTTTCATGATCCGCCCTGCGCCGTGAGGGGCGGAACAGTTCCAGTCAGGATTTCCCAGACCTTTTCCGAGAATAACCCCGTCTTTCATATGAATGGGAATAATAACAGGTTCATCTTTTTGGGCCGAAATGGCGCCTTTGCGCAGGATGGGGGGATTTTGGGTCTGATCCACATAGTTATGCTGGCAGGAAATGACCGTATCCGCTTTCCACTTCATTCCGCGGAGAAGTTCATCCAGAATAGCTTTCCGGTTCAGTGCGGCAAACTGCTGTGTCAGTTCAAGATCATTTAAATACTGCTCTTTTAAACCGCCTTCCAGCCATGTGAGCTCATATGGAACGTGAAGGCCCTGTTTTTTTAAGTATTTCTGGCCTTTTTTCATATAATGATCGAAAATATTCTTTCCGAGACAGCGGCTTCCAGAATGAATGATAACGTAAAAACAGCCATTTTCATCCTGATCCAGTTCAATAAAATGGTTTCCTCCGCCCAGACTTCCCAGACTTAAAACGGCTTTTACCTCATTGATGCTGTTTTTGCAGCAGAAGGCTTCCGGATGGAAGTGATCTGCGTATCGGTGGAGTGTTCTGCGGATTTGTGAGCCAGAGGGAATCTGTTCCCGGATGAGTGAGTCGAGCTTGGGAAAATGATCCGTTCGGACTTTGCCGGACAGTCTGGCCATGGTAATTCCGCAGCCGATATCAATTCCTACCGTTTGCGGCAAGATCTGTTTTCCGACAGTGGCAGTAAAACCGATGGTGCCTGCCTTTCCGGGATGGACATCCGGCATGATGCGGATCTTGCTGCCTTCAAAGGCTGGATTGTCACAGAGCATCTGGATCTGGGCCAAAGCATATGGCTCAATGGAGGTTTTGGGGTTATTTGTGTGATAAATGATAGCGGATGTATAGATTCCAGTTACTGTTTTCATTGTATTCCTTTCTCTGTAAGGGTGTTTTGCCTGAAAAAGGGCGCAAAAAAACACCTCATAAACGGTTAGGCTCAGAGGCGGGAAACTGGAAATATTTGGAATGGACTTTGCCTGTGAATACAGAAATATCCAATCAGATATGGAGTTTAGAACCTCTGAGAAATTTGACTGCTGTATCATTGTTTATAGCTGCATTCATAGTAAATCCTCCTTTCGTCCGGGTTGATAGCTGCAAACAGTCGTGCTCCTGTTTTATGGCCTCATTATACGCGGGAAAGATAGGATTTGTCAATATGAGAAAATGGCAAAACAAAAATGCGTTATGATTGAAAGAACTCTTCGGTTTTTGATGAAATGGGTTAAGGTAGCTTAAATGAGTGGATTATGATATACTTAGAAAAGCAAAAATACATAAGAAATGGAAAGGGGAAAACACAATGAAAGCAGTAAACGTGCATAGACTGTGGAAAGGGATTTTTATGGCAGCAGTATTATCCTGTCTTCTTGCTGTTCCGGCATCGGCGAAAGAGGAGAGGACGCCGGTAGGCCGCATTACGCTGAATTTCAGCGCGGATATTCAGGCGGGAGACTCAGAGGCGTACATCGATGTATCGGTAGAAGATGGAAGCTGCTCCGTGGAAAGCGCAGATTTTGTCAATGAGCAGGAATACTGGGCAGGAGGCGTTCGCCCCAAAGTGGAAATATGGCTGGAGGCAGACAGCGACTGTTATTTTAAAAAATCAGGAAAAAGTGCGTTTACCTTTACGGGGGATGATGTAAAGTATGTTTCAAGCTCTACCAAGTATGATAGGGAAATGATGCGTCTGGTGGTAACGCTTGACAAGCTGGATGAAGAGGATGAGGATCTGGAGGTATCAGGACTTATCTGGGATGAGGACAATGCCATTGCTCACTGGGATCAGAATGGGATCGCAAAAAAATATAAGGTGCGTCTGTGCCGGGGCCGGGGAGGAAGCTCCACGGAGGATGGCGTGGGCTCGGTTCATACGGTGACAGAAAACAGCTTTGATTTTGCAGAGCAGATTCCCAAGGCAGGAAATTATTATTTTAAAGTAAGAGCCGTTGATATCAGGGACAATCTGGGCGATTGGGAAGAATCTCCATGGTTTGAGGTGACAGAGGAGGATTTATCTGAGTGGAAGGGAAACTGGAAGCAGAATGAGCGCGGTTGGTGGTATGAAAACAGGGACGGCTCCTGGCCGAAGGAGTGCTGGCAGATGATCGATTCAGACTGGTACTTTTTTGACAGTGAAGGCTATATGAAAACAGGATGGATTGACTGGAACGGAAAATCCTATTTCTGCAGCGAATCAGGAGCTATGCTGGTATCTTGTACAACGCCAGATGGATATTCGGTAGGAGAAGACGGCGCTAAGATTCTTCCATAGCTTTTTCGGGATATAAGGCGGTCTTTTCGGGTAAAACCGCAAGAAAAGCCTTGAGTTTACAGAAAAAGTATGATATATTAGTTTTGTTTGACTATAAGGAAACGGAAAGAGGTACAGGTCATGGCAGTGATTCAGGTTATTTTATCGATCATATATGTACTCCTTGGCATCGCTATTTCAATCGTAATTCTGATGCAGGAGGGTAAGTCCAATGGACTGGGCGGCGCTATCGGCGGCATGGCTGAGAGCTATTGGAGCAAAAATAAAGGCCGTTCCATGGAGGGTGCATTAGAGCACTTTACAAGATACGGCGCTATTGTATTTATGATCATCACGCTGATCCTGAATATTATTTTAAAGGTTCAGGGATAATAATACGGACACAAAAACACCCTTTCATGTATCGCATTGAAGGGTGTTTTTTTAAATGAATAGACAGAAAAGAGGATACATGGAAAAAGAACAATTGGAACAGAGAAAGAAAATGCTGACAGAGCTGATGAATGACAAAGCATATGTGCCTATGAAGGCAAAAGAGCTTGCCATGCTGCTTGATATTCCAAAATCCAGAAGAGAGGAGCTTCAGGAGGTCCTTGATAAGCTGGTGGAGGATGGTGTGATCGGAGTCTCAAAGAAGGGAAAATATGCCAGATCAGAGACTTTTTCTGTGAACGGCCTTTTTAGCGGCCATTCCAGAGGATTCGGATTTGTTACAGTTGAGGGAATGGAGAGGGATGTATTTATTCCAGAGGACAAGACCGGGGCTGCCCTGCATGGAGATCGGGTGCAGATCGTGATCACATCCGATGGACAGAAAGGACGCCGTCCGGAAGGGGCAGTGATCCGGGTGCTGGAGCACGCAAACCGTGAGGTTGTAGGATATTTTCAGAAAAGTAAAAATTTTGGCTTTGTTGTGCCTGATAATGTGAAGCTTTCCAGGGATATATTTATCCCTCAGGGCTGCAGCCAGGGGGCTGTAACGGGCCATAAGGTAGTGGTGCAGCTTACAGATTTTGGCGGTCCGGGAAGAAAGCCGGAGGGACGGATTACAGAGATCCTGGGACATGTCAATGATCCCGGCACGGATATTTTATCCCTGGTGCGGGCCTATGGGCTTGCAGAATCATTTCCTGAGGATGTGATGGAGGAATTAAAAGCGATACCGGATGAGCTGGAGACAGAAGCAGTGTCTGAAGGAAAACGCTTTCGTGAGGATATGCCGTATTATTTGGATGATCTGGTCTCTAATGACGGGTGGAAGGAGCCTTGCAGAGGACGGTTGGATCTTCGCGGGCTTCAGACTGTGACCATTGACGGGGAAGACGCCAAGGATCTGGACGATGCGGTGACGCTTGGACGGACACCGGAGGGTAATTATATTTTGGGAGTCCACATTGCGGATGTAAGCCACTATGTAAAGGAGAACAGCGCTCTGGATCGGGAGGCGCTTCGGAGAGGAACCAGTGTGTATCTGGTGGATCGCGTGATCCCTATGCTGCCGCACAAGCTTTCTAATGGAATCTGCTCCTTAAATGAGGGAACGAACCGTCTGGCGTTAAGCTGTATCATGGAGATAGACGGCCAGGGGAATGTGACAGACCATAGAATCTGCGAAACAGTAATCTGCGTAGACAGGCGGATGAGCTATACTGCGGTGAACGGAATTTTGACTGGAGAAATGGAAGGGCTTCAGGAGGAACATGCAGAGCTTGTGCCGCTTTTTAAACGGATGGAAGAGCTTTCGGGAATTGTGAGAGAACGGCGCAGGAAAAGAGGGGCTATTGACTTTGATTTCCCTGAGAGTAAAATTTTTCTGGATGAAAAAGGACGCCCTCTGGAGATTCGTCCCTATGAGCGCAATACAGCTACAAAGATCATAGAGGACTTCATGCTGTTGGCAAATGAAACGGTGGCAGAGGATTTTTACTGGCAGTCCGTACCCTTTCTTTATCGAACGCATGATACGCCGGATCCGGAAAAAATGAAGCAGCTGAGTGTTTTTATCAATAATTTCGGCTATTTTATCCGTATGCAGCAAGGAGAAATCCATCCAAAGGAGCTTCAGAAACTTTTGGACAAAATTGAAGGAACACCGGAGGAACCGCTTTTAGCAAGGCTGACGCTGCGTTCCATGAAACAGGCAAAATACACAACGGAATGTTCGGGCCATTTTGGACTGGCGGCCCGCTACTATACCCATTTTACCTCTCCCATCCGCAGGTATCCGGATCTTCAGATCCACCGCATTATAAAGGAAGCGATCCATGGAGAGTTAAAGGAGAAAAGACAGGCGCATTATGAGCAGCTTCTTCCTCAGGTGGCAGTCCAGACATCTGCGTTAGAGCGCCGTGCAGAGGAAGCAGAGCGGGAAACGGAGAAATTAAAGAAATGCGAGTATATGGCAAAGCATATAGGAGAAACCTTTGAGGGGGTAATCTCCGGCGTTTCCAACTGGGGCTTTTATGTGGAGCTTCCCAACACGGTGGAGGGAATGGTTCATATCAGCGAGCTCCGGGATGATTACTACATTTTTGATGAGAGCCGATATGAGCTTACAGGAGAACTGAAAAAGAAAACATACAAGCTGGGACAGCCGGTGCGCGTGATCGTATCAGGGACGGACCGGATGCTTCGAACGGTGGATTTTGTGCTGGATCGAGATCTGTAACAATTTCTTTACTTCACTGTGGGCCTGTGGTATGATAATAACATCTGTCTGAGCAAAAGAGAGGCAGAGGGAGGTAAAAGGTGAACGATCGTATTAAGCTGGTAGCAAATAATAAAAAAGCCTACCATGATTATTTTATTGATGATAAATATGAAGCCGGAATTGAGCTTTTCGGTACAGAGGTCAAATCGATCCGCATGGGAAAGTGCAGTGTGAAGGAAGCTTTTGTAAAGATTGATAAGGGACAGGTTTACATTTACGGAATGCATATCAGCCCCTATGAAAAGGGAAATATTTTCAATAAAGATCCTTTGCGGATCCGCCGTCTTCTTCTTCATAAATCAGAAATTATGAAGCTGAATGGAAAGATATCCGAAAAAGGATACACCCTGATGCCCCTTCAGGTATACTTTAAGGGAAGTCTGGTAAAGGTGGAGATCGGACTGGCAAGAGGAAAGAAGCTTTACGATAAGAGAGCGGATATTGCCAAAAAGGATCAGCGCAGAGAATTGGAAAAAGAATTCAAGGTGAGGAATCTGTATTAATCTGAAAAGAGTTTATGCAAATGAAAACGTACAGCTGCAGGAAGCTTGTGCTCCGAAAGGCTGTACGTTTTTGTTTACAGTTTATTAAAATGTTTTCTGTAGACCTGGAAGGACAGGATTACTGTAAATATATCAGCTGTAAACTGAGACCAGACAAGGCCATACATGCCAAAGACGGCATTTAACAGAAACAGCATGGGAATATTGAAGGCGCTGACCTTTTTCACGTCCTCTTATCTGTAGATGGTAAAAACATAAAAAAACAAGCAGAAAATTACACTGCTTGTTTCAAATGACCTGACCGGGAATCGAACCCGGGTTTACGCCGTGAGAGGGCGTCGTCTTGACCGCTTGACCATCAGGCCTTATTAAATTGACACATAAATACGAAAGTATAATTATAAAACACTTTCAAATGACCTGACCGGGAATCGAACCCGGGTTTACGCCGTGAGAGGGCGTCGTCTTGACCGCTTGACCATCAGGCCTTATTAATACTGTATCCTCATCGCTGAGAACTCGTATAGTCTACCATGAGTTTTTCGATTTGTCCAGTGTTTTTTGTAAAAAAAATAAAGATGTTTAATTGATAAAAATAAAGACAATATTCAGAAAATTCATTTTGTTAAAAAAGGAGGAGGCCGGCTGAATTCTTTTCAGCCGGCCGAGTATTATGAAAAAAAGTTTAATAGCATTAACTCTTTACAATGTTCAGTATAGAAAGCAAACATGAAGAGAGTTTGATCAATCTGTAACAGAATTATGAACAGAGTGTAAGAAGTTTGTGAATGGAAATTGTGAGAGGTCTGAAATGCAGGATAAAACCTTGGCAGATCTGGAAAACGGGCTACGAAAAAACCGCATAAACACTGGCTTTCCCAGCATTTACGCGGTTTTTAAAAAGTGGAGCTGAGGGGAATCGAACCCCTAAAAAACCCTAGTATTTATCAGCATTTCCGGGCCGCGTGTGATATTTCGTGTGATACTTACATAATTTTGAACTGTTTAAAATGCTCGTTGATCTTCCTGTTTTGCCGGGCTGTCTCCAGATCAATCACATTCCGGTATACGGCTTTCATTACGTTATCAGAAGCCCAGCCGCCCCGCTGTAGTATGTACTGATCCGGTATGCCGATAACGTGCATGATCGAGGCGGCATAGTGTCTGAGGTCGTGAAAGCGGAAGTGAGGTACATCAAGCTGTTTAAGCCTGCGCCCAAACTGCTGTGTGATCTGGTTCGGGGTAAGGTTTACCACCCGGCCTTTTTTCTGTTTCAGGCGTTCAATGACAAAGGGCGGCATTTCAATGGTGCGGTATCCTCCGGAAGTTTTAGGCTGCTTGATAACCCAGCTTTTGTTTTCGTCCAGAACCATAGAAAACTCTACTGTCACGGTATTCCCCCGGATGTGATCTGAATCGAGAGCAGAGATCTCACCCCGTCTAAGCGGCCCAAAGGCTGCCAGCAGTACAGCAAGCTCCAGATCGGTCCCTTGGATACTGGCAAGAAGCTTTTTTATATCCGTATCATTTGGACAGTACAGGGCCGGCTTTTTAGCGGCTGGCAGTTTGATGTGCAGCTGGGTACCTGGGGAAAACATATCCAGAACAGCGGAAAGAAGGCCGTAAGCATTTCTTACGCTCTTGGGGCTTAAGCAGGCGGATAATTCACTGATCCATATTTGTACAGTTGCGCTGTCTATCTCCGGAAGCCGTGTCATGCCTATCTGGCCTTTCAAATAGTTCCGGCGTATCTTTTCATACCCGACTATGGTTGAAGGGGAAAGAGCGCCCTTTTTGGCTGCGATATAGCGCCCTGCGGCATCATATACCGTTAGATTGTCCGGTGTGATGCGGTTCTGTTCCTTGGCTGCCTTCCATTCAGCAGCGGCCATTTTCGCCAGCTTCTTAGTGGGAGCTGTAAAGCTCTTGTAATGTTTCTTCCCGTCCAGGTCTGTATAATCGTATACCTGTATCCGGCAGTTTCCAGATGGAAGAGTGTTCTTTTTCTTTGCGTTTGTCATGTGCGTTGCTCCTTTCTGATCGGGAGAGCCGCACAGGACGGCAAAGACAGCGTAATAGTTCTACAAAAGGGCAGAGGCCCCCTGTATACGTTGTAATGGTGTTTCAATGCGGTTCCTCCTGATCCTCTGCCGGGCTGGGGCGCATGGATGGAAGGAAGAACAAAATTGACAAATAAGTATGATTAGCATATAATATACTTAACAAGAGAGCTGCTGGTCAGCGTACACCTGACCGCCGGCAAAATAAAGAGTTATGAAAAATAGCGCCTTATCTTACCAGGACGAGGGCGCTATTTTTTGCGTGTAAGGTAGATCACAAGAGTTATAACAGCGCAAAGCATAATTACAAACTGAAATAAATCGGAGTATGTAACCATCAGCACCAGCCTCCTTCTGTAAAAACGTCCGGCGGCTGACATAACGCCCCAGCAGCTCCCTGGTTAAGTATATTATATTGTCAATGTGTCGGGTGTCCAGATCTTGGACCCTCTTGGGGTGTCAACAGTATTGACAGCTGAGCTGTTACTATTAGTCCATCCGAAAGTCTAAGGTCTGGAATACCGACTTTAAAGTATGCGGTAAAATACCGTATACCCTTTGGGAGGTTGGTTGAACCAACTTCCGGGATCTGCAATACCTGTCCCTTGTTTTGGGGTACAGGTATAGAGCTCTGTCCATTTCTGGATTCGACTGGGTGAACGATTCGCTCAGCCTGCTACTGGTGGTAAGGTTTCGCACTTGGACGCAAAATTGCGCTCGGCTGAAAATTCAGCTGCCACTTTTAGGCCTCTGCCCCTCAGAATCAACCCGCTCAAAATTGAGTTGGTTCGTTTTCTAAAGGGTGTCCCACAAATGTCCTACCCTTGGAGGAGAACAGGGCTATAACGTTTCGTTCTGGCAGCCTCAGGCACCAAAACGGTAGGGGCATATGGCAACCTCAGCAAAAAAGGTGTCGCGTTTCACGACAGCTCAATAACGTTTTGTTATTCAGTGGCGCCGCATTTGCGAAAGGGTGTAGATCTTCTCGACGGGGTAACGTTTTGTTACTCCATGGTGTTGCGACGTCGCAACAATCACAGCAGCTGACTGATATTGATAGACAGATCGGAGAAGATCCCGACCTTTATACTGCTTTCAAACGGGAAGATAATGGGGGCAAACTCTGCCGGATCCTGCTCATTGAGGTATACAGTAGTATATTTTTTTAAGGGATCTATAATCCAGTATTCACGGACCCCGGCATCCAGATAAAGGGAAACTTTATGGGCGTAATCCATGCGGCGGCTGCTGGGAGATACCACCTCAACAATAAAATCAGGAGCACCGGAACATCCCCGGTCAGTCAGCTTATCAGGATCACAGATAACAGAAATATCCGGTTCCACCCAATTTTTATTATCAGCATCCAGATTTACAGCAAAGGGGGCGGGATATACTTTGCAGTTTCCTTCTTTTGAATCAATATAATCCGCTAGTTTACGAGCTAACTGGAATGTGATTTCCTGATGGATTCGGCTGGGTGGGGCCATGCTGTAAAGCTGTCCATCAATCAGCTCAGCCCGTGAACCTTCCGGCAGAGCCCAATAGTCTTTTGAGGTGTACTGTTCTTTGGGTAATGGCATGAAGTACCGTCCTTTCTTTGTTTGAACCGTTCCTGTTGGCGCAGGGGCAGTTTTTAATTTAATGTTCTGATTTGATCGATAAAATAGCGAGCTTCGTCGAATGCGTTTTGAATCTGTATAGTGGCATTTAAATAGGCGATACAAAAAGCAAAAAAGTGTATCAGAAGAATTACACTAGTAAAAACTATTCGTTCCATTAGTGTTCTTTTTCCAGTACACCAGTATAACGCTAAACCAGCGGGCCAGAAAATAAACAATGATACTACCCCGATAAAAACATTTTTAGAGTAAAACGGGTCTTCTGACAAATCATGCATTTCTACGGGAAGATCTGGATAATGCTCAGATATAAAATCAACAGCCCGTTGTATAGCAGCATTGGATTTCTGAGGAAAGAAGAAACGTTCAAAATGCCCATATTCATCATGAAAATCCATATATCCCCCTTCTGTCATAGTACGGAAGCAGTATTCTATACGGGAAATATCTTCATAACGGAACTTCTTCAATTTGTATGTCCATTGATAATCTCGTATATTTATTTCTGTTTTCCCAATAAAGAGTTCCTGCGATTTGCCTTTAATACTCATTTTCTCCCCCTTTTATTTATTTTTGAAATTTTTGTAATATCGAAATTCTTGGATTAGCATATCGGTTCACTAGGATGTTATGGCTCTAAGGATTTTCCTCTGGCTGTTTTTTGCTTAATTGTGTAACTAACTTTTCAAGAACTTTCAACTCATCTTCATTCATTTTTGCAAGTGCTTCAATTAGGCGCTTTTTGAAATTTTCATCCTCTTCTTTTATTATTAAATCACCAGTGAAATTAGAGTTTGTGGCTATTGTATGTGTAGATCCTTTGTTGACTTTTGAGGCATTAAGATATTTGTTTGGTATATCTTGTTTTTGTACGAGTGGTTTAGATGATAGTTTGGGCACAGATTTGTCAATTTCCTGAGTAGGCTTTAAAAATAATTTTTTGATTTCTTCTTTTTCTTCTGATGGAAAATTTTTTTTAATCATTATACCTTCTGTACCTTCAAGTTTTTCAAAATTATCCATCAAAAAGTCAGGAGGGATAATTGGTTTATCTAAAAGTTCGTTGATGTTACAATCAAGAACTTTTACTAGACGGTACAATACATCTGTTTTAGGCTCGTACTTTCCTCTTTCATAACTTCTAATAGTAACTTCATTAACCCCTACCATTTGAGCTAGTTGCTTTTGTGTGAGTTTGGCTTGTTTTCTTAAATATCGGATATTTTCTCCTATACTCATATAAGAACCTCTTACTTACAATTTATTAAATAAATTCAGTATAACATAATCCGAAAGGTTTTAACAGAGTCAAAACTATTTATTTTTGTTCTTGACAGAGTCAAAACTATCGTTTAAAATGCAATAAAACAGAGTGTAATAACTCTACTGAGAATGAGAGGTGAAATGATGAGAGCAGACAGAAGAAAACTAGAAATTGCAATGGCACAAGTATGTATGAACACTGAGGACTTGCAAAAAAAGGCAGGAATTCCTCGACCCACACTTAATGGAGTTATTTCTGGTCGAAATGTTAGGCCAGGAACCATCGGTAGGGTTGCCAAGGCCCTTGGGGTTGATGTGACTGAGATTTTAGAAACGGAATAAGCTCCGGGCTGGGGCGCATGGATGAGGGGAAGAAACATCCCTTCATCGTACCGGTGCAACTCTGTGTCGGTTCCCGATCGGGTAAGGGCTGGCCGTTCTGGTCGGTCTGATAGATAAAGAATTTAAAATGATGGTGTATAAATAAAGTTGACACCCTATTCTCAAGGATTTTGATATATAATCATAATCAATACGAGAACAGGAGAAAAACCTATGGCACAGAATC